>JAAYDR010000022.1 GCA_012729115.1 Clostridiales bacterium | reverse complement strand
TCAAGCAATGCCCAAACCTCGTCTGAAATGTCGTGTCTGTGTATCGCTGTGGACATGGTCATACCTCCGCTTTTCACTTGGTATGACCATTATCTCAGAAAATTTATCTCGTGTCCACACTATCTAATCATTGCCTACTCATCATTACCCTATGTTGAGCATCATTTCGTCACCGAATAACGCACATCTCTTTAGCTGGAAGCCGGTCACTGCTCCTGCGCCTTCTTGCGGCTGGCGGCCTTCATGCGCTGGTCGTGGTTCAACTTGCGCTTGCGTATGCTTGCCATAAACGGTGCCAAAATTCTTCACTAAGATGTGACCCTAACTTCTGACGATTACTACCTGATTGTTTTCAAATCCAGGCGCAAAGCGGGCCGCAGAGCTACATTCGGAGCCCATGCAAAGAACCCTATATAGCCCAATTGGCCACCTGGAGTCATGGCAGCCACGCTATCAGTATGAAAACCAGGTGAACGCAGCCACCATCCGGTGGTGCCAGAGGCATCGACAATATACGCCCCATGCGCTTTAGCGTACGCCGTACTTATCGCTTTTCCAGTTCCATAAACGGGAAAGTACTTCTCCGTCTCCGCAATGCTAAGCAGGAAAATCCTGTCCTCCGTATCCGATCCACCATCAGTCCCATAGTATGAGTTATTCTCATTCTTTATAGCGGAAAGCAGAATGGAACCTTGCTCCTCCTTCGTGAATGCTGTGCTCAGGAAGTTATCATTCAGCCAGCGGCGCAGCGAGCAGGCTTCCCAGGTTATGGCGCTATTATAAGTCTTTTCATCGTATGCCATCGCGTCCAGATTGTATTCCGATATCAACAGCGCTGCATTGTCTTCAATGGCAAGCACACGCCATTCAATGGGTTCCATGCCGTTGTTCGGGTCATTGTCCTGTTCGTAACGGCCGAAAATGAATGTTTCTCCGACCGCTGGGAAGCCCGGAGGCGTTTCCTGTACAAGGGTATCCGCAATGGAGACAGGGAGAATAAGGGCCGCGAGGATGACTGAAAGCGAAATGGTAATAATCCTGTATCGCATGGGAATCTCCTTTCTGGGCTGCGGTCTCATGGGCGGAAGTGCATGGATTATGAAATCTAAAGAGATTATATTCCTGCGTCAGTTTAAAATCAATCGCGGATTAGCAACCATCTTTCGTCTAGCCCTAGCTTTGTGGTCCTCTTCTAGACAGAATCCCGCTTTATCTTTCAAGCCGTAAGGATGTGTTGATATCTTCCATTGCCCCATCTTCTCCGCTTGCTGCGAGTCATTTTTTTGCGGAATACCGCACATCTCTTCTCTTCACCACGCCTTCGATACGGATGACATTGCTGCGCTTGACTTTCTCTTTCTGCGTAGCCTCAAAGGTTTCTTTGTCGATGATCGGAGGGTGACAGGACATCGCCAGGTACTGCGCCGCCTGCCCTTTATTGCGC
The DNA here is from genome assembly GCA_012729115.1 of Clostridiales bacterium. GTDB lineage: Bacteria > Bacillota > Clostridia > Christensenellales > Aristaeellaceae > Limiplasma. Next base: position 1,473 of record JAAYDR010000022.1, on the reverse strand, counting down.
TCCCGCTTGGAGCCGATGCGGCCCAGGCTCACTGATTTCATCAGCAGAACGTCCCCGGTGTACTTCTCGTTGCTCAGCAGTATATTGATACTTTGCTTGCACCAGGTGTCCTTGCCGGTGGGAGACGGGATTCCCCGCTGACGCAGTTCTCCCTGGATCAAATTCAGGCTGGCGCCTTTCAGATATGACTCGAAGATGAAATGCACGGCTTCGGCCTCTTCAGGAACGATCTCCAGGTCTCCATTCGCATTGTTACGGTAACCGTAGCACCTTCTGCGAAAGAAGCCGGAGGTTCCATCCGTGGCTCCCTTCTTGATTCCCCACCGGATGTTCGCGCTGCGGGCTTCGTTTTCTGCCTGGGCAACACTTTCGATGATGGAGATGATCAATTCGCTGCTGGTTTCGGATGTGTTGATGCCCTCGGATTCGAAGATGACCTCGACACTGAAGGATGTCAGGAAGCGAAGGGAGATCAGCGCTTCCTCCGTATTTCTGCCGAATCTGCTGACATCCTTGGTGATGACAGTATCCACCCGATAATTCTCGCAATCGTTCAGCATCCGCTGAAACTCAGGGCGCCCTTCATTGGTTGCCCCACTGGCAACGTCAATATAGAAATCATAGAGTCTCCATCCGCCCTTGTGCTTGATGAGCTGCGTGAAATGGGACACCTGGCTGGCGAGGCTGTGCAGCTGATCCGCGCTTCCCGTGCTGACACGGCAATAGACTCCCACATTCCTGATTTTGGGAATATGCCACGGGGGCCTCACTTCTCTCACGCGCCGTTCTGTCATCTAGAGCACATACCTTCCATTGGAATCGTTTGACATGCCAGGTTCATTTCTACCGATTATTAATCCTAGTTCTCTAGCAATCGTTAGCCTGCGTCACGCAGATCCACCCTTACTCCCCTTGGTGGAGGACGTTAGTTTACTCTTCAGTTTGGCTAGTTCATCCAGCATAGCGGGCTAACGTTTTGTATTTTTGAATAAACTGATGAGCCAGCGCCAGTGCTTCGTTTTTCCCGCTGGCCTGGTGCGGTTCCTGGATGAGGCCGCAGGAATGGTTTCAACAGCATTCATCGCTTCCAGCTGGGCTGAGCCATAACTGAGTCTCTCGGAAACTGTTTCAACAGCATTCAACGCTTCTGGCAAGGCTGAGCCATCATGGTGTCTCTCGGAAACGGTTTCAACAGCATTCAACGCTTCCAGCAAGGCTGAGCCATCACGGTATCTCTCGGATGCGTCAGCAGCTGTGGCCTTGCACAATACTTGCCATAAAGCATCTGAAACCGCAGGCCTTAGTTTTTTCCGCTCCAGCTCACCAGTCCAGAAAGGCCGGCTTGCATAGGGCATCTGCATTCCCCAGAGCATCAACTGCATGCACCGGCCAAGCGCGAATACGTCCACGCTGAAATCATACGGCTGTCCTTCAATCATCTCCGGCGGTATAAAAATTGGCGTGCCGTGGGAG
>JAAYDR010000002.1 GCA_012729115.1 Clostridiales bacterium | reverse complement strand
GCCCGGACAGAAGATTCTACTGCGGGGCAATCATGACTATTGGTGGAGTTCCATCACCAAGGTTCGCTCGGTTCTTCCCCCCACGATGTACGCTCTTCAAAATGATGCCCTCCTTTTGGATGGGCATGTTTTTTGCGGTACAAGAGGATGGGCTTTGCCCACAATGTACTATCCCCTGGGGGAGGAGGACCGAAAGGTTTTTGAAAGGGAGTTGATCCGGCTGGAACTGTCCCTTGACGCCGCTGCAAAGCTACGAGATCGCGCATCTGTAACCGTAATGATGCACTTTCCCCCTCTTCTTGCAGATGGGATGTCTACGGCCTTCACCAAACTTTTAGAAGCAAGAGGTGTTCAACGAGTCGTCTATGGCCATCTTCATGGAGCAGGGATTAAAAACGGATTTATTGGAAAGCGCAACGGGATCGACTATTTCCTTGTTTCCTGCGATGCTGTTCAGTTCTCACCGATGTGCATTATTGAGGAAGAGGGACCCCCTTATTTATAAATTTATTTTAATATAAATGTTACAATAATGTAATAATATTGGCTTGTTTTGGACTCATAGAGACAATAAAACCATGCTACCAGCCGTGATGCAAGCAATCACGGCCTTTTTTACCTACATCCAATTGTGTGCGAACATAAGTTCACACAACTCATAATATTATCTCGGAGAATATTAAGAAATTCAAGGCATGATATCGCGTTGTTGAGTTGACAAATTAAAGATGGTGGGTGATAATGGTGTTGTCATCCTGTTTTGGGGTGAAATGTGGAGGATAGGAGAGGGGATAGCGGCCTATGGAAGGTTATGACTCCGTTAACCCCCCCGGTGCAGGACCGCAAAACTATGCCTTCTTTGGTTCTTTTGAGCATTCCATTGATGCTAAAGGAAGGATCATCATCCCATTAACCTACAGGCTTTCCCTAGGAGAGACATTTACCATTGGTCCAACCCGGGATTTTCAGGGAATCGCCCTGTATCCCAATGCGGTCTTTGCACAACTGTTAAGTGAGATTCGAGCCATGAACCCGAGAAAGCCTATTGTGCAGCGGTATTCCGATCAAGTCTCCAAGCTGAGTTTTCCTGGCTCTCAGGCCGACACTCAGGGCAGGCTCCTGCTGCCTGCCACCCTGAGACAGAGGATGCTGGGTGAAGCCAAGGATCTGGAGATCAGTGGGGCCTTTGACCATGTGCGTATTATGGATCGTACAAAGGCACACGCGGAAGACATCTACTTTACAGAAAATCTGGATTCCATCCTGGAACAGGTTGGAAATTTGGATGATTGAGTAGGGCAGGTTCTAGGAGTCAAGCTGAAAGGATAGATTACGATGGCACAACAAAGCCTTGTGTATCGCACATATGAAAGCGAATACGGACAGGAGTATGTCTATCCCACGGAGAGGATGTATGTCCACTCTAGCGTGTATTTACCCAACAGTGAGATCGATCCAAGAACAGGACTGCTGAAGCCGGACAATCCCCGCAGAGGACGAATCCAGGCAAAGCGGCTGGAATACGCCCACCTGGATAGAGAATACCGTGAGTTGAGCGCATCCCTCAAAGCTCGGGAGGAACAACCCGGCATCCGTATTTCCTTTCGGGGGGCCATCCTGCTGATTGCCGTTACGGCTTTTATTTTGGGACTGCTGTTACTTAGCCAACAGGGAACTCTGGCAGAGCGTCAAAAGGCACTAAACAGGATGAACACATCCATGGAAGAATGCGCCAAGATCAACGATGAACTGGCCGCTCAAATCGCGGAAGCCTCCGACTCCGCTACCATCTGCTATGCGGCTGCAAGAGATCTCAACATGATCTCAGGGGATTCTGCCAATGCCATTCATCTGGTGGCCATGGATACCCGGCCTTTGGAGACACAGGCTCGCCTTGCCAGGGAAAACGGGGAGTTCGCCGATGCCATGGATGCAGGGATTGAGACCCCCATCCCAGCGCTGGCCTCCGCAGGATCGGGTTACTAGTCGGGAGCCAGTTCAAAAGAAAACAGGGAAGCCTGTGGGCTTCTCATCCGTCCAAAAGAGACAAAACAGCTTGCACAAAAGAGTCCATGCAAGCTGTTTTGCTTGGTTCACAGAGAACCAATCTTGTGGAGGAAATAAAAATGCCGACTGAACTTCCGATCCGCAGACGCGTATTCACCTTGCTTGTACTCCTGGTCTTTTTATTTTTGATCCTAACGATCCGCATTGTAACGCTGACCACTGTGGAGTCCGTAGCACTGACCCAGCGCGGAATCCGGCAATGGACTCGCGATGGCATCGTATACGCTCGACGTGGAGATATTCTGGACACCCATGGTCAGATGTTGGTTATGAGCGCAACAGCTTATATTGTCAGCGTCAACCCCCGAAAGGTAACGGACGAAAAGCTGTTTGCTCGCACAGTGGGTCCGGTACTCAAACTTTCTGAAGAATCAATTCTCGGCAAACTTTCCAGTAAAGCAAAAGCTTCCGTGACACTCAAGAGACAGGTATCACGGGATGATGTGGACATCCTGCGTAAACTGGAACAAAGTCAAGAGGTGGAGGCCAACGCAGGCGCTCTGCTTTATGATGAGGATGTGCGCAGAATATATCCCAGAGGAGCTTTCCTGGTGCAGACCCTGGGGCTTACCAACATTGACAGCGTAGGACAGTCCGGTCTTGAGCAGCAATATGAAAGCTTACTTAGGGGGACCACGGGCAGAAGCCTTACCAGCGTGGATGCCAGGTCTCAGGCAATCTATGACAGCGAAAATCTCTATGTGGAGCCCACCCGTGGAAGCAACATTAAACTGACCATAGACGCCAACATCCAGGAAATCTGCGAAAAAGCAATGCGGGAATGTTTTGCTGTAAATAAGGCTAATGCCGTTCACGCGATTGCCATGGATCCCTACACAGGAGCAATTCTTGCCATGTGTTCCAAGCCTGATTATGATCCGAACAATCCACCCCGCAATAATGGAGAAGAACTCCAAAGCTTGATGAGGATAAAGATTATTTCAGATGCCTATGAACCCGGTTCCACCTTCAAGGTTCTCACTGCTGCAGCGGCTCTGGACAGTGGTGTTACCACACCCAGCGATTCCTTTTACTGCAACGCCAAGATTAAGGTTGATGGCGATACCATCCGCTGTTGGGGCAGCCCACATAAAGCGGAGACCATGACTCAAGCGTTACAGAATTCCTGTAACCCTGTTTTTGTAGAACTGGCCCTGCGTATGGGACAGGAAAGGATGTACCATTACCTGAAAGCCTTCGGCCTGGGGAATCGAACACAGGTTGACTTACAGGGGGAGGGAAGTGGTATACTAATTCCTGTGCAATCGGTGAAAAATGTGGACTTGGCACGGATCGGATTTGGACAGAGCGTAGCAGTGACCCCGTTGCAACTCATCACGGCGGCCTGCGCGGTTGTTAACGGCGGGCATCTGATGCGCCCTTACCTGCTCAAAGAGGCCTTGGCTGCAGATGGCAGTATCCTGTACCGGACTCTGCCCAAGGTTGTTTCAACGCCCATCTCACAGGAAACCTCCCAGACCATGCGTGAATTACTGGAGTTGGTTGTGAGTAAGGGTGGAGCGAAGAACGCTGCGATTTCCGGATATCGAATCGGAGGCAAGACAGGAACCGCACAGGTGTACAAAGAAGGCAGGATCGTCCGTGATGTACACATTGGCTCCTTCTTCGGTTTTGCTCCGGCCAACGATCCCCGCATCGCCCTACTGGTAATCGTTGATGAGGCTGACATGCCGGTGGATTATGGCGGAACAACCGCCGCGCCTTTTGCTAGACAAATACTGGAAGATGTGTTACCTTATTTAGGTTGCATGCCCCAAAATGGTGAGCCTCAAACAGAGGTTGTTGTTCCCAATATGATCGGGAAACCCCTTTGGGAAGCCCGTAAAGAACTCCATGAACTCGGTTTTGCCGTGCTGGATGACGGACAGGGAGAACAGGTAGCGGAGCAGATGCCAGCATCTGGCGCAAGCTTGGTATTAGGGGGACAGGTCATGCTGTATACCAATCCCCAAGAACCCCTCACAATGGTCGATTTAGTCTTCGTACCGGATGTTCGGGGCCTTTCCATGGTGGAGGCTGCACGGCTGCTTCGGCAAAGAGAGCTGGAAATGGCGATCGAGGGCAGCGGGATTGCTGTTTCCCAAGCACCTGCTCCTGGGGAGTATGTACCCCGCGAGCATGTGGTAACAGTCAACTTTCAAATGCCCAACAAATGGTGATGGGGGAATGATGGATGCTGCTGCAAGATCTGCTAATAGATGTTCCTGGGGTTTTGGAAACCAAGGGGAACATGATCACACAGATAGACAGCCTCGTAATTGACAGCCGGGAAGAAGTTCAAAATGGCCTTTTCTTTTGCATTTCTGGCGCGAGGTTTGATGCACATGATTTTGCACAGCAAGCCCAGAAAAGCGGTTGCGTGGCTCTGATCGTATCCCGGTTGCTGGAAAGCCCTCTGCCCCAAGTAAGGGTGGAGAATGTCCGCTCCGCCATGGCTTATATTTCATCCGCCTTTTTTGGCCACCCCGCCAGAGAGATGCGCCTTTTTGGTGTCACAGGCACCAAGGGTAAGACCACCAGCAGCTTTTTATTGAAAGCCATATTGGAAAAGGCAGGCTTTAAGACTGGCCTTATCGGAACCACTGGCAATATGATCGGTAACGAAAAAATACACAGCAATCTAACCACCCCAGACCCCATTGACCTGCACCGTTGCTTCCGGCAAATGCGGGATGCGGGAGTTGAAGCCGTGAGCATGGAGGTCAGCGCTCACGCCATTGACATGCACCGATTGGATGGACTTACCTTTGAGGCAGGTTGCTATACCAATCTTTCCCAAGACCATCTGGATTACTTTAATACCATGGAGAATTATTTCAACTCCAAAAAGAGTTTTTTCATGAATGGAGCCGTGCTTAATGCTGCTCTCAACGTAGATGAGGAAACCACAGAAAAAATCTTGAATGAGATTCAGATTCCCTACCTAACCTATGGTATCAGCGCCAATGCGGATGTCTTTGCAAGGGATATCGAGATCAGTGAAAACGGGGTTTCCTTTTCGATCCTGCTGCGAGGCCTGGAAGATATGACCGTGCACATGCGTATGACAGGCATGTTTAACGTTTACAATGCCCTGGCTGCGGCATCTATGGCAATGATTCTGGGAATTGATTCGCCCACGATCAAAGCGGGATTGGAGTCGGTCCGCTCGGTGCCGGGCCGGATTGAGATGTTGGATACCAACACTCCCTACAAGGTGATTCTGGACTATTCACACTCCCCGGATGCCTTGGAGAATATCTTAACCGCTGTACGGACCTTTACCAGAAATCGCGTGATTGCGCTCTTTGGGTGCGGAGGGGACAGAGACCAAGGCAAGCGACCTTTGATGGGGGAAATCGGAGGCAGGCTTGCTGACTTTTCCATCCTGACCAGTGACAACCCGCGAACAGAAGATCCCAATGCGATCCTCCGCTCCATTGAACGGGGAATTCAAAAAACCCAGGGCCGGTATACCATTATTGAAAACCGACGGGACGCCATCCGTTTTGCTCTGTCCATGGGGCAGGAGGGAGATGTGATCGTGCTGGCTGGGAAAGGGCATGAAACCTATCAGGATGTGATGGGCGTGAAAAAGCCCTTTGACGAGAAAGTCGTCGTACAGGAGTTGCTGGCAGAAATGGGCGAAGGGGACGCAAAGGAGTGAGGAAGCCATGCTGCGGTTAATTATGGCACTCGTGCTGTCCGTGCTGGCCATGCTGCTGGTCGGGCCCCGGGTATTGCCGATACTTCGCAAGTTGAAATTTGGACAAACCATCTATGAACTTGGACCTGAAAGCCACAAGACGAAGCAGGGCACACCCACGATGGGCGGTATCATGTTCGCATTGGTCACCAGCTTGGTAGCCCTTGTCCTTCACGAAAACGTATATGATTCCAATGACTTTTTGCTGGCGTTGGTGGCTATATCACTGTTGAGCATGCTGATTGGTTTTGTGGATGACTACATCAAGGTAGTTAAAAAGCGAAGTCTCGGGCTCATCTGGTGGCAGAAAGTGATTGGGCAGGTGCTAATCGGAGCCGCGTTTTCCGCCTACTGCTATCTGAATCCTATGGTGGGCAGCAAGATTCTGATTCCTTTCTATAACATAGAGTGGGATTTGGGTATTTTCTATATTCCCCTGATGACGTTGGTGATCATGTTCATGATTAACAGCGCGAATCTCCAGGACGGCCTGGACGGGCTGCTGTCCAGTGTAACGGTGGTAGGCTGCATCGCTTGGGGCTTGTTGGCGGTGTTTGCTTCCATCACGGCAGTTGGGGCGCTAGACTCTTCGTATATGGGCAACTATCAGAACCTTGCCCTTTTTGCCATGGCTTTGGCCGGATCCTGCATGGGTTTCTTGCGGTTTAACCACTACCCAGCCATGGTGTTTATGGGGGATACAGGCAGCATGTTTATCGGGGGCGCTACCGTCGGCATGGCTATGTTGCTTCGGATGCCGCTCTTTTTATTGCTGATTGCCTTTACCATGGTTATGTCCTCCCTGTCGGTTATGATTCAGGTGACCTATTTCAAGATCACCCATGGTAAGCGAGTCTTTAAGATGTCGCCCATCCATCATCACTTTGAACTTTCTGGCATGAGCGAGCAGCAGGTAGTGGCTATGTACGTCGTGATTACCGGAATTTTGTCCTTAATCGCACTTCTTTCCATCAATCTAATTCCGTAAGCTATCTTGACACTTATAGGGGGGTGAACTGTTTGAGAGTGGAGAAGAAGCGGGTGTTGGTGGTCGGAATGGCCCGAAGCGGAGTGGCTGCAGCTCGGCTATTAATTCACAACGGCGCAGTTCCCATTCTGTCCGATACCAAGGATTTGGAGTCCTTTGGGAGTCAATTGGACGAGCTGAAAGATACGGGCTGTGAATTTCGCTTGGGAAAAGACCCTGTAAGCCTCCTGTCCGATGCGGATCTTGTGGTCATTAGCCCAGGCGTACCCATTGACGCTCCCATTGTATCAGCCGCCAAGGAAAAAGCCATACCGTTGATTGGGGAGATGGAACTAGCATATTTGCTGCTCCAAGGTCAGGTGCTGGCAATTACCGGCACCAATGGAAAAACAACCACTGTAACTCTGCTTGGCAAGATGTTTGAAAACGCGGGCTATATGACCTACGTGGCGGGAAATATCGGCTATCCCTTATCCACCGTCGCACTGAAAAGCAAGAAAGACGATATCATCGTCACTGAGGTGTCCAGCTTCCAATTGGAAAGCATCAAAACTTTCCAGCCTCATGTGGCTGCAATGCTCAACATCACTGAAGATCATCTCAACCGCCACGGAACCATGGCCCAATACGCAAAGCTGAAACAGCGTATATTTGAAAACCAATCGGAAACGGACATTGCCGTGCTCAACCTGGATGACCCCACTGTTGCGAGGATGGCCCCTAAGCTAAAGGGTAACGTACTATTCTTCAGCCGCAACCAGAAGGTGGCTGAGGGAGCCTGCGTTGAAAACCAGAAGGTGGTTTTTGTTTCCAAGGGAGTATCGCAGCCTGTTTGCGATGTAGATATGATACTAATCCCAGGGCCCCACAACCTGGAAAATGCCTTAGCAGCTACGGCTATGGCTGCATCGTTGGGCGTTCCCCTCGCTGTGATCCGACATACGCTTCAATCCTTTACCGGTGTGGAGCACCGCATCGAGAAGGTTCGTGTATTCCAGGGCGTGGTGTATATCAACGATAGCAAAGGCACCAATGTGGACAGTACCATTAAAGCAGTGCAAAGTATGAAAAGTCCAACCGTACTTATTTTAGGTGGGTATGACAAACACGCAGACTTTCTTCCTTTGTGCAAAGAGATCGTGGACAGTGGCATGATCCATGACGTGGTGCTGGTAGGACAAACTGCCCAGCAAATTCAGCGCAATCTGGAAGAGGTGGGCTATACCAGAACCACAAGGGTTTACAGCATGAAAGAGGCCATCGACATGGCCCGATCCCTGGCAAGGCAGGGAGGGAATGTGCTACTGTCACCTGCCTGCGCCAGCTTTGACATGTTCCGGGATTACGAGCATCGCGGAGAGGTGTTTAAAGAACTGGTGAACCAACTTTCCTGACCGATAGTCCTGTCCCCCTTAGGGGAAGAACGCATACAAAAGCTGCGTATATCTTCCTGAAGGGGGTGGGGCTTTTTGATTTCCCATGAAGAATTAACTCAAAAAATCCATCGGAGGCCTGTACCTCGACTGCGCAACCGTCCCGCCCCAGTGGATAGAACCATGCTCACCATAGTAACCTTGCTGCTGCTGGCAGGCTTGGTTGCATTGTTTAGCGCTACCTATTATCAGGCAGTGGACCATGGAGATGCATTGCTGGAGGTAAAACGCCAGTTGATCGGTATCGGGCTGGGCCTTGTCCTGATGGGAGTCACCTCTCGCATTCCTTACCGGTTGTGGCAACAGCCCCGCATCGTAGCCATCGGACTCGTTATCAGCTTTGCTCTTCTCTTGGTCGTGTTGATTCCTGGCATCGGCGTATTTCGCAATGGTTCTAGGCGCTGGCTGAATATCGCAGGACAAAGTTTTCAGCCTTCGGAATTTGCGAAGGTAATGTCCGTGATCTACCTGGCCGCCACTCTTTCCTTTCGTCTTCCCCAGGTGAAAAAGCTTTTCCGTGGAATTATACCACTTCTGCTGCTTCCGGCTCTGATGTTTCTGATGATTTTACAACAGCCTAACCTCTCCACGGCGGGCAGCATCATGATTGTCGCCTTGTTGATGATTTTACTGGCTGGGGCGAAATGGAGGCATCTTGGGCTGATGGGCATAGCAGGGCTAGCCGTGGGCTTTGTATACGCCTGGAGCGAGCCCTATCGAAGGGAGCGCTTGCTATCCTTTCGCGATCCGTTTGCCCAGATGAGCGATGAGGGGTATCAACTGGCCCAGTCCCTAATCGCAATTGGATCAGGCGGATTGTTTGGACGGGGTCTGGGGCAAGGTCGACAAAAATTCTCTTATTTGCCCTATCCAGAAAGCGATTTCATTTTTGCGATCGTGGGGGAAGACTTTGGTCTGATGGGTTGCTTGGTGGTGATTGTTCTCTTTTTGGCATTGGCTTTTGCAGGCATGCGGATTGCTGTGAACTGTTCAGATCGATTTGGATGCCTGCTGGCAGCAGGCCTAACTGCAATGATCACCATCCAGGCGTTTATCAACATTGGAGTTGTTATTGGAATCTTACCCACCACGGGTCTGCCGCTGCCCTTCTTCAGTTCAGGGGGTAGTTCCATTACCATACTACTGGCCTCGGTAGGTATCCTTCTGAGCATTTCCAAAGGCAGCAAGGGGGCGGTATAAGCGAATTTTCACGCAAGTCAGGCTTTGACATACGATGCAGTATGTGAAGCTTGACGGGGGTGAAAAGATGAGCTCCTTGCGTATTCGGGGTGGTCGACGACTGGATGGAGAATGGACCGTAGGATGTGCCAAAAACGCAGTGTTACCAATTATGGCTGCATCTATTTTGTCCGATGATCCGACTACACTGCTGGATTGTCCGAACTTAAGCGATGTCAAGTACATGGGTGATATTCTCCGTACCCTGGGTAGCGAGGTGGAGGAACGGGGGCATGAAATGCGTATTGATCCCCAGGGAATATCAAGCTTTGAAATGCCGGATGATCTGGCTAAACGGATTCGCTCCTCCATCTTCATGCTTGGGCCGTTACTATCCAGATTTCGCAAAGCAACTGTAACTTTTCCCGGCGGCTGTGAAATTGGCATGCGTCCCATTGACCTGCATCTAGCCGGGTTGCGACAATTAGGGGTGCAGGTACGCGAGGAAGGCGGTATGGTTTATTGCGATGGTTCGGGCATGCGCTGCGGGTCGGTTCATTTTGATTACCCCAGTGTGGGTGCCACCGAGAACGCCATGATGGCAGCAGTGACCTTGCGTGGAAAGACCTACTTACATAATGTTGCCCGTGAACCGGAAATCATGGATCTTCAATACTTTATCAACGCTATGGGTGGTAAAGTGTCCGGTGCAGGCACCAATACCATCTGCGTGGAAGGCGTCACCAGTCTTCGTGGGGCGGTATATAGGCCAATGCCAGATCGGATTGTTGCGGGGACCCTACTGGCGGCTGCAGCGATCACCGGCGGTTATATTAGGCTGAACAACGCTCCTTGTAAGGATATGTTGGCGATCTTCAGCAAACTGCAGGAGATGGACTGTGTGATAGGAGAAAAGAACACCGTCGTGACTCTACATGCACCCAAACGGCTTCGGGCCTTCCCCCAACTCCAAACCCAGCCACATCCAGGCTTCCCTACAGATATGCAAGTACAAATGCTTACTTTAGCAACATTGGCAAAGGGAACATCCATTGTTGTGGAGAATGTTTTTGAAAACCGCTTTACCCATGCGGGAGATCTGAATCGGATGGGAGCCAACGTGGTGGTGAACGGAAGGATGGCCATCGTTCAGGGTGTGGATGCATTGTACGGGACAAAGGTTCAAGCCCGTGACCTCCGAGGAGGAGCTGCTTTGGCGATCGCAGGCTTACAAGCCCATGGAGAAACCATTGTGGATCAGGCCCATTTCATTGACCGTGGATATGATCATCTGGAGGATATGCTCTCAGCCTTGGGAGCGGATATCCACAGGGAGTAATCAGTGATTTGCCAAAGGAGAATGACCATGCCAAAGAGATCCAATAGCCATAAAAAGCGGATGCATCATCCAGTGGATTCCATAGACCAGTTTCAGGCCTATGATCAATACTCCTATTCCTATCAACATCAACCTACAGGCCGGGTATTGGAAGATGCAGCGGTCAACACGGATGAGCCGGCGCAGGACTTTGAGGAAATCGAAGAGTTGGACGCGGATCAAACTGTGCCCTTGCGTGCGAGCCGAATCCCCTTTGAGAAGGATACGTACAGGAGCCAAAAGCACACTCTGCTGGGACGCCTTCTTTTTCTGCTGATCTGCGTTATCGTTGCCTTGGTGGTTCTTCAGGGTACAGTGTTCCGCTTGAAAACAGTATATGTTCTTGGCAATAAGACCAAAAGCCCTCAGGAGATCACCATGCTGTCAGGGCTTGTGAAGGGTATGAATATCTTTTCTGTCGATGAAAATGACATTCGCCAGAGATTTGCCAAGGATCATACACTGGAACTCATCACCATGCAAAAAGATTATCCCAGTACGATCTATTTGTATATATCGGAGCGTTTCTCCGTTGCTGCAATACAATCCCTAGGCATGCAGTACCTGCTGGATGACCAAGGCTTGGTGATGGAGGAGAGTAATACACTTCTTCTTCCCCAGGACATGCCTGTAGTGACTGGATTTCAGGTTACGGGCATTATGGTGGGGCAAAGGCTGGAGGTGAAGGATCAACGACAAATCTCCGCGTATGTTTCGATTATGTCTGAACTGGCGTTGCAGATGTATAGGGATCAGATTTCGGAATTGAATCTTTCAGATTCGGACAACTTATATCTTGTGACAGTAGACGGTATTACTGTCAGGTTAGGAAACAGTGACTATATGCGGGCAAAGATCGGCGCGATGCGCACAAACATGGCTTATCTTCGCCAACTGGGGAAAACCTCAGGCATCTTGGACGTTTCCATTCCTCATGACTCAAAATTCATGCCGGACAACTAGATAAGGCATTTGGGGGAGAGAAAAATAAGCTTGATGTGAGTAACAGGGCTGGGGCATGGAAGAATCTGCCTCACAACTCCCAAAAATATCAAAAAAATGACGTTTTCACTTGCGAATTGTTGCCAAACAGGTTACAATAAATAATGGTACTTTACGGGTAGGTGTATTGGTTCCTCCTTGATAGCATACAAGAAGTACCTGCGGCAGACCGGTGACTGCGGTAGATTCCTGAGGAACAGGGGAATGCTAAATATGAAATCAACCATCGCGGCAATCGATTTTGGCACCAGCAAGATAGTAACGCTCGTGGCTGAGACAAGCGGTACACAGCGTTGCGATATTGTTGGTGCGGGCATCTCCATGTATGATGGATTTCTGGAAGGCGAATGGAATAACCCTGTTTTACTCAATGAAGCCATTCAAAAATCGATTCAGGAAGCGGAAGGACAATCCAAACACAAAATTCGTGAAATTAATGTGGGCGTGCCCGGGGAGTTTACACGAGTCTACGCAGTAGAGGCAACGGTCACCATTCAAGGGGCCGACCCCAGGGTTACTGCGCGCCACGTTGAAAAGATCTTTGCATCCGCAGACAAACAGCTCTCTCCAGTCCGCGGCGTGGTTGTGCATCGCAGCCCTGCCTGGTTCATGGTGGATGGTGGTAAGAAAACCCTGGAGCCAGTGGGACAAAAGGGCACAGAACTGAAAGCTCTTGTTTCCTTTGTAGTAGCGGATACCTTCTTCTTGGATGACGTGATGGCAAGACTTCGGGATCTCAACATCACTGTAAGCGGATTTTTCAGCAGTTCCACCGGTGAGGCTATGCTTTACCTCCTGGAGGAAGACCGGGATCGCACGGCAGTACTTATCGATATTGGATATCTCTGTACAGATGTAATGGTGGTAGAAGGTGACGCGGTCATCTTTCAAAAGACGCTGCCCGTGGGTGGGGGGCATATAGCCGCAGACGTTGCGGAAGGCCTATCAATTCCATTGGTCTCAGCAGAGCAAATTAAGAGAGATTATGTGTATGGAATATCCACGATTACGCAATCCTATTCTGTGTCCAGTGGAGATGGGGTAAAGACCGAAACCTTCTCACAGGATCAAGTGGCAGCGGTTCTAGAACCTCGTGTGGATGAAATTGCTGAACTCATCAAAGAATGTATCACTGATAGCGGGATTAAATTAGGCAACTGGTCTACCATTTACCTAACCGGTGGCGGTTTAAGCCTGAACCGGGGAGGCCGAGACTATCTGGCAGGCAGGCTGGACAAGCCTGTCAGAGAAACCATAAAGCGCACCATCAAGCTATCCAGCCCGATTTATGCCAGCGCAATGGGACTGATGGACCTGATTATCGATACCATTGAGTCTCGAAATGTACCCTCCGGAGGCGTAGCAGGCGGTGTTAAGGATTTCTTCAAGAGCTTGCTGGGTGGGTGACCTTTGCGAACCGCAATATGGGAAGCAATACTTTGACTAGGGGGATGCACTGTGCTTGAGTTTCAGATTGAAGACCAACAGAGCTTTGCTACAATAAAGGTCATAGGCTGTGGAGGCGCGGGCAATAACGCTGTGAACCGTATGGTGGACGCAGGCCTGAAGGGCGTGGAATTTATCGCGATCAACACAGATCGACAGGCGCTGTCTCTGAGCAAAGCGAGTACCACCATCCAGATCGGTGAGAAGCTAACCAAAGGACTGGGCGCTGGAGCTGTGCCAGACATAGGACGTCGCGCAGCCGAAGAAAGTCGGGAAGAAATCGCCCAAGCCATTAAAGGGGCGGATTTGGTTTTTGTAACTGCAGGTATGGGCGGCGGTACAGGTACCGGCGCGGCTCCCATCGTTGCGGAAATCGCCAGGGATTTGAATTGCCTCACCATCGCCGTGGTGACCAAGCCATTTCAGTTCGAGGGTAAACAGCGCATGAAAAACGCCGAAATGGGCGTTATCGATCTAAAACAGCGTGTTGATACCCTGGTTGTAATCCCCAATGACCGCTTGCTCCAGGTAGTTACCAAAGGCACCACCATGCTGGAGGCTTTCCGCATTGCCGATGATGTATTGCGCCAAGGTATCCAGGGCATCAGCGATCTTATTGCTGTTCCCGCCCTCATCAACTTGGATTTCGCGGACGTAAAGACGGTCATGGAGTCCGGTGGATTGGCCCATATGGGTATTGGCAATGGCAAAGGCGAAAACCGCATGGTCGAAGCCGCCAAAAACGCGATTTCAAGTCCTTTGCTGGAGACAAATATCGATGGAGCACGTGCTGTGCTCATCAATATTACCGGCGGCGAGGATATGAGCATCATTGACATCAACGAGGCAGCCAACTTGGTCATGCAGGCTGCCGACAGCGAGGCGAATATCATCTTCGGCGCGGGCATTGACGATAGTATGGACGAAGAAGTTCGCATCACTGTCATTGCAACAGGCTTTGAGAAGACGCCTTTTCCCCAGCCGAAGGAGTCCGTGAAAGGAAAAGCAGGCGGTGAGAGGGATTGGACCCGCAGCTTTGGAGGCGGTGACAGCCGTTCCGGGTTTTCTTCCTTTGGTTCTTCAAACGTAGGTACCCCCCTCATTCATCAGGAGTATCCCACGCCTTCCTATGATGACATGAGTTTTGACCTTCCCATGGAAGATGAGCATGCCTATAACAATGACATGCCCCGTTACATGAGCGGCTCGGGAGCAATACCCACCCCCGCTGCTATGCCTCCGGTGATGCAGCAAGCACAATCCTCGGTATTTCAGCCCACTTACGGTCAGAGTTATCAGCCTTATCCTTTCAGCGGGCAAAATCCCCAGGACTATGGAGTTCGTCAGCCTCAGTATCAGCAACAGCCCCAACAGCCCATGATGCCTCCACAAATGGAGTATGGTCAACAATACCAGGGGATGCAACCTCCCTCACAACAACGTGGGGAGCAGCAGGTGCCCATGGGCCAGCCGCAACCCCAGCCCTCCCCCCAGGAACAAACTCCTCCCCCCTCCGCTGCTCGCGACGATCTGGGTGTACCGGCCTTTTTACGCAGACCCACAAAAAAATGATGTTTTATTCACCCCTTTCCGACAGCCAAGGGAAGGGGTGTTCCTTACATTGTAAGTTCTTCTTTTTTCTTTTCATACGTACCCTTCCATGGGTAAGGATTGGGAGGAAGGAAGATGTTGAATCAGACTTGGAGCCGAGCGCTGGCCTGCATTGGCGCTGTGGTAGGAGCGGGCTTTGCCTCCGGCAGAGAGGTTATGGTCTTTTTTTCGCAGTATGGATGGTTTTCATGGCCGCTGATCTTGTTCTCGACCGGACTCATGTGTATGATTTGCTCTTTGGTGATGCGCAAGACCCGTGCCTATTCCTGCAGTCATTGGTGTAGTATTTATCAAGGGAGAAGCAAACGCATCCATTGGCTGGGGGAGGGATGCGTTTTTTTGCTTATGGGAGTCACCGGTGGAGCAATGGTTTCCGCTTCCGGTAATCTGGTTGCACTGGCGCTGCCAATTCAACACGCTTACTGGGTCGGTGTAATCACCACCTTGCTGCTCTCGTATTTTCTGACGCAGCAAAACCTGAAGCCTTTGGCATTACTCAGCGCCTTTCTCACTTTGGGTATATTGGCGTCCTACGTGTTAATTCTAGCCTATCGGAAAGAACCTATGGTCACTGTCAATATCCGTGAGCCTCTTACCCTGGCCGGTGGCGTTAAAGCGGTGCTTTTCTCCGCAGCCTACAGCGGCATGAACATGGCGATCTCCCTGGGAGTCGTCTGTAAATGTGCTCAAACCAAAACCCGTACCATCTGTCGGTCCTCCCTGGCTTTTGGTCTTGTTCTAACCGGGCTATTGTTTATCAGCAATCATGTGCTTCTACAATATGGCGACCTTCAAGATGCTACCTTTCCCATCGTAAGGTTACTCTCCAGTTTGGGGCAATCAGGCTTCTGGATCAGTCTTGTAGTCCTGTATTTGGCGGTTTTTACTACCCTGACGGCTATATTGTGTACCCTGCGCAACATGGCGCTGAGCCATCATTTGAGCGCTCCTTCGATTCCTGTCTTGACCCTGGGTGTACCTTTACTATTCTCTCTTATCGGGTTTGA
The DNA here is from genome assembly GCA_012729115.1 of Clostridiales bacterium. Taxonomy (GTDB): domain Bacteria; phylum Bacillota; class Clostridia; order Christensenellales; family Aristaeellaceae; genus Limiplasma. The sequence goes on along the minus strand of JAAYDR010000002.1, from coordinate 23,616 downwards.
GCAGATTGTGGAAAGCGTCTACGCGCCTGTCGGCCTTGCCTGTCTACTCCTTATCTTTATTCCCACAATTTTAAGACGGCCTTTTCGGCAGAAAAATTAATATCGAAAGCATAGCAGCTTGCCATGTTAGGGCAAAGGGGATAAGATGCACGTAGGAGGAATGTGAAATGAACCAAGAAAGAAAAACAGTCAGCTCGCTCAGACTGCCGGATTTGCCTGCCAGCCTTACGCAGAAATCTCCCTTGCAAGATATCACGGAGAGTGCGCTGGATGGGCAGGAGGATGTCATAGGAGTACGTTTTGCGGATGAAACGCTACAAAACGTGGAAGGTACTGGGTTGGAGTTCTCAGGCTGTGTATTTGAGCGCTGCCGATTCCAAGGGAATCAGTGGAAGCGGCTTTGCTTTGTTGATTGTGTTCTGGATCACTGTGATTTAAGCAATGAATTCTTAATGCAGACCTCCTTCCAGCGGGTACGTCTGGATTGTTGCCGTCTGACAGGAGTAACCTTGGAGGGGGCTACACTGATGAACATGGATATATATAACTGTCAAATGGACTTTTCAGCTTTTACCGAAACGAAGCTGAATCATGTCATGTTTCATGATTGCCGTCTTCGGGACAGTATGTGGGACCATGTGACGTTTCTACATACCCGGCTGGAAAACTGCGATCTAGGACAGGCCCAATGGACTTTCACACCTCTTGCGGGGATGGACCTACGGGGCACGATTACCTCAGGATGGATGATCGATCCTTTGGATTTGCGGGGTGCTAAGGTATCTCCTTTGCAAGCCCTGGAGTTTTGCCGGTTGCTTAAGCTGGAAATTATGGATGAAGAGCACTGAGTTTAGCCGGTGGTATTCTCTGTTCTTTTTGTCTTGGAAAGCAACAGGAGACCTGCAAAAAACAGCATCGGGAACACCATTGCGGTAAGGATACCCATGGTAAGACGTTCCGTGGAAGCATCGGCGATCAGGCCCACCAGAGTAGGACCCGCGGAGCAGCCCAAATCCCCCCCCAAAGCGAGGAGGGCGAACATAGCGGTTCCTCCCATTGGAAAATGCCTTGCAGACAGACTGAACACTCCTGGCCAGAGGATACCTACTGATAAACCGCACAAGCCGCAGCCAACCAAGGCCAGAACCGGCCAAGGGGATAGAGAGATCATCAGATAACTGACCGCACATAGCAGAATGCTCCCCAGCATATAAAAATAAGGCTGTATCTGTCGGCTGCTTTTGGAGTGTAAAAGCCGGGAGAGACCCATTAAAAGGGTAAAGAGGCAGGAACCAGCCAAGTCTCCAACCATCTTGGGAACATGCAGAGCAGCTTCCGCGAAGGCCGAGGACCATTGACTCACCGCTTGTTCGCTAGCTCCGGCGCAAACCATCAGCATCAGAAACAACCAGAACTGCTTTTCCTTAAACAAGCCCTTGAGGGACATGCCTGCGCCCGGCTCTGTCAACGTCGCAATAGGTACCCGAGTGAAGTAAACTGCGTTGTACAAGGGAAGCAATGCCCAAATAATGGCAAGTATTCGCCAATGATCAATGCCTATCAAGGCGAAAAACGCCGTGGAAATGATCACCACAAAAGCATATCCCCAGCAATAAAAGGAGTGGAGCAGGCTCATAGCTGCAGATTTGCTGGGTGTAGGGCAGGCCTCCACAATGGGGCTGATCAGTACCTCGATGATGCCGCCACCAATGGCGTAGCAAATCACAGCAAGCAGAAGGCCAATGTATGCATTCCCCAAAAGAATGGGAAAGAGTGCCAGACCCAACAAACCAATGGCTGAAAATAGGTGAGCGGCCACAATGCAAGTACGGTAGCCGATCCGGTCTGCTACCCGAGCCGCCACCAGGTCTGTAACAAGCTGGGTCAGAAAATTAACCGTGACCAGCATGGTGATCTGGGAGAGAGGAATCCCGTAGTTATTTTGAAAGGTAAGAAACAACAAAGGTGCAAAGTTGTTGATCAACGCCTGGGTGATATAACCGATATAGCTGGCAACCAAAGTGTGTTGATAACCTCTGCTCATTCTTTTTTCCCCAAGCGTTTGATTATTTGATGCTTGATTGGAGTCCATCAAACACTGGGAGATCATACCATAGAAGTTGTGTGACTTCAATGGCTTCTGACGGTGTAACCATCTGATTGATCGTACCGTTTCCTTGAGCAGGTGGGGGAGATTCGTTGGCACTGGAGAACAGCCCTGTCTTGCATTGCCTACTTGGCTGTATTATAATTAAAACACAGCAAGGGGGGATCATCTTGGAAAAGCAAACCACCAAGCAGATGGCTCGACATGCGCGGGATGCCTTTTTAACATTGTCGGATACGTCTGCCGAGATTCGTGACCGTGCACTGTTGGCGATCGGGGACAGTCTGATACGGCATCAGGATGAGGTGCTTCTGGCCAACGAACGGGATGTTGAGCAGGCAAAAGCAGAGGATCTGTCTTCACCCCTGGTTAGTAGGCTCAAACTCACCCCGGACAAATACAAGAGAATGGTGGATGGCCTTTCTGCACTGGCTTCTCTGCCTGACCCTCTGGGTCATATCGCGTATGCCAAGGAATTGGCAGACGGACTTCAGCTCTACCGATGCAGCTGTCCCATTGGAGTGATTGGGGTCATTTTTGAGAGCCGTCCCGACGCCCTGGTGCAGATATCCTCCCTGTGCCTAAAAAGCGGAAATGGAGTACTGCTCAAAGGCGGTCGTGAAGCCTTGCGTACCAATGAGGCGCTTTTCAAGGCCATTTTGGAAGGCACAGACAGACTTCATCTGCCTTCAGGCTGGTGTAGCCTTCTCCAGTCCCGGGAGGACGTAAGTGAGATGCTGAAACTGGATCAGTTAATCGATCTAATCATCCCCAGGGGCAGCAATGAGTTTGTCCGTTTCATCATCCAAAACAGCTCCATCCCTGTATTGGGACACGCAGACGGAATTTGTCACGTATATGTGGACGATCCCTGTGATATGGCCACTGCCCTGGCCGTAACCATTGACAGCAAAACTCAGAATTATTCAGTGTGTAACGCTGCTGAGACCCTGTTGATTCATGAGGGTATCGCCAAGACATTTTTACCCCTGCTGGAATCAGCCCTAAGGGAGAAAGGGGTTGCTCTGCGGGGTGATGACAGGACCCGAAGCATTATCGACTGCGCAATGGCTACCGATGTGGATTGGACCACAGAATATCTAGACGCCATTTTGTCCATCAAGGTGGTCAAGGATGTGGATGAGGCGATTGACCACATCAATCAATATGGTTCAGGTCACACAGATGCTATCGTATCCGAGCACAACGCTCATGTGCGGCGGTTTATGGCGCTTGTAGACAGCGCAGGGGTGTATCACAATTGTTCCACCCGCTTTGCGGATGGCTTTTTATATGGCTTTGGTGCCGAAGTTGGAATTGCCACCGGAAAGATTCATGCGCGCGGGCCAATGGGGCTGGAAGGGCTGTGTACCTATAAATATAAGCTCTATGGCAAAGGCCATACTGTCGGGGACCTTCAAGCTGGTAAATACTCTCTGACACACAGGGATATCGAGCCCAAGCTCCCTGATGCCTGACCCAGCCAGGCTGTTATAGCAGCCTGGCACGCATCAACCTTTCTCCAAGAAAAGCTGCCAGCATTCCTTTGATGATGTCAAAGGGCAGGAAGGCCAGGCAATAGGTATGCAGCAGGGTGGAAAGGGAAAGAAACACCCGAAGGTAGAAGATGCTCAGCAGAGCAATGTATGGGATAGCGATGGCATATAGTACCACTATCCCGGCCAGAGAGGCCCAATATCGTCCGCCCTTTACCTGCTTCAGCTTTTCCCTAATTGCCGCTGTCCCAGCAGCGGCAAAGGGGAAACCGAGAAGGAAACCAAAAGAAGGGGTTGCTATCACAGCCAGGCCCTGGGTTGCAGAAAACACCGGCAGTCCGATTAATCCCAGCAACAAATAACCTCCTACAGATACCAAACATGCAACAGGAGGTAATAGTTGACCGCATAGAAGAATAAAGAGCACTTGGGTCGTCAATAAAACGCTGGTGCCCGGGATCGGAAACTTGATCCAAAGGGTGGATATGATCAGCAGGGCACACATCAAAGCTGAATTAGCAACAAGTTTTGTCCGCAACAAAGATTACCTCCTTATGCGTATACCATTAAAATCATAATGGTATACGCATTTTATTTCATCCAATACGACTTGTCAAGCGCTTTGGATTCCGTAATCCAGTCCATCACCAACTGTTCTTCAATTGCCTTTCCCGGCATAGGGTATCATAAAAGGAGGTGTTTTGATGGCGGTTCTCCCAAATGCCGGGCCTGCTGGGGAACAGGTATCCTCCATTGTTAAAAATCCGCATACCTTAAGTATCGATAAGCGTAAGCGCGCCATTATCACAGGTGTGATGGATGTTTTCAGCTTTCAAGAAAACGAAGTGATTCTGAAGATTGAATCTGGAGAAATGGTATTGACTGGTCAGAATCTTCACATTTCTAAGCTTCTCCTGGAGGAAGGTCAACTTCATGTGGAGGGGCAGGTAGATGGAGTGCAATACCAGGCTGGGACAAAGCATGAGGGAAAGGGGCGCATCTGGAAGCGCATCTTTCAATAAATGACTCCTTTTTTTGAAACTGAACTCCAGGGTATAGGTTTTCTGTTTCTTTGTGCATTGGGCTTTGGCCTTTCTATATTTTTTGATGGGGTCAGCCGCATTTTCAAGGGCAGATTTAAACCTGTTGGGGACATTCTGCTCCTGCTTGCCTGTGGGATAGCCATGCTTGTGACGCTTCTTTTTCTTCGCCCTGGTGAACTGAGACCATACCACTGGCTTGCCATGCTCACCGGCGCAATTTTGTACCTGTGTGGGATCCGACGCTTGATTGTCTTCGTGATCATCCGTATAAAAGAATTGCTGAATCTAAGTAAAACAAAAAGAAATTTGTAAAGTTTTCTTCATTAGCAGGAAATATCTTCTTTGCGTCGAAAGCAAGGCTTACAGGACTGCAAGGAGGGCTTTTCATGCGCAGAAGTATTCGGATTTGGCCGGTTCTGGCGATCATCGGATGCATGTTGGCAGCCTTTCTTTGGTCATCCAGCCAGGTCACCGGGGCAATCAAGCAGGTGGATAACATGTATAAACAGAGCCGGGTCAAACTGACACAGCTGCAAAATGAGCAGGCCTCGCTAAAAGAAACGCTTGAGCTTGTAGGAACCGAGGCGTTTATCGAGAACCAGGCTCGAACTCTGTATGGCTATATGAAGCCTGATGAGATTCGCTTCGTTATCACAAACCCTGAAGCGCTCTATGGGACGGACATGATACCGACTGAGTAGTATGATATGGCGTAAATAGGGGTGATTCTCATACTTGCAGCTGCCATTGGGATCGGTTCCAATTCATTGCGCATGTTAGTTGCAGAGATGGACCCAGCAGACGCACAGCTTCAGCGCGTGATGAGAGATCGCGTAGGGCTGCGCGTTTTTGCTGCTCTTGATGAGAATAATGTGATTTCATCAGAAATGATTTGTGAAGCGGAGAAATGCGTAGGCGCTTTCGTGGACAAGGCTCGAGCCTATTCGGTGGACCAAATCCATCTATTCGCCACCAGCGCCGTTCGGGATGCCCAAAACCAGAAGGAGTTCTGTGACCGAATTGAAAAGGCGGTGGGTATCAGACCGGAGGTGTGTACCGGAACTCTGGAAGCCAAACTGTCCTTTTTGGGTGCAACAGACGATCAGCCCTCCGGTATGATTGATATTGGCGGCGGATCCACAGAGATCGTGATGGGGCAGGGAGAACGAATCGATTTTTCCACCAGCCTGCAGATTGGTGCTGTGCGCCTATATCAGGAAATGCCAATTGCGAATGTAGCGCAGGCGTATCATGTAGTGGATTACGTCCGCTGTCTGTTAAACGATCGGTTCCATTTCTCAGATGGACTGACTCGTAGCCTTGCTTGGGTAGGGGTGGGGGGAACTTTCACGACACTTTCCGCGCTGATTCAGAATATCCCTTGGAGCAGCAAGGAGCATATCCACGGCTTCTTTATCATGAAGGAAGCCCTATGCCATTACATGGAGCGACTGGCGCCTATGGATATAACTTCTCGTCTGATGCTCCCAGGGCTTTCTCCCCATCGGGCGGATATTGTAGTTCATGGTCTGGCAATTCTTCTGGGTTGTATGGAAACCCTGGGCATCCAGTGTATCCGGGCTTCGGAATTCGGAAACTTGGAGGGATATCTGAAGGCGCGATATTTAAGAAAATAAGAGGGCAAAAAGATTTACGCTCAGGTTCCTAATTTCGTCTTTTCTTTTTGCTAAATATCTGATAGAATAACATGCGATTACGTTCGTTCAAAAGCATCAGGAGAACGGCTTCCTCAGGTGGTGTATCCGGTATCAACAGTTCCGGCAGCCTATGGCCTCTGATGTTATGATCAATCATTGATAAGGGGGATCCACATGGCCAGTTATCAAACAAAGGATATCCGTAATATCGCCCTCCTTGGGCATGGAAGCGAAGGCAAGACCACCTTGATGGAGTCTTTGCTTTTCGCTGCCGGTGTGATTGACCGCCAGGGTAGGGTAGAAGACGGAACAACAGTCACGGACTTTGAGCCGGAAGAAGTCAGACGCCATATCTCTATCAGTGCTGCTGTAGCGCCCCTGGAATGGAAGCAAAAAGCGATGAACATCATTGATGTTCCTGGCTATTTTGATTTTATTGGGGAAATGATGGGGCCCCTGCGGGTGGTGGAAACCGCCGCAATTTTAGTCAGCGCCGTCAGCGGCATCGCCGTTGGTACCGAAAAAGCTTGGGACTACGCCTCCAAGAACAACGTGGGCAAGATGTTCATTATCAACCAGATGGACCGCGAGCACGGTGATTTTATGAAGGTCCAGGAGAAACTGCGTGAAAAATTTGGTAGCAGCGTGGTGCCCATTTTGCTGCCCATCGGTAACGGCCCTGAGTTCAAGGGCGTGGTCAATGTGTTGGAGAACAAGGCCTATGAAGGCATTGGGAAAAATCGCAAGGAAGTTGCCATCCCCACCGGGATGAGCGGAGATATCGCCAAAGCCTTGGAAGAAATCACAGAAGCTGCTGCCGCCGCTGACGATGAACTTATGCTGAAGTACTTGGACGAGGGAGAACTTTCTCACGAGGAGATTTTGGAAGGCTTTAAAATCGGTATGTTTTCCGGTGCTATTACCCCTGTAATCCCCTGCTCAGCATTAACCGGTGTGGGTGTTACCAACCTTCTGGATGTTATGGCAGATTTCCTGCCTTCTCCCAAGCGTGCAGTGTACCAGGGCGTTAACCCAAAGAACGGCGAAGCTATCCAGCGGGCATGCAGCAATGAAGAGCCTTTCTCTGCTTTTGTATACAAAACCATCGCTGACCCCTTTGTGGGCAAGCTGTCCCTGTTCAAGGTGATGAGTGGCTCCCTGAGCAGCAATGGTAACCTCTATAATGCCAACAATGATAAGGCCGAAAAAATCGCCGGTATCTATGTCCTGCGGGGCAAGAAACAGATCAATACGGATTCTCTCAACGCAGGAGATATGGGAGCACTCTCCAAACTGCAGTATACCTCTACAGGAGATACCCTCTGTGATCCTGCAAAGCCCATCCAGTATCCAGCGATCGACTTCCCGGCTCCCTGCATCAGCAAAGCAGTTTTTGCCAGCAAACAGGGCGAAGAAGATAAGGTGTTTGGCGGTCTGGCCAGGCTCATGGAAGAAGATCCCTCAATCAAGATCGAAAAGAATACAGAAACAACGGAAACCCTGCTATCCGGCCAAGGTGAGCTTCACCTTGACGTAATACGCAATAAGCTCGCCAGTAAGTTCGGGGCAAAAGCGGAGTTGGAGGACCCCACCATCCCTTATCGGGAAACCATCAAGAAGACCGTGAAGGCTCAGGGCCGTCATAAAAAGCAGTCCGGTGGCCATGGCCAGTTTGGTGATGTGTGGATCGAGTTTTCACCCATCGGTGACACCAATCAGGATTTCGAGTTTGTCGATGCGGTGGTGGGCGGTGTAGTGCCCCGGAACTTCATCCCTTCTGTGGAGAAGGGGCTTCGGGAGAATCTTCGCCGAGGCGTGCTGGCGGGTTATCCGATGGTTGGCCTTCGCGCCAAACTGTATGATGGGTCCTATCATGCTGTGGACTCCTCGGAAATGGCATTTAAAACAGCCGCGCGTATCGCATACAAAAAGGGTTGCATGGAAGCCTCCCCGGTGCTGCTGGAGCCAATCGTGCACGTAGAAGTGAAAGTGCCCGACGAGTATATGGGCGACATCATGGGCGATATGAACAAGCGCCGCGGCAGAATTCTGGGAATGAACCAGGTGGATGGCTTGCAGCAACTGGTCGCTGAAGCACCCATGGCAGAAATGTTCAAGTATGCTACGGACCTTCGCTCCATGACTCAGGCTCGCGGTTCCTTTACGATGACTTTTGAACGCTATGAGGAAGTACCTTCCACTGTTGCGCAGAAGATCATCGAAAGCGCCAAGAAGGAAGAGGAAGAAGAAGAATAATCAAAGACACGGCAGCGACAATACGCCCTTCCCAATTTGGGAAGGGCATTTTCCAAATTGGGACGAGGATACGAAGGAGAGCACCATGATCACAACCGTCTGTCTGAACCCCGCCATAGACAAAACAGCCACCCTCCCATATCTGGAACCGGGAGAAGTCAACCGATTGGAGGATGTGCGATATGACATAGGCGGCAAGGGACTGAATGTAGCCAAAACGCTATGTCGCTTAGGGATAGAGGCGTCTTGTGTCGGATGCCTTGGCGAAGAGGATGAGCGCGCTTTCATGGCGATGCTCAAACATGAGGGGTTGGTTTTTTCCCATATTCCCCTTAACGGGAACGTCCGCTGCAACCTGAAAATCCTGGACCAGAAAAGCCGCCAAGTGACAGAGTTTAATGAATCGGGTCCTATTATGGACAGCCAGCAACTGGAGGCCTTTCTGCTTTTGCTAAAAAAGGAGGCCCAGGGTAGTGCCTATGTGACCCTCAGCGGAAGCCTTCCGGTGGGTTGCAGCCAGGACGTCTATCAGCGGTGTATGCATACTCTACCTAACCATACTATTATTTTGGATGCTACCGGCGAGGCACTGCTGCTGGGCTTGAAAGAGAAGCCCTTTCTCATCAAGCCCAACCTAAAGGAGATGGAGGCAGTGGTTCAGCAAAAGTTGCGCACTTTGCGTGCCATCCGGGATGCCGCCTTATCGCTGATTGCGAAAGGAGCGCAACATGTGTTGGTATCCATGGGCCCCTATGGAGCACTACTCACCAACGGCATACGGACCACTTTCTCTCCAGCTCTACAGGTGAATGCGATTTCCACAGTAGGAGCAGGGGATGCGATGCTTGCTGGTATCTTGATGGGACTTCACCAAAAGGAGAACGTGTTTGATGCCTTTTGTTACGGGATAGCGGCCGGAGCCGCCAGCGTCATGACCGAAGGAACACAACCCTTGGTCTTGGAAGACTTCCAGACACTGCTCCCTAAGGTCACGCTACAAGAAGTGTGAGGACAGCCTCATGACGTCACATATTTGGGTTGAATGGAAGTATCGCTTGCCTGTCAGTAAGGATGACACAGTGTCATTGCGGTTGATCAGCGTGGAGAAGGGTACACCGCAATTGGGGACGGTTCTGAGCTTGAACTATGAAATCCGGGATCGTGAAACCAATAAGGTGGCGGGTCGCATCGGCCTGCGCTTCGGAGAAAGCGAAGCGATATTTTACCTGGGTCATGTGGGGTATTCGGTGAAGCCGGAGTTTCGGGGTCGAAAGTATGCATATCGGGCATGCAGGCTTTGCCTGCCTCTGTTTCAAAAGCAGAACATGGAATCGATTTGCATAACGACAGATGAGGATAATGTGCCAAGCATTCGAACTTGTGAGAAGCTGGGCTGCCGATATGAGAGCACGGTGGATGTGCCAAGCTGGTGCAGGCAACTTTTCGAGATAAGCATGAAGAAGAGAAGATATATTCTGATTTTGGCTTAAATTTGTTTTCAGTAACAATGTTTCGCGCAATCAAGCTTTGATAAGGTGCTTGATTATCCGCATTTCCGGAATGAATACATTACTTCCCAGCAAGACAGATACGTTGCAAACATGTGTGCTTCATCATGATTGTCTGATGAAAAACATAGCATAGTATGCTTAGTGTAAGGCAATGAGTTGCCTTGCTCCAATCACCTTTGTACTTTTCTTTTTCCTGAAATTGGGGTAGAATACCATGGGATGTTTTAGAAAGGCGGCGGACGCTTGGAGACAACAATCCATGGCTGTAAAGTTTATTATGAGCTTCATCGCAACGCAGACGGGGCTGCTCCCGCAATTTTGTTGCTCCATGGTTGGGGTTGTGACTTAACGATTTTTTCCTTTATTCAGAGCAATCTGATGGATAAAGCCACCACTCTCGCCCTTGATTTCCCTGGTCATGGAAAAAGCGGCGAGCCGGAGGAACCCTGGGATGTACGAGATTATGCCGAAATGGTACGGATTCTCTTGGAGCAGAACCAGCTGACCCCGGTTGACGTGATTGGCCATTCCCATGGAGGGCGGGTGGCCTTAATGCTTGCCAGCCAATATCCCAGTCTGGTTCGCAGACTGATTATCACCGGGGGCGCGGGGATTAAGAAACCGGTATCTCCAAGCCAAGCCAAGCGCACCCAGCGGTTCAAGCGATATAACCGGCTCCTGGAGCACATGAAGGATGTCCCTGCCCTGGGTAGTCTGGCGGCACAGTGGCAAACCAAGCTCAGAAACCATTACGGATCCCCGGATTACGTGAAACTGGACGAGGTAATGCGAAAGACCTTCTCTAAACTTGTTTCGGAGGACTTGTTGCCGGTACTCGGGAACATCAAAGCTCCAACACTATTGGTGTGGGGCAGCGCTGATACAGAGACACCCCTGTGGATGGGGCAGCAGATGGAAAAGAGCATTCCTGATGCGGGTCTGGTCATTTTCGAGGGGAGGAGCCATTTCGCATTTCTAGAAGAATGGCACCGCTTTGTGCTGATCGCTCGAAAATTTCTTATGGAGGGGGAGGGCTGATGACGATTTCCAGATGGCTATTGGTCCTTATCCCTGTATGCGCCTCACTCTTTGCTTCCAAGGGGATTGTCCATTATTTTCAACTGGAAAGCTATCAGTTTCCGGGGTATTTTCGCACCCTGGCCCGTAACAAGACGCATACATGGTATCCCGGGATATTGGTTACTGTTGGCTGTGTTGTACTCTTCTATGTTTTTGATATTCTTTTCCTACGTGGACATGTTATTGGCAGGACGGTTCTGACACAAGCCTTGTTCCTTCTTGTGGCAGCTGCTTATGGATGGCTGATCAGCCGTCTTCTTAATGAACGAAACGCTAAAAAACCATTGGTATTCACTGGGCGCATCAAACGCTTATATTGCATGTTCATTTTCGTGATGCTTTGCATATCTCTAGCCCTCGCGCAAAGTCCGTTGGCTGTGCTCCCATGTCTATGGCCACTTGTGCTGCCGCTTGTGCTGGCCTTAGCGGGCTTACTCGCGTGGCCTATTGAAAAGTTTATTAGCGAGCTTTACTTCCGGGATGCCAAGCGCAGGCTGCTATCCAACCCACGGCTGATACGCATCGGCATCACCGGCAGTTACGGAAAAACCTCTGTCAAACATATCCTGGGCACCTTGCTTTCCGAAAAATACCCAACCCTCATCACCCCTTTAAGCTACAATACCCCCATGGGGGTATCAAGAGCAATCCGGGAAAAGCTCACCCCCACTTATCAGGTGTTTGTGGGCGAGATGGGCGCCCGCCATGTGGGGGATATCAAGGAACTGTGCCGCTTGGTAAAGCCAACCATCGGCATTCTCACCTCCGTGGGACCTCAGCATCTGGACACCTTTAGGACTGTTCAGAGAGTGGTAAAAACCAAATATGAGCTTATTGAGGCCCTACCCAAGGACGGGCATGGCTATTTCTTTGATGATGGAGGAATCTGCAAGGGGCTGTATGACCAAACGGAAAAGCCCAAATCATTAGCAAGCTTAACCTCCGGGCACGGGGATTGTTGGTGCGAGAATATTACCGTATCCCCATCCGGTTGCTCCTTTGATCTGCATTTAAAAAACAAGGGCTCAATCCGTTGCCAGACCCTGCTGCTTGGCGAGCATAATATCCAAAACATCCTGCTGGCTTCGATGGTGGCTGGTGATTTGGGGCTTAGTCTTAAACAGATCGCCCACGGAATCTCTGAATTGAAGCCAATCAAGAACCGTCTGGAACTGATACCGCATCCCGGCTCGTTCACCATCATCAACGATGCCTTCAACAGCAACCCAATCGGCGCTAAAGCCGCCCTTAAGGTCCTGGCTTCCTTCCCCAAGAGGCGGATCATCGTCACACCGGGGATGGTGGAACTGGGGGAGAAGGAAGCAGAGTACAACCGTGAGTTTGGCAGGAGAATTGCAGAAAGTGCGGACATCGCCATTATTATTGGTAAAAAGAGAGCCATCCCCATCATCGAGGGGTTAAGGGAGGGTGGATTCTCGCCGGATCAGATCCATCATGTGGGCAGCCTTACGGAGTCTACCACTGTATTGCATGATCTTGTTCAACCAACGGATACGGTGCTGTACGAAAACGATTTACCCGATAATTATCAGGAAGCGTAAGGAGCGTCAAGCAATGAGTAAAATGCAGCTGGGTGTCATTTTTGGTAGCAGAACTTGCGAGCATGAAGTTTCTGTGATCAGCGCATTGCAGCTGATGCGGGCTGCCAACCGGGATACTTACGACGTGATCCCAATATACATCAGTAAAAAAGGCGAATGGTTTACCGGAGAACCACTTTTTGAAATGGCTACCTTTTCCCCCTTTGAGGAGAGCCGCAAAGGCATTGTGCGGGTAACCCTGGACCTCACCGCCGGATCCGGTGTACTAACAACACTTGAACCTGCCAAAGGTCTTTTCGGGAAGGACCACCATCGCCTGGTAGCCCGTCTGGATTGTGTGATCCCGGTGATGCACGGCATGCATGGGGAGGACGGTAGCCTACAGGGTTTGCTGGAAATGTGCAACCTGCCCTATGCCAGCTCCGGCGTGGGAGCCTCAGCCTTAGGCATGGATAAGGTCTATATGAAGGATTTCTTCAAAGGCTGTGGATTTCCCGTACTGCCAAGTTGCTGGTTTTTACGCAAAGCTTGGGAGGCTGACCCAGAGCAGATCATGGAGCAAATTGAGAAGGAACTGTCTTACCCTGTATTTGTTAAGCCCGCCTCTTTGGGTTCTTCGATTGGTGTGAGCAGAGCCACAGACCGAAAGAGCTTGAAAGAAGCATTGGAGGTTGCATACGAGTTTGACAGAAAAGTGCTGGTGGAGAAGGGAATTGAAGATCCCCTGGAACTGAACTGTTCCGTGCTTGGCTACAACGGTGAAGCCAAAGCATCCCCAATTGAAATGCCTATCACAAGCGGCGCTCTGCTTTCCTTCATGGATAAATACGGATCCAACTCCTCCAAGGGTATGGCTTCCCTAAAGAGAGTGCTGCCCGCCCCAGTCGAACCGGAACTTCGTGATGAAATCCAATCGCTATCCCTACGCATCTTTAAGGCTATGGACTGCAAGGGTGTGGTTCGCATCGACTATATGTTTGCTCCGCAGGAGAATAGGCTGTACATCACAGAAATCAATACGATTCCAGGATCCTTGGCCTTCTACCTGTGGGAAGCCAGCGGAATATCCTATGCTGAGCTTATTGATCAGATGGTACATTGCGCATTGGAGGCCAAGGAGGACAAGGACAATAGCAATTATGCCTTTACATCCGACATCCTGAAAAACATTACCCTTGGCGGCAAAGCCGGAGCAAAAAACGGCCTTAAGAATGCGTAAAGGCACAAAGGAGCATTATGGTAGCATTATCTGATATCCATGATCCCTCCGAGCTGCGCAACCTTAGCTTGGATGAATGTTTAGCGCTGGCGGACGACATACGAACCAAAATTATTCAAACCGTATCCCATAACGGTGGGCATCTATCCTCCAACCTGGGCATGGTGGAGATCACGCTGGCCCTGCATCGTGTTTTTCAGTCGCCGCGCGATAAGATTGTTTTTGATGTTGGACATCAATCCTATGTTCACAAGCTTCTTACCGGGCGCTATCATTGTTTTGATAGCATTCGCACTTTTGGCGGGCTATCCGGCTTTCCCAAATGCGAGGAAAGCGAGCATGATTGTTTTGAAACCGGGCATGCTTCCACAGCCATATCCGCTGCCCTTGGCCTTGCAAGAGCCAGGGATAACTTGAAGCAAGACCATCATGTGGTAGCTGTAGTAGGAGATGGGGCCCTGACGGGTGGCATGTGCTATGAAGCCCTCAACGACTGCGGTAATGACAGGGAGAAGACGAAACTCATCATCCTGCTGAACGATAATGAGATGTCTATTGCCCGTAATGTGGGTGGGCTCAGTAACCACCTTTCCAAACTGAGAGCCAGCGCCGGATGGAACCGAACCAAACGCAGGGTAAAGACTGGATTGCAGAAGATACCCGCCATTGGTGCGCCTTTGGAAGCGATCATCCATACCATTAAAAAGTCTGTCAAATCCTTTTTTGTTGATGAGGGTTTTTTCAGTACTCTGGGGTTACGGTATCTGGGACCAATTGACGGCCATGATCTACCCACCCTTGAAAAGATTCTGGAACAAGCCAAGCTTTATGAGGAGCCAGTGGTGATCCATTGCGTTACCAAAAAAGGCTATGGTTATTATAACGCAGAGCGCAAACCGGAAAAATTCCACGGTACGCCGCCCTTTTACATCGATAATGGAGAGACACCCAAAAGCAACACAGTGGTCAATGGAAGAGTGGCTGTGGATGCTCTCATCGAATTGGCAAAGGAGGATCCCCGTATAACGGTGGTGACCGCTGCCATGCCGTTGGGCACCGGTACAAATCGCTTTGAAAGGGCTTATCCCCAGCGTTTTTTTGACGTGGGGATCGCCGAGGAACACGCGGTAACTCTGTGCGCTGGCATGGCAAAGGGCGGGCTTCGCCCCTTTTTCTTCGTATACTCCACTTTTCTGCAGCGCGGTTATGACCAGGTCCTCCACGATTGTTGCATGCAGAACTTACCGGTGAAGTTCATGCTGGACAGAGCAGGGCTTGGTAACGAAGACGGTCAATCTCACCAGGGGCTCTTTGATTTCGCCTATCTACGGCATTTGCCTCATATGACTCTTCTGGCTCCATGCGACCAGAACGAACTGGCTCAAATGGTCCGGGTGGCCCATGAACTGCCAGGCCCCTGCGCCATTCGGTATCCCAAAAACGCTGCTTCCATGGAGGATGGCTTGATATCTGAGCCCTTTATTTTAAGCCGTTGGCAAAGCCTTCGGCATGGGCGGGACGCCGCGATCCTGGCAGTAGGTTCTATGACACGAACCTCCATGCGAGTGGCACATGAGCTCTCAGGCCAAGGCCTGGATATCGAAGTCATCAACGCTTCCACCGTGAAGCCCCTGGATGAAGGGTGCTTAAGAAGATTATGTACACTACGGATCCCAGTCTTTACATTGGAGGAGCACACCCTGCTGGGGGGCTTTGGAAGCGCCGTGTTGGAGCATTGCGCACAGTTTGATCTATCTATGGATATATTTCCCATTGGTGTGGGTGATGCCTTTGTACCCCATGGAGACCATGAAAGCCTTCTCCATCTGGTCGGCTTGGACGAAGCGTCCGTCGCCAGGAAAATCCTTGACAAACTGCATAGCCGGCAGATCGTATGCAGGGCGGAGGCTGCCCATGAGTGAAAAACTGCGGGCCGATATTGTTCTGGTAAGACGGGGGTTGGCCCCCAGCCGTGAAATAGCGCAGGCCTTGATCATGGCGGGGCTGGTATACCAAAAAGAAGTGAAGATACTCAAACCTTCCCAGCCCATCACTGCACCAGAAGAACTGTCGGTGAAGCAACCCCTACACCCCTATGTGGGCCGTGGCGCCTTGAAGCTTGAAAAGGCCATGAACTCCTTTCAAGCCAATGTAACAGGTGTTATTGCCCTGGACATCGGTGCAGCTACCGGCGGCTTTACGGACGTGTTACTGCAAAGAGGAGCCGCCCATGTATACGCAATCGATGTGGGTTATGGTCAGTTGGATTGGAAAATTCGCAATGACCCACGAGTCACAGTAATGGAACGGACCAACGCCCGCTACCTGACCCGGGAACGTCTTGCCCATACCCCCAATCTTACTGTCATGGATGTCTCCTTTATATCCGTTAAGCATATTTTGCCTGTGGCAGCTGAGTTAATGGAGCATAGAGGGGTATTCTACATCCTCATCAAGCCACAATTTGAGGCCGGGCGTGAACATGTTGGAAAAAAGGGAGTGGTACGTGATCCGGCGATACATCAGGCTGTGATTGCTGATGTGGCAAGGGCGGCCCTGGATATAGGGTACCGAATGACTCAACTGGACTTCTCGCCTATCAAGGGTCCGGAAGGGAACATTGAGTACCTGGCAGAGCTTTCTCCCCAACACAAGGACGGAATCACATCTTCAGCCATTATTTCAGAGGAACAGATCACACAGGTGGTATTGAACGCACACCAAACCCTTTCCAAATCAGGGATTGAATGAATATACAGCTTATGCTATAATCTGAAGGAAAGGTGGCCTTACAGCCTTGAAAGTTGTATTTTTAGTAATGCACCAAAGCAAACCAAACGGCAGTGAGCTCCTCCGGCAGGTAGTAGGCTCCTTGCACAAGGTTGGCATTGTTGTATTACCGGAGCCTTGGATTTGGGAAGGCATGAGGGGGGAGGCTTCCTCGCTTTTTACTGCCACTCGTGAGACAATGAGGGACAAGCCGTGGGAAGAAATCGCTGTAGACGCTGTACTTTCAGTGGGGGGCGACGGTACTCTGTTACGGGCAAATCAAGCGGCCCTTGGCGCCCAGGCTCCTTTGCTGGGGATTAACGTAGGCCATATTGGTTTTTTGACTGAGCTTGAGTTGGAGGAACTGGATGTAGCATGTAAAAGGTTACAGGAGGATGCTTTTTATTTAGAGCCGCGCATGATGCTTCAAGCAACCCTTCCTGACGGACAAACCCTGACCGCATTAAATGATGTGGTGATCAGCCGCGGTGGCTCGGCCAGGTTGATCGCAATCAAGGCCTCAGTGGACCAGGAACTGGTAGGCCGCTACATCGCGGACGGGCTCATCGTGTCCACGCCCACTGGTTCTACCGGCTACTCCCTGTCTGCGGGCGGACCCATCGTGTGCCCGGATGTTGACTGTATTGTCTTATCACCGATCTGTGCCCATTCTCTGCAGCACAGGCCTGTTGTATCCTCATCCAAACAGTCCATCGTGCTGGAACTGGACTTTGAACCTCAGCGTCAGGCGCAGTTGAGCATTGATGGGCAGGAGCCCATCCTTATACAGGGCGGTCATAAGATAACGATTGTCCGCTCGCCCCAGGATGCACAGTTCATCCGCCTGGAGCCAAAGGGTTTCTTCCAACTGATTCGGTATAAGCTCACTGAATGGAGTTGCTGAACCATGGGAGGTTTTATATGAAATCATCACGGCAACTAGCGATTCTCGAAATTATCCGGGACGCTAACATCGAAACGCAGGAAGAATTGGCTGACTGCCTTCGAACACGTGGATTCACTGTGACTCAGGCCACAGTATCCAGAGACATCAAGGAGCTTCGATTGCTGAAAGTGCTTTCTCCAAGCGGTGCATACAAATACGCCACAGCGGACAAGGCGGAGAATGCCCTAAGCGAACGTTTTATCAGGATGTTCAGCGAATCCGTCATCGGGATTTCTCATGCCTATAATCAAATTGTGGTGAAAACCCTTCCCGGCAGCGCCAATATGGCAGCCGAAGCTGTGGACAGCCTCCACTGGCCTGAAATTATGGGCACCCTGGCAGGAGACAATACCTTTTTACTTCTCACCAACAGCACACAAGAAGTGCCTGCGGTACTTGAACGTTTGAATGCCATGCTGCGGTGAAATCTTGGCGGGATGATGCAAAGGATGGGGATGTTACATGCTCCTATCGATGACTGTGCGCAATATCGCGCTAATCGAATATGTGCATATCGACTTTCATCAGGGTTTGCATGTATTGACCGGCGAAACCGGTGCGGGAAAATCAATTGTGGTGGACAGCATCAATCTGGTGCTGGGAGAAAGGGCAGACCGGAGCCTGATCCGTTCAGGATGTGAAAAGGCATCCGTAGAAGCCTTGCTGGATATCTCAGGCAGTCCTCAAGTACAGGAACTGCTGGCTTCTCAGTCCTTGCAAGCGGATGGAAATATGATGCCCATCCAACGGGAGATCACTGTGGGAGACAGGAACCTATGCCGGGTATGCGGTGTTATTGTACCCCTTGCGTTCCTAAAGCAGATATCGGCTCTGTTGGTGGATATCCATGGCCAGCATGAACATCAAAGTCTGTTGGATGTAAAAAACCACATCAGTTTTCTAGACTCCTTTGGGGATGAGAAATTCCAGGCTCAGCAGGCCAAAGTGGCGGAACTATACCATGTATGGAAACAAAGCAGCCAGGCCTACAGCGCCCTCCGCAAGGAAAGCAACCAGCGGGACCAGCGGCTTGCCTACATCTCCAGCCGTGTAAAAGAGCTTCAGACCGCGCATATCGAAGCTGGAGAAGCTGAAAAGCTGGCAGCAGAGAGGGCCCGGTATATCGGGGCCGAAAAGATAAACAGCGCATTGGAGATGGCCTATCATGCGGTCCTTGCCGGTGATGGCACACAAAACACGGCCACTCTTCGGCTGAAAACCGCCTCCGATGCCATGCACTCAATCACGGAATTTGATGAGAGATATCAGGCTCTTGCCGAACGACTTAGCTCCGCTTACTATGAGGTAGAGGAGTTGGGACTGGAACTCAGGGACATTTTGGCTGAACTCAACTTTGACCCGGATCGCAACGAGGCGGTACAGGAACGTCTGGATCTGATCCGCCGTCTGGAGCGCCGTTTTGGTATGCCCGCCGATGAACTGATCGGTCATGCACAGGAGTTAACAGAGGAGTTTAACCGTCTGCAAAGTATGGATGACCGCTTGAAACATGCGGAGGTCGACTACAAGTCGAAATTGCTCGCCTATCGTCAGGAAGCAGCGGTACTTACAGAGATGCGCAAAGCCCTGGCCCATCAATTTGAGGGGTTGATGGAGGGGCAGCTGAAGGATCTTGGGATGGCTCAGACGCATTTTGAATGCGTATTTACACCACCTGTGGGTGAGGACAGGCGCATAGTGCCCTCAGAAAATGGTGATGATCATGTGGAATTTTTTATCGCTCCCAACCTCGGCGAGCCCTTGAAGCCTCTGGGAAAAACTGCCTCTGGCGGCGAACTCTCGCGATTGATGTTGGCCCTTAAGACTGCAGGCGCCAGCCGGAACTTGGTGCCTTGCATGATCTTTGACGAGGTGGATACCGGCATCAGCGGCTTGGTGGCATCTGTGGTCGCAGAAAAAATGGCGCAAATCGCCCATTACAGGCAAGTGATTTGTGTCACCCA
The DNA here is from genome assembly GCA_012729115.1 of Clostridiales bacterium. Taxonomy (GTDB): domain Bacteria; phylum Bacillota; class Clostridia; order Christensenellales; family Aristaeellaceae; genus Limiplasma. Next base: position 4,005 of record JAAYDR010000002.1, on the reverse strand, counting down.
CCTGGCTCAGATCGCTGCAATGGCAGACTACCAATATCAGGTTGAAAAGCATGTGGTGGGGGACCGCACCGTTACCAATGTCATCCAGCTGGATCATGAGCAGCGAGTGGCGGAAATCGCACGGCTACTGGGTTCTGTGTCCCAGAATGCGCAAAGCGGCTTTGTTCATGCACGCAGTATGCTTTCCTCCGCCCAGGAATATAAGCACAGGCACACGCAATGAGCTGATATGTTTTCGTCAATTTATTGCGCAAAAAAAACGTATTTATGCTATACTAATCCAAAGGTGTCATTAGTACATCAGGATAAGCCAACATTGTGGATCACAAATCCACCAGAAGGAAGGAACGAGTACCATGAACCTGTTTCACAAGTTTCCAGGCGGGGTTCATCCCAAGGAGGGCTCCGGAGGGAAGGCGGTTACAGCTGGATTACCTATTGTTGAGCCGCATCAGCCGACCCGCGTCGTCATACCGCTCCATCAGAACATAGGAACTCCCTCAGAGTGCCTGGTTCAAAAAGGCGATACTGTCCGGGTAGGGCAGAGAATTGGAGAGGCCGTTGGTCTGATGGGCGCTGCTGTACATGCGTCGGTTTCCGGAACTGTGGCAGCTTGTGAGCCTTGTATTGTGGCGGATGGAACACAACAGTTTTGCGTTATCATAGACAATGATTTTCAGGATACTTGGGTGGACCTAACCCCTGTAGCATATCCGGAAAGTCTGACTGCCAAGGAATTGGCGGATATTGCCCGCAATGCGGGTATCGTGGGGATGGGAGGAGCAACTTTTCCCTATGGAATGAAGCTGACCATGCCTCCCAATGTCAAGATTGACACCTTGATCCTCAACGGGGCCGAATGCGAGCCCTATTTGTCTGCTGACCATCGCTTGATGTTGGAGGAGTCCGAGGGCATTGTGAAGGGCGCCCGATTGATCCAAAAGGCGCTGGAGATCCAGCGGGTGATCATTGCCATTGAGGACAACAAGCCAGATGCTATAGATGTCATGGCCAAAGCATGTGAGGGCGATCCAACCTTCCAGGTGTCTTCGTTGCCTGTGCGTTATCCCCAGGGTGGTGAAAAACAGCTGGTATACGCCCTAACCAAACGTGTGGTTAAGATGGGCTCCCTGCCGCTGAACGTAGGTGTTTTGGTTTCCAACGTGGCATCCTGCCTGGCCCTTTGCCAAGCCGTGCATGAAGGTCGGCCTGTAATCGACCGAGTGGTGACAGTAGGCGGCACTGTGAAAGAGCCGGCTAATTTCAGGGTCAGAATAGGCACCATGGTAGAAGCACTTTTGGATAATGCCCAGGGTCTTTTGCCTCAAACACGACTGCTCATTCTCGGTGGGCCGATGATGGGCATGTCCATCAGCCGTCGTGACATTCCTATTACAAAGGGATGTTCCGGTCTGCTTGGTTTGGAAATTGGCGTCGCTTTGGAGGAGGAACAACCCTGCATCCGCTGCGCCCGCTGTGTGGATGCCTGCCCTGTCAAGCTTGCCCCAGCCCTGATTGACCGCTATACCCGCAACGATACGTTGACGGAAGCCGAGGAACTGTATGCTATGAACTGTATGGAATGCGGCATCTGCTCCTGGTCTTGTCCCTCCCGCAGGCACCTCACCCAGAGCATTAAGATGTGTAAAAAGTTAATCCGACAGAAATATGACCAGGCCGCACAACAGAAAGGAGCGAAGTAATAATGCAAAAGAAGCTTGTGGTTTCATTCGCCCCTTTTATACACAACAAGGAGATTTCTACCCGGGGAATCATGCTGGATGTAATCATTGCACTTTTCCCTACAATATTGGCTGCCTGTTGGTTCTTTGGTGCGAAAGCAGCAGTTTTAATGGGTATGGCGGTTGCAAGCGCGGTCTTCGCGGAGTGGTTTTATCAGCGTCTGACTCATCAAAAATCAACCATATCCGACTTGAGCGCGGTGGTTACCGGCCTGTTGCTCGCCTTTAACATCCCCTCTACTGCCCCTTGGTGGATCGCTGCGATTGGATCCTTTCTGGCAATCATCCTGGTTAAGCAGATGTTCGGAGGCCTTGGGCATAATTTTATGAACCCCGCACTGGCTGCCCGAACCATCCTGATGCTCTCCTGGGCAGGCCTAATGGCCGCTACAGCCGCCCCTAATGGAGGCGCCATTGTGGGTTTGGGCAACACAGCGGATACTATAGCATCTGCCACTCCCTTGGCGGAAGGAGCCACGGGATACAGTCTCATGAACCTGTTCATTGGCAATGTTCCGGGAATGCTTGGAGAAACCTGCAAGTTTACACTGCTTCTGGGCGGCGTATACCTCTTGGTGCGTGGCATTATTGATTGGCGCATACCGGTGTCCTTTCTTGGTACCGCGTTGGTGCTTTTCTGGATCCAGACGGGCTGCTTCTATTCCGTGGAGTCCGGCTCCCAGAACGCGCTGTACCAACTCATGAGCGGTGGTCTGATCCTTGGTGCGGTGTTTATGGCAACTGACTATGTGACCTCTCCCATCACAAAATGGGGGAAGATAATCATGGGCATGGGTTGCGCCACCATGCTGTTTGTCATCCGAACCTTTAATACTTCATACCCTGAGGGGTGTTCCTTTGCCATTCTTTTTATGAATGTATTAACCCCTCTCATTGATAAATTTACAATGCGAAAGACCTTCGGCGCACTGCCAAAAGCAAAGCCCGATCATACCAGTAAAAAGGAGATAAGCGCATGAGCAAGCAAAAGCTGAGCACCGTCTTTATGAACGGGCTGATCACGGAGAATCCCACCCTGCGCTTATTGCTTGGAATGTGTCCGACTTTGGCTGTCTCCACGGCTGCATCCAACGGTGTGGGCATGGGCCTTGCCACAACCGTTGTGTTGATCTTCTCCAACCTGACCATCTCAGCGATCCGCAACATCATCCCGGAAAAAGTACGCATACCCGCATTCGTGGTGGCTATCGCAACCTTTGTGACCATCGTGGATTTACTACTTAAGGCCTTCATCCCTGTGCTGTCAAAATCCTTGGGCATCTATATCCCCTTGATCGTAGTCAACTGTATCATCTTTGCGAGGGCGGAGTCCTTTGCTTTTAAAAACCCACCTCTCGCTTCCATGGTGGATGGTTTGTCTATGGGCCTTGGCTTTACGCTGGCCCTCACGATCCTGTCATCCATGCGGGAAATTATTGGCAATGGGACCCTTTTTGGTGCCCAGATCATGCCCGCATCCTATGTGCCAATGACTTTGGTGGTGCGCCCCTCCGGCGGATTCCTGATGCTGGGTATCTTGTTGCTGCTCGTTAATGCGGTTGCCGGAATGTTTGAAAAACGCAAGCTGGCGAAGGCGGAGGAGGAAAACTGATGAACAGTTTGATGATGATCGTCATCGGCAGCGTGCTGGTCAACAACTTTGTCATGTCGCAGTTCCTGGGTATTTGCCCCTTCCTAGGAGTGTCAAAAAGAACAGATACAGCGCTTGGTATGGGCATGGCGGTAACCTTTGTCATGGGTACTGCTTCGCTGCTGACCTATCTGGTGGAGACCTTCCTGCTGATTCCCCTGAATCTGGAATACATGCAGACCATCGCCTTCATCTTGGTGATCGCTGTACTGGTACAAATCGTAGAAATGGTTCTTAAAAAGATCAGCCGTTCCCTCTATATGGCTCTGGGTGTATATTTGCCCTTAATCACAACCAACTGCGCAGTGCTGGGAGTGGCAGTTTTAAACAGCCGAGAAGGTTACAACCTGATAGAGTCAGTTGTCAACGGGGTTAGCGCAGCGCTGGGCTTTACCCTTGCCATTGTGATCTTCGCGGGCATTCGAGAAAGGCTTGCCTCGAGCAATATGCCCAAATGGATGGACGGTTTCCCTGGGGCATTGATCACAGCCGGGCTGATGTCCATCGCGTTTCAGGGCTTTGCCGGGCTAGTCCACTAGGAAAGGCGGGTTGACCCATGAATGGAGTGTTGATAAGTGCCGGTGTGCTGGGTACACTGGCTCTCCTGTTTGG
>JAAYDR010000123.1 GCA_012729115.1 Clostridiales bacterium | reverse complement strand
CTCGTGTGTTTAGTATTACTGGGTGCTAGCTTCGTAGTCCGGGGGTTAATACTGATGCAATGAAAATTGGAATCCGTATTATTTCACAATCCGGTTCACAATCCACACAAAGTCCTTTACATCCGGCTTCCCCCCAGAGCCGTCGGCATCGGCGTTGATCATGCTGGGGCAGGGCTTTTTGCTGATGATGTAATCCACCAAGCTGATCAAGTCCTGGGTGTTCACGGCGTCGTCGTTGTTGGCGTCCCCCCGCATCACCGCCTTGGTCTTCCCAGAGGCCACCGGGCCATCTTCACTCGTCAGCAAGCCTTCAATGGGATCGTCGATGAAATAGCCGTATCGATAAAAATAGCTAGTATTGGCCGCCAGGTCCTTGTGCACAAAGACCTTGTCCTCCCCGGTATAAGCCACCCGGTAAACGCCATCCTCGGCCTCACAGAACCACAGGTCATAGCGGGTGGCTCCAGGCATTTCCGGCATGGTGATCTGCAGGCTGTCCGCAGACAGTGCCTTCACCTGGGGTTTGGTGGGCACAGCCATGGGCAGCACCCCAGCCTCATCGCTGGGCACACCACGTTTTTTGAATTGTTTATCGGTGCAGGGAATCACGGAAAAATAATGAAACTTGCCCAGCTCAACTGGGACGAGTTTGTTAAGTTCAGTGCATTGATAATATTCCTCTTTGAACATGCCACCGCCTGTGGAAATCCTCCCCTTGACCAAATAGAACTGTGCGCCCCTCACCGCCTTCCAGGTCAGGTTGACCTGTGTGCGGTCTGCGCTAAGCTCTGCCTTTGGGCGCTCAGGCTTGTCCAGCACGGTGATGGTGTGTTCCGGGCCATAAGGCCCCGGGTGGTCCACGTTCTCATATTTCACCATGGAGATCGCCCTGTAGTGATAGGTTTTGCCATATTCAACATGTGTGTCCTCAAAAGAATTGTCCTGACCGCTGTAAACCGGCATGAAGTCGGGGGAGCCATCATCGCTGCGGAACAGCGCATAGCTGGTAGCGAAGCCTTCACCCAGCATCCTGATCATCATCCCGTTTGCTGTGCGGTCAATGGCCATATCAGGTCCCTTGGGGCCGACGATATCCCAGTACAGAAAGGCATTGTCGGGCTTCTCGTATACCATGGGGTCATAATCGAAATAGGCAATCGTTCTGTGGGAGCCTGGCATGGTGGCCTCCTGGTAGCTGTAGCCATTCACCGTCAGGCCCGGCGGCGTCTCAACCACCTGCACCTTGTGGGGCTGGTAGTTGAAGCAGGGGGGATTGTCCGGGTCGTAATCCCATTTCACCAGGCTCATATCCGCTTTTCGGGGATTGACTCTGATAGGCTGGCTTCGGACTTTGATGCTTGATGCAGGATTCTCCCTGGTGATTTCCACCCAGATGTAATAAAGCCCTATTTCCGTGAAGGGGTATGTCAAGATATTGCTGCTGCGGGGGGGCGCATCGTAAGTAAATGACTTCCTCCTCCCGATAAACGGCAAATTTATATTTCTTTGCGTGGTCGGGGTCGTTGGTGTTCACCGTCCAGCTGCCGTAATCCCCAACGGTGAGCTGTTCTGGATCCCGAACAATTTCCAGGACTGCGAACTCCGGCGCCACATAGCCGCATGATGTGCAACGCTGCCCATCCCATTCATGGGGCTCGAAGGCCTCGTGCTCGTATGTCATCCGGTTGGAGAGATACCTGCAAGTGCAGCGCAAAGTGGTGACCTTCATGACTTCGTGCTCGTCCCTGTCAGCTGGTATCTTCTGGAAACGCTCGAAGGTCGTTGCTGGCATTCCGTTTGTGTTGTGCTGATGGGGGACAGAGCCTTCAAACACCCATTGATTGTTCTTTGAGTATGCCAGATTAATCCATAAAGGCTCATAGTATTCCTGCAGGTCGCCATATTGATATCGCGGTTTGGTTTTTCCATACAGAAGGTTGTTGTAACGCTTGAACTCCTGAACAAAGAACACCGTTCCTTTGGGAGTTGTCGTATAGGGATAGGCTCCTCCCGGGTCCCCGTCTCCGGGAAAGATCGGCCACAATCTCAAGTCGTCCGCCACCGTCTGATAAAGCTCCTGTTTCATTGGCAGGGTTTGTGCCTGGGCCTGAAAAAGGGGCAGGGAGGAAAATACCAGCAGCAGGGCCAGCAGCAGGGATGCAAGCGCTTTCTTTTTCATGGGTTTTCTCCTTTTATTTCGGGGTTTT
>JAAYDR010000122.1 GCA_012729115.1 Clostridiales bacterium | reverse complement strand
GACAAGGAAAACACCACCATCGTGGAAGGCGCCGGCAAGAAAGAAGACATCCAGGCCCGGGTTAAGAGCATCCGTGCCCAGATCGAGGAAACCACCAGCGATTACGACCGTGAGAAGCTCCAGGAGCGCCTGGCCAAGCTGGCCGGTGGCGTGGCTGTTATCCAGGTTGGCGCCGCAACCGAGGTTGAGATGAAGGAACGCAAGCTCCGCATCGAGGACGCTCTGGCTGCCACCCGTGCTGCCGTTGAAGAAGGCATTGTACCCGGTGGCGGTATTGCACTGATGAACGTGCTCCCCACCGTACAGGCCGAGCTTTCCAAGTTTGCCGGCGATGCCAAGACCGGTGTGGAGATTATCCTGCGCTCCCTGGAGGAGCCCCTGCGCCAGATCGCCGCGAACGCGGGCATCGAGGGCAGCGTGATTGTGGAGAATGTGAAGAACAGCCACAAGAATGGCTATGGCTATGATGTCCTCAAGGGCGAATACGTGGACATGATAGAGCGCGGCATCATCGACCCCACCAAGGTGGCTCGCTCTGCTCTGCAAAACGCTGCCAGCGTAGCTGCGTTGGTTCTCACCACCGAAAGCCTGGTAGCAGACCTTCCCGCTCCGGAACCCGCTGCTCCTGCGGGCGGTGGCGGAATGGGCGGAATGTACTAAGAAATGGACTTCGGGGGGCTTAGCCCCCCGAAACTTTTGCTGTGTGATGTGAACTCTGGTTAAGGATATGAAACCGGATATGACACAGGCGGCCATCGCAATTGATGGCCGCCTGTTCGTATGGTCTTGTTTGGTTTGCGTGAGTTCAGTCACTTACGGGTTTACAACTTTGACAGTGAGTTTGCAGGATTTGCCGTTGAAGGTTTTTACGGTGATGGTGGCGCTGCCCGTTTTCACTGCGGTGAGATCACCATCAGCGTTGACCTTTACCACAGAGCTCTTGCTTGAACTGTAGGTGATTTTGTAACTGGCGGATTTGTCAGGCAGAGTAACCCAGTCGCTGATGTCTTGTACTTCACCCACCGTCAGTTCCAAAGTTCCTGATTTAATGTCATCAGCTACCAGTTTCACCGATGTGGGCGCGTTCAGAACCGTTACATTAACTGGGTCAGATTTCAGACCGTTCTTTGCGCGGAGTTCCACCATGGCAAACTGGGCATCCTCTCCGTCCCATTTAGGCGCGACTCCCTTAATTTTCCCGGAGCTATACGTTGCAATCTCAGGGGTGTCGCTGTAATAGGTCCAGGCAGTGGTGTAAGAGTATTTGGGTTTACTTTGTTGATAACTCATTGAAACGCTTTCGCCCTTACCGATAGTAATATCGGATACTCCATTGAGTTGGGTTGGGAGTGGGTTCTCCTTAGGACCGGGCTTAACGGTGATCTTGATTATGTTGGTTTTAACTGTCTCGTCACTTTCTGTGGTCAACCTTGCAATAGCGTAGCAGATGCGAGATCTATCTTCCATTTTAGCGGTGGGAGTGAAGCGGCCGCTTGTAGGATCCAAGCCCAAACCATTATCAATATCATTCCCATTGCTATCCACTTCCACAAACTCGATATCTGAGGTACCGCGGCCAGATGGTAGTGTGACCTTCAGTTGGCCAGAATAGCCTTCCGCGACGGTGGTCGCAGAACTGCTGAGTTTAACTTTGTCTGTGGAACGAATGCTTGGTTTAATATTGAAGGTAAGGATCAGAGATTTGCCATTATAGGTCTTAATGGTAATCTTACACGAACCGCTGGTAAATTCATCTTTTGCCTTTATAGAAACTGTTTGTTCATCTGTATAGTATGTCTCATCCAAGCCAATGATTTCAAACTTGCTCAAGGATCCTGATTTTGATACAGTAAAATACTGCTTGGTACTACTTGGATCAATTCCAACGTTGAATTCCAACTCCTGTCCCGGATACATGTTTATTGTGGAGCCAGGTAAGTTGGTCAACACCCTTGTAGCGGAGGGATACACGGTGAAGGTGACAGGATCGCTCACGATATTGGTATTTTGAATGTAGAAAGCCACTTCCCCGAAACCTGTTGAACCGGAACGCAACGCTTCTACAACAACCTTGTACTGCCGCTCTTTCCCGTCAATGGAGGTTGATACCAGTGTGGGGGAACCCCATTTGACGGCTGCTCCTTTGGTGAGAGCCTCAAAGGCAAAGGACTGGTTGAAGATCATTCTATCAGGGTCAAACTGTTCATCAGATATTACGGTGTAGTATATAGTGCGTTTCTCTCCCACGCCCAAGGTGGTCAGGTCTTTAGCACCATATGTTGCTGGGTTGCCGCCCCGGATATCATCAATTGTAATACTGTCTGGCCCTGGCAATACCATCACACTTACTTTTCCTTCAACTAAAAGCCCGTTGCTCAGGCGTAGCGTGGCAGAAATAGTGGCAGGCTTTTCAGTGAGGCTATCAGCAGTGATGGTGAATTCGTAGGGAGCATTGTCATCATCATCAGGGGTTACTATCACACTGCCAGAGCTGCTGGTGAATTTCATACCGTTAATTACATAAGCATTTTTTGGCATTAACGTAGCGGTTACATTAAGGCTCGTTCCTTCTCCCATTCGAATGGTTTTGTTATTACCGCAGGAAAAGACAATTTCCTGTGGCTCGAGCAAAGAATATACCTTAAAGGATGCCTTCTTCCCGTTATAGGTAGAAAAAGTAATGGTTGCGGTGCCGCCTTTGACTGCCTTGAGGGTATACAGCGTTTTACCCGCATCCTCGTCATATATACCGATGATTTTAACGCAGCTGCTGCTACTGCTGGCCTTGATGGTTACATTGTTCTCTGTTAGATAAATGGGAGACAATGAAAGGCCAAATCCCAAGTCTTCTAAGGCTTTTTCTTCTCCAACGGCTATTTTCAGACCGGTTGTACGAATGGAATCATCAGTAAAAGACAAATTCAGAGCCGTAGGCGCCGATTTAATGGTGAACATAAAGGTAGCTTGTGCTCCTGTATCTGCCTTGGCATACATTCTGACAGGTTCCCCACCGGGTTTCAGTTTCAGTACTTTTATCACTCCGGCTGAACTGACAGAAAGGTAACTCTTGTCTTCTGGGTCCACAGAGAATGTCACCTTGGTGCCCTCGAAAATATCATAATCTATGTGTTTTTCTTCGCATGTTTCCTCATCCGGGAATACACAGGACGCGGTGATGGAATCACCCACACAAAGAATCTCGGGCAGGGGGAGTTCCGTGCCTTTACGCACGGTGAAATCCCTGATGTCATCGGGGTTAGGTGCGCGCAGCGCTCTCACAGTACAGACATTGTTACCATTCTTGCGACTATCTTCAGAGCCAAGGCTGGTGGAGATGGCATAGACGTTAACTTCTTCAACATCAGCATTGTCGTTTTTTACAGTAACCTTGCCTGTCTTCGCATCCACAATCAGGGCATTGTTGGGATCCGCTTCAAAATAAATCTCCCCACCCCGGTCTTCCGGTTCCAGATGTCCCTTAAAAACGATGGAACGTCCAGCCCCCAGGGTGATTCTACTCTTGGGATCAATATAGATATCCTTGGGTTTTTCCTTTACCGTCACCTTTACCGTAGCGGTTTTGCCATTCAGGGTTGTGAGTGTGAAGGAAATGGCATTGGTGGTTTTCGCATATGCGTGCAGCTTAACTTTTCCACCATCCAACTCATCATTCTCTTTGTGTTTCACCACGTAGAAACTTCCGTTGTTATTGGCGGCGGCGGATAAAGTAACCTTGCTCATGGCATGATTTTGACGGTCAAGTTCTATGTTGGTATTCGGAAGATAGTAGTAGTCAAAGGTATAATCATCCCCTTCACTCAATACCAACTCCAGGGTGGCAAGGTTGTTCGGTGGGTTGTTGGGAGTTCCATCTCCATCGTCGGCTTCACCTGGGATGCGCTTGTTCAGCCGGATGGCGGTAGGTGCAGCCACACAGGTGACAGTCACCTCTTTTTCACAGGTTACCTTGTTGTTATGTTCATCGATGTCGGGCCATCTAATCATAACGGTCACATCGCCGACGGCCTTGAGTACCTTGACTACACCGGTGCTTTCATTCACAGAAAGGTTTTTTGGCTGTGTGGAATAGAAGTGGAAATCAGCCTTGTAATCGCCAATTTCCTTTGGCTTGATCTGCTCACTCATGCCCACCGCCAGAATCATGGGCGCAAGATCCTCCACATCAGATTCTTCCGGTGATTGCCGAACGTTAATGACAAATTCTTTGCGAATGCCGCCGTAGGTGGTAAAGACGATGGTGACGTTACCGGGGGACAGTGCCGTAAAGGTAAATTTTCCGGCGGATTCCTTCATGTACACTACTTTGGTGGGATCCGGAGAATCCTTCTCAAGATCGGCGGTATCCTGGGTTATGGCATCATTGCCATCCATATCATGAGCGATGAAGCCGCCGGCATCGCTGGGAAATACATAGGGTTTGATAGTGATGCTGGTACCCAGTGCCATGGAAAGGGTGCTGATATTCTCTTCGATAAACGGTGCAGTTTGGTCAATCTTGATCGCTGTGGGTTTATTTTTGATGGTCAGTACGCAGGTGGCCTTCAGGGAAGAATTACATACGGATACGGCGGTAATGGTTACCGTTTTAACAGTGCCTGTATAAGCTTTGTCATTGATCTTAATCCGCGCAGCGCCCGCTTCGTTTACCGTGATGGTGGCCAAGGAGTCGTTGCTGGTGGTCCAATGAAGAGCTTTTCGGGTTTCAGGTCCGGCCAGGGTGGTGGCATTCTTGTAAATCTTCGGCGCTAGTGTCAGGGTTTCACCTTCACCGACAGTGGCAGCTGTGGTATCAAAAGCGATTTTGTAGGGCTTTGCCAACACCGTGAACACAGCATTGGCAATAACACCATTTGGTGCGGCGACCACCACAGTGGCAGCGCTGGACAGAGCCTTGCCCGTCACTTTGGTGACACCGCCGGAGGTTGTCAGAGTCAGAGCGGCGGTGCTTTTGTTGGAGAATGTGAGCGGAGGTTCAATGTCATATAGTTCGTCGCCTTCACCGGGGAAATTGACGTTGATATCCTTTCCAAATTCAAGTGTTTCGCCAATGCCAATTTCCAGAGACTCCGGGAGGAATGCTATCAGCGTTGGTGCGTTGGATACCGCCACTTCGTATTCGTCAACAATGGAAGGATTACCCTGATAGCGCGCATAGATGGTAGCTTTGCCTGTGCGAATCTCATCATCATCATCATTAACGCCCAGGTTGCCCGCAGTCACCTTGCCGGTGCCGCTGACCGTGGCCACAACAGGATCGCTGGACCAATAGACGATGGTGCCTGTGGCTGTGGAAGGTTCAAGCAAAGCCTGCCGGGTCGCTGTCATGCCGGTAAGCAGTTTCATTTGGGTCTTATCCGCAAACTTAATCCCTGTAGGCGGTTCCTTGATATCAATGTAGATATTGACTGACGGTGCCCCTCCAGCACGGACGAAGGATGGCCGTATATTCACCTTGATCCGACCCAGAGCAGTGGCTTTGATATAGGTGCCCTCATAGTTGCCGCTGATGGTGGAAGCTGGGTTATCCTCATTCAACTGGTCGTCCGTAACAGCTTTCCCTTGTGTATACACTGCAGGATTACCGTTTGCATCGAAATAAATCAGATCATTTGCTTCCATTGGCAAAATCTGATAGAAAACGCCATTGATGATGGACGTAGCGGGGCTTAGTTTATAGGTTGGATAATACGTTTCACCCAAACCCATGGTTTGCTTCGAGGATGAGATGCCTGTTGGCTTGGTTCCTACACGAATGGGGATGGTGCAGTCCACGGATGGATAGTTAGCAAGAAATTTGGAATATGTTTTTACAGTGAGCAGGTTAACGCCGGCTTTTTCACCCTTGATAACAACGGACATACCATCCGGGTTTTCCTTTTTAGATGCGGCGACCACGGCGGCGGCGTCCGGGTCATCGGGGTTAATGTACGCAATCGAAAATTCAAGGTTGGCCTTCACCTGTGCATTGGGTCCCAGAACCGGCCGCAGTGTAACCGACTCCCCAATGGAAAGATTGACGCTTTCCAAATCCCCAAAGTCAATAGAAGTGGGTGCGGGATAAAGTTGCAGTACGCAGTTTTGGCTGCTAAGTTCGGGATATACTTTGGACTTAACAACCACAGTAACAGTTGTTGGAGCAAAAATTTCCTTCACTGTAACCAGGCCGCTGTTTTCGTTCAATTCTATTAAGTCTGTTGGTGACGATACAGAAAACTCAAACTGGCCGTAAACAGGGTTAGTGCTGGTTCCATAATAAGGCCGGATTGTATATTGCTGCCCAGCAGAGAGTTTGGCACCCTCCACGGTAAACGTAGTGGGTTTCTCAATGACTGTGACTGTGCAGGTTTGGTTGGGTGTTGTAGAGGTGGCACCCTTGACGGTTAGTGTGACTGTGCCTGTCTTTTTTCCTGTGATTTCAAAACGGGCAACATTGGGCTCGTCAGCGTCTGCCGCAAGTTCTTTGATAGTCACTATTCCAGCTGCATTGGGCTCAACCGTATACCGGGCGAAGACGTTGGGTGTCGGGGTTATTTTTAACACAAAGGAGTCATCAAGTACCAGACTGTTGGTGGTATGGCTTAGCTCAATTTTTGTTGGGACAATAACAACGACCACCGGTAAAACAAATTTGACAGCCAGTGGTCCTGCTGAATTAGCCAAGTCTCCGTTGATGGTAATCGTTACATTTGTGGGAATGGGATCGTCAGACAAGTCGGTCTTGCTGATGGCAATACCCTTCAAGTTCACGGCTTTCTTACCGTTAACTTCCACGATGCTCACGGTAACATGGCTGGTATTGGCGCTCGCGGCTGTTACAGCCCCCAGGTATTTATCGTTGGATAGCCCTTCACCTATCAGGGTTGGGATCAGGGTAAGAGTTTCACCTTTGCCGATCAGAAGGGGTTTACTCTCGTCCTCGTACACAGAGAAGCCGGATTTGGTTTGCAATTCCACTTCTTCCTTACCAAGAGGTACTCCTTGAACGGACACAGTCGTTTTTGCAGAAACAACGGGGTCAGTATTTTTTACGATGACAGTGATTTGCGTAGCACCTTGGTCCTCTGCCGTCAGGGTGATGTTATCCTTAAACACAGATACAACGGAGTCATTGTCGCTGACTACTTCGACTCCGTCTGTGAGGACAATGGGATTGTTGTTCTCATCAGCAAGCGTTATGTTGAGTTTGCGCTTTGTTCCCATTACCATGTTGATAAAAGGCCCGTCAGTGATGGTGACCTTTTTGGGAACTGTCGTGATGGTCAGTGTCAGTGAGGTGGATAAAGCAACTGAAGTACTGGAATCCTTGAGCATCATTTTAATGGTGCTGGTAAGAGCGGAACCAACCGGAATACTTGCGGGCAGATCAGAAATCACGCCGGTATTTTTATTGATAGGCACTTTGCTGTTGGAGCTTTCAAAGAGGATCATATCGGCGTAGTCGTCATCCTCGATCTTTTCTTCAACACTCGCTGGCAAGACCAGCGTGTAGCGAAGGTTTCCGGCATCTTCCTTGAAGCTGAAAACCTCCGCTTGGGACAGACTCAACTTCAGGCTGCTGGACAGGTCCTTGAAGGACAAGTTGGTGGGCTTGGGGAAAACCTGTACCTTCAGTTCAAGACTGTTCTCGCAGGTGCTGTCTCCCTTTGCTGTCACCTTGAATTTGCGGATTTGCTGCACCGTACCCGCTCTGAGTACTGCACCAGATGCTTGGTCATACTGGGCGGTAAGGCCTGTGATGGGTAAATCATCGTCAGTCTCCACCGTAAAGGTCAGGATACCTTTATACTCTCCCCGGTTGATACTCCATGTGCAATAGTTACCACTTAGGAGTTGAAGCGTTTCAGTAGAACTGGAGATAGTATACGTAGGAGTTGACATGAGATCGAGCGAAGTTAAAAGAGCATCCATAGGCTCAAAGGAAGACTCGGGTGACGGCTCCAACGATGGCTCTGCGGAGGGTTCCGCAGACGGATCCTCGGTAGGATCAACTGCAGGCTCATCAGAGGGATCAGCAGTTGGTGCCTCAGAGGGGTCGGTAGAGGAGGGATCCTCTGTTGGTGTCGCAGTTGGAGTAGGATCAACACCCTCTGTGGCATCCGGTGCGGCCGTGACCTCTTGTGTGGGGGTCGCCGTTATCACGGGAGTGGCGGTAGGCGTGGGCACCGGCGTGGTGTCGGACGTAATTGTGGGAGTAGCACCCTCTTCCGCGAAGGTGACAGGCATGACCGGAGTAAAGGCCAGCACAAAAGTCAGGGTCCAGGCGAAGAATCTGCGAACGATGCTGCTCATTTTCACAATGGGTCTCTCCTTATCCAATCTTAATTCAGGGTCAATTGTTACAAAATGTTAGCATTTCATTACAGGCAGAATGATCCACTACCTAATAATTAGGTTCTTTACATATCATACCAGAAATGCCTGAATTTAACAATATTGATTTGTAAACTTGTGGCCATAAAACGGATTCGACATATCATCACATTTGGGAGATGATAAATATTGCAAAAATGATTTCATGTTACAAACCAGTGACTATAAACTGATGAAAGCAAGAGTCTTTCTTTCCTTCCTTTGCATACGTATGTTAGATTATTAAAGAATTTCCAGTATGTGGACATCAGGGAGACCTCTGTGATATAATTCCATATACGAAGGTTTCGGCCTGAATGTGCATGGGTATATTATGATTAAGAAGGAGGGAAAGGAATGGAATTCTATATTTGTAAGCATTGTGGCAATGTAATCGCCTATGTGGAGGCAAAGGGGCCCAAGGTAGTCTGTTGCGGAGAAGAAATGGGGCTTTTTGTGGCCAATACGGTGGATGCTTCTGTGGAGAAGCATGTTCCTGTCATGAAGGTAGAGGGCAATATCGTTACGGTAACCGTAGGCAGCGCCCTTCATCCCATGCTTCCTGAGCATCATATCGCTTGGATTGCCTTGCAGACCAAGCAGGGCTACCAGCGCAAGGTGTTGGATCCAACTGGAGAACCCAAGGCTGTATTCGCTCTGGTGGATGGAGACGAGCCTGTGGCTGTGTATGAACGCTGCAATCTTCATGGGCTGTGGAAGGCATAAGTTTTACGGGTATCCTACATATGCAATATTGGAAAAATGAAGGGAGACAGGAGCAATGAGGTACATCTGTCAGATCTGCGGGTATGAGTATGATGAAACAAAAGGTGAACCGGATTCTGGAGTAGCCCCTGGAACCAAGTGGGAAGATGTGCCGGAGAATTTTGTTTGCCCTCTTTGCGGAGCCGGAAAGGATTCCTTTGAGGCTGAATAAGTTGATTTCCAAGGACAAGAGGATGTCTCTATGCAAAACCCCGGTCATTTGACCGGGGTTTTGCATAGAGACAGGTCGTTTGGTTTAAGGTTCTATAGATGAATTGGCGGCAATGATCAGCTTAGCATAGCGGCAATCAATGGGGGAAACCTGGCATTTCTGAACCGCCAGCGTGGCTCGCACACCAAAGCCGAGCAGCATCATCATGGCGATGCAGCTAACCAAAACGAGGGCGAGGATGCCGCGGGGAAGCTGACGGATCATAGGAAGACTCCTTTGCCATGAATTTGCTGCGGTCTCCGGAACCATCTTCATTGTAGTACGTTTTAAGCGAACTGTCAAGCCTAAAACGAAATAAATTCGCTTTGAGTTGACGTTCATCTGCTTTTCGCGTATAATGGCTCTATCGGGAGGTGATCTCATGCCCAAAGAGGTAAGCGCAAGAGAAGTCTTTCGCAGGAATATCAAGCGCTTGATGCGTGAGCGCGGTATCGATCAGGCACGGATTGTCAGCGCTCTGTCCGTCACAGCCTCCACTGTATCGGATTGGGTCAATGGGAAGAAATATCCACGTGTAGAGGCAATGCAGCGATTGGCAGATTTTTTTGAATGCAGCCTCTTTGACTTAACCATGGATGCGGAGGAATCCAGGCATCATGCAGGTCATGGCTCCGATTTGATGCCCATTGTCTCCAACCGGGTACCTCTTTTGGGTACCATTCAATGTGGAGTTCCCACCTTCGCAGAGGAGAATTTTGAAGGCTATGTGGAGGCAGGGGGGCAAATCAAGGCAGATTTTGCACTCAGGGCCCGGGGCGACAGCATGACCGGGATTGGCATCCAGGATGGTTTTGTGGTCTTTATCCGCAAGCAACCCACTGTGAATGACGGAGATATTGCCGCCGTAATACTGGATGATGAAGCCACCCTAAAGAGAGTGCGCTATCTTGCCGGTGGTATGACTTTGCTGCAGGCGGAAAACCCGCGCTACGCGCCCATCCTGATTGGCGGTGAGAATGAAACCCGCGTGGTACAGGTGCTTGGCAAAGCTGTAGCCTATATGGGTTTGGTACAATAAAAGGCTGGGAGCCGTCCACCGGTGGCTCCCAGCCTTTTGTTTTCCCTTTACTTCTTCCTCGTCAACGCGTCAATCCTATCCAGTTCCTCCTGGGTGAAGGGAGCTGCGCTCACGATTTTGCAGTTTTCCACAATCTGCTCGGGCTTGCTGGCTCCAATCAGCGCTGAGGTTATAACCTCATCCCGAAGCACCCATTGCAGGGCCATTTCTGCCAGACTTTGTCCTCGGTCGTGTGCAATATCATTGAGTCGGGAAACGGTATCCAGCAGTTCGGGGGTGATGGATTCCGGTTTCAGGTATCTGGGGTCGTGACCGGCCCGCGAATCGGCAGGAATCCCGTGAAGATACTTGGTGGTAAGCTTGCCATTTTGAAGCGGAGCAAAGGCGATGCAACCAACCCTTTCCTCCCGCAGCAACTGGGTCAGACCACCCTCCACCCAGCGGTTAAGCAGGCTGTAACTGGGCTGATGGATCAGCAGAGGTGTGCCCAGGGCTTTCAGGGTAGCAATGGCAACCGCAGCCTGTGGAGACTGGTAGTTGGAAATGCCTACATACAGCGCCTTGCCGCTGCGCACGATGGCATCAAGGGTCCCCATGGTTTCCTCAATGGGTGTCTCGGGATCCGGCCTGTGATGGTAGAAGATATCCACATAGTCAAGACCCATGCGCTTCAAACTTTGATCCAGGCTGGCGATCAGGGTCTTACGGCTGCCAAAGTTGCCATAGGGTCCGGGCCACATATCGTAGCCAGCCTTCGTGGAGATGATCAGTTCATCCCGGTGAGGCCGCCAGTCCCGCTGCATATGGATGCCGAAGTTGCGTTCCGCTTCCCCATAGGGAGGGCCGTAGTTGTTTGCCAGGTCAAAATGGGTGATGCCATGGTCAAAAGCCGTGCGCAGGAGTTGTTGTTGCACGCCAAAGGGGGTAATGTCTCCGAAGTTGTGCCAAAGCCCCAGAGAAAGAATGGGCAGTTTGATGCCGCTGGCACCGCAACGCCGATAGATCATTTGGGTATAGCGCGATGCTTCGGGATGATACATAGGAATCCTCCTTTTGGCTTTAGCTTTGCTGATAGAACTCCTCAACAGCCTGGATGACCTGCCCGCACTCCTCATGAGTCAACTGATGATACATGGGCAGACGAAGCAAACGCTCGCTCTCCCTGGTGGTGTATCTGTCCTCTCCATGGAAACGTCCGTAGCGTTGCCCGGCCTCGGCGGAATGCAAGGGAATGTAATGAAATACAGCCAGGATATTGCGCTGTTTCAGCCATTCCGTCAGGTGTGTACGCTCCTCCAGGTCCTTGGTTTTGATATAAAACATATGGGCATTGTGGGTGCCGTCCTCCGGGCATTCCATGAGCTCGATTCTACCTTGCTCTTTCAGCGGAGTCAGGCCTTCGTAATATTGGTTCCAACGTGCCATGCGCAGGGCTGTGATATGTTCATGCTGCTCCAACTGCGTGAGCAGATAGGCTGCATTCAGCTCGCTAGGTAAATAGGAGGAACCGATGTCCACCCAGGTGTATTTGTCCACCTGACCCCTGAAAAAACGGCTGCGGTTCGTGCCTTTTTCCCGAATGATCTCCGCTCGCTCTATCAAATCCGAGCGGTTGAGCAGCACGGCGCCGCCCTCTCCCATACTGAAATTTTTGGTCTCATGAAAGCTCAGGCATCCGATATCCGACAGCGTTCCGGCTTGCTTCCCTTTATAAGTGGAAGTCAGGGCCTGGGCTGCGTCCTCCACCATAAACAGGCCATGTTCGGCAGCAATCTTCGCTAGGGCGTCCATATCACAGCATACACCGGCATAATGCACCGGTACGATGGCACGGGTGCGAGGGGTAATGGCGGCCTCCACACAGGCGGGGTTCAGATTCATGGTGTGAGGGTCAATGTCCACAAATACGATGGTAGCGCCCCGGAGGACAAAAGGATTGGCCGTGCTCACAAAGGTAAAGGAAGGCATAATCACCTCATCCCCCGGATGAATATCCAGAAGAAGGGCAGCCAGTTCAATGGCAGAGGTACAGGAGGTGGTGAGCAATGCCTTGGGGGCCCCCGTGATAAGCTCCAATTGGGTATGGCAGCGTTTGGTGAACTCTCCATCCCCTGAGATTTTATGATTTCGGGCAGCCATCAACAGCAACGATTCACACTCGGGCAAGAACGGAGGAATATTGAAGGGTATCATGAAACGCCCCCCTGCGGTGAATTTTGGAAACGTTTTGATTATATCATACAACCGGGGATATGTCATGGTGTGGAAACGATGAAAAAGATCACCAGGAACCTTACGTAGGCGGCAGGAATCAGCAAGTCCTGTGACGAAGAAATTAATATAAAATAAAGGGTCTATAAAACGTCTTCAGGGAGAATGCCTGGTGCATTGAACCTTGTTTTATAATGATAACATGGGAAAGAAGGTGTAAAAATGAAACTGATTGGTGTATTGGGTAGTCTCAATGTTGATTTGATGGCGACGGTGCCGCGTTTTCAAGAGCCAGGGGAAACCATTACCGGCACGGGTTTTTATACGTTTACCGGTGGAAAGGGTGGAAACCAGGCGGTAGCCTCTGTAAAGCTCGGTATCCCCACGATGATGATTGGCAAGCTTGGCGCAGACCAGAACGGGGAGTTGTATCGCAAGACACTCCTGGAACTTGGTATTGAACAGCATACTGTGCAAACGGTAGAACATGTGCCCACGGGAGCGGCGATGATCGAGGTGGACCCTTCCGGTGAGAACCGCATCGTGGTGGTGCCGGGAGCCAACTATGCGGTGGACAGGAAACAGGTCGACCAGACGATGCATGAGCTTCTTTCCTGCGATGTGATCCTGATGCAGCTGGAAATCCCGATGGATACCGTGGAGTATGCCGCCAGGAGACTCCATGGGGAGGGGAAGATGGTGATACTAAATCCGGCCCCTGCCCAACCCCTCAGTGACCGGCTGCTCAGATCCTGTACCTATATAACGCCCAATGAGACAGAACTGCGCATTTTAAGCGGCATGGATACCAACACGGACAATCAGATCAAGACGGCCGCCCAGACTCTGTTGGATAAGGGCGCTCAGGCGGTGGTGGTTACATTGGGCAGCCGTGGGGCCATACTGGTCACACCTCACAATACCGTCCATGTTCCCGCCTTTGATGTCCAGGCAATTGACACCACTGGTGCCGGGGACGCCTTCGTGGCGGGCTTTGCGATTGCGTTGATCGAGGGTAAGTCCCCTGTGGAAGCGATCCGCTTTGCCAATGCTGCCGCGGCTCTGGCCACAACGGCGGTGGGCGCGCAAAGCGGCATGCCCACTCGGGAGCAAGTGCTCGAGTTGATGATGACAAAAACGTGCTCATGAGTTGCTAATGCCACTATCCTCTTCTGTTGCGGTGAATTGGTGTATCATAGACCGTAGGCCCGTTGAGAACACGGCCGATGTCGTCATACCGGGAGCCATGGCAGGGACACTCCCAGCTTTTGGTGCCCGGACGGTAGACCAGTTTACATCCCATATGGGAGCATCGGGGTGCGTGAAGCCGAAATATACCATGCAAATATCGCCCCGCAAAGGCGGCGGCGATTTTTGCGTCTGCCACCCACAATCCCTTTCCTCTCCGCTGACCGCTGTAAATGGAGTAACCGTCGTTGGGCAGGCCCAGGATTTTTGCACTGATGGCCTGCGCGGCCACCACACTGTGCAATATCCCATGGTGGGCGTAGCCTGTGGCCACAAAAATATTGGGAGTCTTTTGACTGTATGCCCCTATATAGGGCAGGCCATCGGCAGTATATGTATCGATGCCGGTATATACGGTGTTGGGTATATGATTCTCAAAGGACTCGCCATATCGTTCCGCAAAGGTTTGAATGGGATGCCCATGTACATGCGTACCAACCCGGCTATCAATCATGTGAAAGAGGGTTCCATCCCGATGCCTTCGGAGAGCAAACCGGTCATTGATATCCAGATAAAGCCCGTCGTAGGCTTCCCCGTCTTCAATGGGCAGGATAAAACTGGTTTTTTGATACATGCGCAGGAAATACCAGCCCGGTGTATTGATGAGAGGATAGCCGGTAGCGATCACCATGTAGGGAGCCAGAACACTGCCCCGTTGGGTATATACCATGTTGGTCTCCAGGGACATAACTCTTGAATTCTCATAGATTTGAAGCCCCATCCGGGTAGCGCTTTCCGCCAAAGCCAGCAAATAGGAATAGGGCTGGAAGGTTGCCTGCCCATGAAAATGGAGAGCCGCCAGTGCGGGCAAAGGGCTTTGGGTTGATTTTGTAAACTCTGCCGTAAAGCCTGCCCTGGCCATCGCCTCGTTTTCTGCTGCCAGCAGGGCAGCTTCCTTTTCGCTTTTTGCAATCAAAAAGATATCCATATCCTGCCAGCTGGAGTTCATGTCCTGCTGGGAAGCCAGGTCTCGCAATGATTGTAGGGCCGACTGCTGTGTCTGGGTATAGGCTTGGGCTACTTCCGGGGGAAAGAACTTCTCCATCTGGGAGAACAGCGTGCCGTGGGTTTGGGTCACGATCCCGGTACAGCGGCCGGAGGCCCCGCTTCCAATGGTAACCGCCTCCAGCAGGATCACTCGAAGCCCGGCTTTGCATAACCAATAGGCAATGTGCAGGCCGCTCAGGCCGCCGCCGATGATTACCGCATCCGCGTTGCGCCGACCTCTTAGAACCGGAAAAAGGGCCTGGGTTTCGGTCTGCCAGAAGGGCTGATCTTGCATGAATGCCTCCAGAGACTTTTCCAATAGCATGTACAATGAAGCAGTAAAGTATGGGCGCTTGTCATGGCGTTTGAAAACTGTTATCATGGTTTAAATTTGACGAAGTAAGCCAAAAAATGGGGGATTGTTATGGCAAATCTACTGATCACACATGGAGTGCCTATGGATGGCTGGCTACTCACGCAAGGGCATGTAACCTTGTATCCCGGACACGGGCAGGCATTTTCCAGAGAGGACTTGCTCCAGATGTTGCCCACAGCGGATGCTGTGCTGGCTTGTGGCACAATGGACGCTGAGATGATCAAAAGGGCAAGGCAGCTGAAACTGATCGTTTGTTACGGCGCGGGCTACGATGCGATTGACATTGCACAGGCCACAAAGCAGCGCATCCCTGTGGTGAACATCCCCGAAACGGTGGTGGCTCCTACGGCCGAGTTGGCTGTAACCCTGATGATGAATCTTGCGCGCCGCGTGCCATATCTCAACAACGTGATGCATACCGAGCAAGCGGTGGAAGCCTTTGGATTGGGCAAGCAAATGGGCGTCAGTTTGTACGGTTCTGTCCTTGGCATTGTAGGGATGGGGCGCATTGGAAGCCGGGTGGCGCAGATAGGCCGTGCCCTGGGGATGCAAATTATCTACCATGCCCGGCAGCCCAAGCCGGAGCAAGAGGCTATGGGTGCGGAGTACAGGGCTCTCCCTGCATTGATGACCCAGGCGGATTTTGTCAGCTTACATTGTCCGTTGACTCCGGAAACAACGGGTTTGATCACCAGAGAGTTGCTGTTTGCCATGAAACCTACTGCCTTTTTGATTAATACCGCACGGGGTCTTGTGGTGGATGAGGCCGCCCTGCTGGAGGCCTTGCAGCAAAAGCGTATTGCTGGGGCAGGATTGGATGTGTTTGTGGGAGAGCCGCGGATCAATCCACTCTTTTCTTCCTTGCCCAATGTAATTCTGACACCCCATGTAGGCAGCAATACCCTGCAGGCCAGGCGGGAAATGGTAAGGGAAGCCAGCCTGCGAATTCAGGAGGTAGTTTTGGAAGGAAGAAAGCCGGTTCATTTACTCAATCCTGAAGCATGGATCGGGGGAGAACCGGCACAAGCATAGCAAGACTTTATTCCATATATCACTTTGTTTCTAATGCACGCACCATTTGAGGCGGCCTCCATACCATGAGGAGTGAAGCGGTCTGAGTAGACCGTCGTCACCGAACCCATAGGTTCGGTTGCGCGAACCCGCAGGCGTCAGGCAAGCGCAAGCGGGAAGAAAAAGGAGGCGTGCCTATGTCCTTTTATAGCTACAAAAACGCGAATCCCCGCGCCTGTCCCGGCACCATCGCTGGTAATGCAATGGATGGAATCCAGGAGAGGATCTGCATCCAGGTGAAACGCGTGTACGACAGTTGCTTGCAGCAGGAGCAACTCGATGACGTGGTTGTGACCATCCACAGCTTCGCCATGGTGGCAAACTCGTGTGGCTGCAACAGCTGCGGTGGCAGTACTGCCGGTGAAACCGAAACCGTACCCCCTACATCCGCGCCTGTCCCTCCCATCACCTTTGAAAGTTGCCGCTCGACCAGCACCGAGGGTATTATCAACAACCTTACCGTGGAACGTCTCTGCGACAGACCCTGCTTTGCCCGCGTGCGTGCCCGCATTGACATCCCCATCGACATCCTGTTTGTGGATAGCCGCTGCATAGAGTTCATCGGCAAAGGTTGTATCTCGGTCAACAAGGACGTGTTGCTATCGATTCCCGACGAGTCCATTGTTCCCTTCTGCGTTGAGAGCATGGTCAGTGCCATCTGTGTGGCTGGAACTTATCTGGGCAACAATCGCTTCAACCTGACCGTTTGCGTTACAGTGGTGCTGAAGATCCTGGCGCAGGTGGAAATCCTGGTTCCCTCTTATGGCTTCTGTCCCATTCCGCCCTGCGAAGAATTCGCTGAGAATGTATGTGATGAGTTCTTCTCCCTGCCGCTATTCCCTCCCGCCTCCCTGTGCAACAACGAACAGGTCAGCATCACCAACCCGTCCTGTACCATCAGCAACAACTGCAATCGTTGCTGTGGCAATCGGTAAGCTTTTAGAAACTGAATCGCATCCGGGCAGGGAGCTGTGCTTCCTGCCCAATCTATTGCTGTATAAGGGAAAAAGGACGCATGAAAAAGAAAAGGTTAATTCCCAGAGTAACATCCACAGTGGTAAAGGAGTAGAAGATACATAGAGAAATGCCGGATGTTAGTATGGGAAAGAGGAAGGGAAAGAAGAGAAAATGGAATGGCGGCAGGGGTCT
>JAAYDR010000121.1 GCA_012729115.1 Clostridiales bacterium | reverse complement strand
ATTTTGCCAGGCAGCTCGCTGCCTGGCAAACCCGGTGCAACCAGATCCCGATGCGACCTCTCGGTTACCTCTCCCCGGTCGAGTTCCTGGATAAGTTCTTTGTCCAATATGTTTGACAAACCTACACAGCCAGGCCGCGCTCCCTGTCAGCGGTTATGGCGTTTTCTGTCAAACCATGCTATACTTTGATACGCAATTTCTGCATGTGGGAAGGAGCCAACGCCATGCGCAAGGCTTTAGCGCTTTTTGACTTTGACGGCACCCTGATCCCCTTTGACTCCATCGTGCGCTTCTGCCTGTTTGCCCGGGCAAAGGGACTCTGCACCCCCGCACGGCTTCGAAAAGGGGCCTGGGCCGCCGTATGCTACAAGCTGCGCCTCACCACTGCCCTGCGGAGCAAGACGGCTGCCCTTTCCTTTCTGGCCGGACACAGCAAGCAGGAGATATCCGCCTTGTCCAAGGCTTTTTATGATGAAATTCTGGCCCCCGCTCTGCGCCCCAAGGCCAAAGAAGCTCTGATAAGGCACAGAAAAAATGGGGATACCATCCTTTTTATCACCGCCTCCCCTTCCTTTTACCTGGAACCCTTCAAAGAGGCCTGGGGGGTGACCGAGATCATCGGCACCCGCGCGGACGTGGATCCCTCGGGTATCTTCACGGGACTCATCGGCGGCGAAAACTGCAGGGGACTGGAAAAGCCCCTGCGTCTGGCCGAATACCTGGCCGCCACAGGGGACAGGTTGGACTACGACCGCTCCTGGGCCTATGGCGACAGTGAATCGGACATGCCCATGCTTGAGCTTTGCGCCAACAGGGTGGCGGTGAACCCGGGCCTCAGGCTCCGAAGAAAGCTCAGGCACCTGGAGGGCGTCACCATAGCCCGTTGGACGGACTGAAAGGGGTTTTTCTGTGGCTGCCAGCTTTTCCCGTGCAGACGATATTCTACGCCACTCGCTGGAGGAAGGCGCCTTTCCCTCAGCCTGCCTGCTGGTGGGTTTGGGCAAACGGGTGCTTTTTCGCCGCGCCTACGGACGACTCGACCTGGACGGGCCCGTTACCAACGAGCAGACCCGTTATGACCTGGCATCCCTCACAAAGCCGCTTGTGGTGGGCATGCTCACCCTCAGAGCCATCGAAAGCGGCAAACTCTGCCTTTGGGACAAACTGGACGCCTTCATCGATGCGCCTCCTGACAAGCGGGAGATCACCATCAAGCAGATACTCACCCATACGGCCGGCTTCCCCACAGGGCTGCATCTGTGGGAACTGTCTGCCAACCCTCAGGAGAGCATTGACCTGCTCCTGAAGGTTCCTTTGATCTCCAAGCCCGGTACCCGGGTGCAATACTGCTGCACCGGGTACATCCTCCTGGCCCAGCTCCTGGAATGCCTCTATCACGCCAAACTGCCGGAACTTGCCCTCCGGGAAATCTTCTGGCCATTAAAAATGACCAAGACCGGCTACCTTCCCACAGGAGGCAACATCGCGGCCACTGAAATGACCGACGAGGGCCGTTGCCTGCAAGGCATCGTCCACGACGAAAATGCCCGCTTTCTGGGCGGCGCGGCAGGAAACGCCGGTGTCTTTTCCAACATGGATGACCTGGCCCTTTTCCTGCAGATGCTGGCCGCCGAGGGCCTCCTGCCCGACGGCTCCCGCTACCTGTCCCCTGCCACTGTTCGTCTGGCCCTGCGTAATCATACCGAGGGCATGGCGCAGGCCCGGGGCCTGTCCTTCTATCTCCCCTGGTACGACGATGGCTTCACGGGCGACCTGTTCCCCCGGGAAACCATCGGACACACAGGCTTTACCGGCACCAGCTTCGCCCTGGATCCCACCACCGGCCTGTATGTAATCCTTCTGACCAACCGCATTTGCCCCAGCCGGGACAATACCACTATTTACCGCATCCGCCGTATCGTCCACAATGCGGTCTATGCGGCAGCGCTCCAGGGAGCTTTTAAGGGCAGCGTTTGAGACTTCTTCCCGGCTTCTTCCCGGTCACTTCTCCCACAGCCCGTACTGCCTGTCATTGCGCAGGGCGGAGAGCAGCCGGTCCTTGATGTCCGGGTAGCGGTGGGAGAGCTCGGCCAGGAGTTCTTTCATTTCCTGACGCTTGGTATGACCGTTGGCAGGGCAGGGATTTACAAGAATGGGCAGGTTTAATTCCTTCTTCATGTGAAGCACATGCTTCTCGGGCAGATAAACCATGGGCCGAATCACGGTGATGTCGCTGCGGCTGAGCCAGGTATTGGGATGGAAGGTGTGGAATCTGCCCTCAAAGATCAGACTCATGAGCAGGGTTTCCAGGGCGTCCTCCCGATGGTGGGCCAGGGCCAGCTTGTTGGCGCCCAACTCATGGCACAGGTCGCAGAGCATGCCCCGGCGCATCTTGGCGCACAGGGCGCAGGGGTTTTCCTCCT
>JAAYDR010000120.1 GCA_012729115.1 Clostridiales bacterium | reverse complement strand
TTGCCGGAATCACCCGTTCAGCAAATGCTTCGTCATTTTTGAGTTGCACATTTCGCGCGCCTGTGCGATAATGTGTCTGGTAGTTATTGTTTTTCATACATCAATTCTACCAAAAAACAGAGCCGGTGTCACCGCTTTCCCAGTGCACCGGCTCTGTTTTTTCCTTTGGGTTGGGATGCTGTTTTGCTACAGCCCCTTCCTTATTTATCACAAGGAGCAATGTTGCCGCCTGCAGCGAGTTTTAACCCTCCACCGCGTGTGTGGGGGCCTGACATACCCCATTTTCACAAACATAATAAGTCGTCCGTCCCTCCAGGAGGGGGTAGATTTCTGTCCCCTCTTCCTGGATTATAACCAGTGCGTCCCTGGGCATCATGGCCGCCACCTGCGCCCGCTGGGACTTGTCCGCCAGTACCGCAGTGATCTTTTTTCCCGGAAAATCCCTTTGCAGCAGTGAAAGCAAAAAGAAGGCATGGTTCCCGGGGCTAGAGGCGGCCATGCGGCTTATAAAATCCACCTGTTTGGCGAGAACCGCTTCCAGAGCATGATCCTCCAACAGGGTGCACAAAAGCGCAAGATTCATGGTCATCACGCTGTTCCCTGAGGGCATGGCTCCGTCGTATGTCTCCTTGGGCCGGGCGATGAGGACTTCGTTTTCTCTGCCGGAAAGGTAGAACCCGCCATTTTCCTCATCAAAAAAGTCCCGAATTGCCTTTTTAATGAGCGCCAGTCCCCGGTTTAGGAACTCCGGCTCCAAAGTAACACGGTACAACTGCAACAGCGCATAGCCATAAAAAGCATAGTCGTCCAGAAGTCCGGCCTGGGAGCGTTCCCCATCCCGGAAGCTGATGTAGAGTTTCTCTCCCTGGGCCAGCCTCTCCTGGACAAAAGCAGCCGCCCGCCGGGCCATGATCAGCTGTTCCGTCTCACCAAAGGCCCGATAGGCATCACATAGGGCGGCGATCATCAGCCCATTCCAGGCGGTGAGGATTTTATCATCCAGAGACAGGGGCATGCGGGCTCTGCGGTATCCGTACAACTTGGGGATACAGTGATCCAGGCTGTTGTCGGGCTCCTCCAAAGCAATCTGGTTGGGGATGTTCTTCCCCTCAAAGTTGCCCTTTTCCGTGATGTCATAGAGGGCATTCCAGCGTCTGCCCAGTTGGTCGCCCAGTACCGAGAGGACTTCCTGGGGGGTGAATACATAATACTTCCCTTCCTCCCCCTGGCTGTCCGCGTCCTGGGCGGAGTAAAAGCCCCCCTCCGGGTAGGTCATCTCCCGCCGAAGATAGGTGACGATTTTCTGTCCCACGGTTTTGTACAAAGGCTTTCCCGTGTGTTCATAAGCCCTGGCATAGGCCATCAGCAACAGCGCATTGTCGTAAAGCATCTTTTCAAAATGTGGCGCCAGCCACTTCTCATCCGTGGAATACCGGGAGAAACCATAGCCGATCTGGTCAAAAATGCCGCCTAAGGCCATCCTCCGCAGGGTAAT
The DNA here is from genome assembly GCA_012729115.1 of Clostridiales bacterium. Classification (GTDB taxonomy): domain Bacteria; phylum Bacillota; class Clostridia; order Christensenellales; family Aristaeellaceae; genus Limiplasma. The sequence goes on along the minus strand of JAAYDR010000120.1, from coordinate 4,710 downwards.
CTCCGCCATGTCCAGGCAATCCGCTCCCGGGACGGCTCGGTCATAGGCCAGTAAAAACAGGAGGTTGTGCCCCATGGGAAATTTGGGCGCAGGACTAAAGCCCCCATAGCGGGGGTCAAAGGAAGCCCGCAGATCCCGGACGGCTTCCCCTGCCAGCCGGTCCACCGGGAGTTTATCGTCCTTCCTAACGCTTTGAGCCGCATTCAGATGGGCGGTGAGCAGATCCGCGCTCTCAAGCAGCTTCTCCCGATGGCTATTCCATTGCTTGGCCACCTGATTAAGCAGGTCCAGAAGGCCCGGCATGCCATAGCGGCGGTGTTTGGGAAAATAGGTGCCGGCGAAAAAAGGACGCTTTTGGGCGTCCATAAAAATGGTGGTAGGCCAGCCTCCGCCACCGGTAAAGGCCATGCACACCCGCATGTATACGCTGTCGATGTCGGGACGCTCCTCCTTGTCCACCTTCACGGAAACAAAGCTGCGGTTAAGCACCTCCGCCACCTCAGGAGCATCGAAACTTTCCCTGGACATCACATGGCACCAATGACAGCTGCTGTATCCGATGCTCAGAAACACCGGTTTGTCCTCCAGACGGGCCTTGGCAAATGCCTCCTCGCACCAGGGCCACCAATCCACGGCCTGATGGGCATGCTGAAGCAGGTAAGGGGATTTCTCACCAGCCAGGCGGTTAACCGACCTATGCTCCGATACCATGGAACATTCCTCCTATGCAAGCGCAATGAAAGCTTGAATAGCATGCCTGTCCCGTCTCCAAACCATACCTCAGAAGGACAGCCGCCGTTCAAATTTCTGGATGTTCTCCCTGGTTCCCACCACCGCGATCAAATCGTTTGTCTGCAGCCTAAGCTCAGGGGTAATCTCCACAATTGTCTCGTTTCCCCGGACCAGCGCGATGATGTTCAGCCCAAACCTCTGGCGAAATTCAAGCTCCAGAAGCGATTTTCCATTGAGCTTCTCCGAAAGCCTGATCTCTGAAATGGAATAATGGCCTGAAAGATCGATGGAATCCAGCGCCCTGGGCGAGGTCAGCGTGTTGGCCAAACGGATGGCACGATCCCGCTCGGGGTAGACCACCTCTGCGCCAATTTTCTCCAAAACCCTGCCATGCTCCGGGCTGATCGCCTTGGCAATCACCCTGGGTACACCCAACTCGATGACGTTCAGTGTAGTCAGGATGCTGGCCTCCACATGCTCACCAATGCATATGATGACCGTACCGCAATTCTGGATACCCGCCTCCTCCAGGGTTGCCTTGTCCTGCTGGTGAACAAGAAAAGCCTGGCGCACCTTCTCCTGAATCAGCTTCACCTTGCTTTCGTTGTTGTCCAGCACCAGGACCTCCTGGCCATTGTCTGCAAGAGTTTCAGCCAGAGAAAACCCGAACCGGCCCAACCCGATAACCCCAAAAGCGATACTCGCCTGATAATTTGACATAACCCTTCTCCTATCCAATGGTGATCTTTTCCTCGGCATATGAAAGGTTGGACGAGGGCTTGTAGACCCAGATGCAGGCCATGGTCAGAGGGCCCAGCCTTCCGATAAACATGGTCAAGCACAGCAACAGCTTGCTCGCGTCCCTGAGCTGCGGGGTAATCCCCGTGGAGAGGCCCACCGTACCAAATCCCGACACCACTTCAAAGAGTATCTGCATGAAGGTGAGTTCCGGCTCAAGAATGCAAATCAGAAAGGTCATGAGGCATACTACAGCCACCGCCAAAATCGTAACGGTAAAAGCCTTGAGGATGCTTTCATGGGGAATCTTGCGGTGAAAGGCTGTACAGTCCCGGTTGGTGGCGAAGGCCAGCATGCTGCGCAGCAGCGTATAGGTGGTGGTGGTCTTAATACCGCCGCCTGTGGACCCCGGCGACGCGCCGATGAACATCAGCAGGATGAGCACAAACTGCCCAGCGTTGGTGAACTCTCCCAGGGAATAGGTGCTAAACCCGGCCGTTCTGGCAGATGTGCTCTGGAAAAATGCGCCCAGCCAGGTCACGTTATCCGTCAGCTTCAACAGCAGAGTTCCAATGATGAGCAGCGCCGCCGTCATGGTCAGCACAATCTTCGTGTTCATGCTCAACCCCCGCCAGGACCGCTTGTGCAACACTTCCCGGATTACATAGAACCCCAGACCTCCGCAGATAATCAGCCCGCAGGTGGTCAAATTCAGCAGCACATTGTCCCGATAGGGTATAAGATTGCGATATCCGCCCAGGATGTCAAAGCCGGAGTTGTTGAAGGCCGCCACAGAATGGAAAGCGCTGATGCCCAGCGCCGATAAAGGCGGATAATCCTTGGAAAACACGAGGTAGCTTAGCACCATGCCTGCGCCCTCAAAACACAGTGTTACCAGCACCACGGATTTTACCAGCTGGACCACACCCTTGAGGGTGTCCAGGTTGAGGGCTTCCTTCACCAAAACCCTCTCCCTCAGCCCAATTCTCTTTCCAGCCAGCAAAATAAAGGCAACACCAATGGAGGTGATGCCCAGGCCCCCGATCTGGACCAGCAGCGCTACCACAGTTCGCCCAAACACGCTGAAATAATCAGCTGTGTCAATGGCGATGAGGCCGGTCACACAGACCGCGCTGGTGGAGGTAAACAGCGCGTCCACCGGCCGGATAGCGATGTCCGGATTCGCGGCTACGGGCAGCAGCAGCAATGACGCCCCCAGGAAGACCAACCCCGCAAAACCCAGTACCAGAAATCTTCCCGGGCTCAACCACTTTGCGTTCAAATGAACATCTCACCTTCGTACAGGTGGTTAACACCTTTCCCATGTTCGTGATAACGAACTCCCACAGTATATTCCAACCCTGAAAAAAAACAAGCACCCATGGCATGAATCGGCACCCCGTGGTACAATGACCGCAGAAAGGGAATGCCGCCAAAGGAGGGAACACATATGAAGCTGGATGGATTTGGCATCTTTGTCAAGGATATGGAGGTCATGGTTAAATTCTACCGGGATGTGCTGGGCTTTGAGATCACGGAGGAGGAGAACACATCCAACGTGTATTTGAAAAAAGACGGCACGCTGTTCCTGCTCTACCGGAGGACGGATTTTGAAAAAATGGTCCGCAGGCCTTTCGCATATACCGATGGGGTGAACGGACATTATGAAATCGCCCTAAACGTGGACTCCTTTGCGGAGGTAGACACGGCCTTCCAAATGGTGGTAGGAAAGGGTGCGGTGCCCATTCTGGAGCCCACAACGGAGCCCTGGGGACAGCGAACCTGCTACATCGCCGACCCGGAGGGAAACCTGGTGGAAATCGGTTCCTTTACCCCGTGATCAAGACCAGCTTAAATCAGAAAAAATAGGAGGACGGAACATGAACGAAACCATGCAAACAATCAGCAGGCGGTATTCTTGCCGCGACTATGAAGACAGAATGCCGCCGGAGGAAGTCCTTCAGGCCATCGCCCAAGCCGCAGTCCATGCCCCCAGCGCCATGAACCGCCAGGCCTGGCGGGTGATCGTAATTACGGATCGGGCCTTAATGGAAGAAATGGAAGCTGAGGGGATGTCCTGCCTGGCCGCTATGGAGGACAAGTCCGCATACAACCGGATCATGGATCGCGGCGGCAAGCTTTTCTATGGCGCACCCTGTATGATCGTGGTACCCATCGATTCCACCCAGCACAACTACGCTCTGACGGATTGCGGCATCCTATGCCAGACCATCGCCCTGGCAGCTACATCCCTGGGTATCGCCAATGTAATTTGCGGCCTGGCCGGCGTGATCTTTGGCAGCAGTCCCAGGGCCGAGGAGTTCAGCAAGCGCCTGGGTTTCCCGGAAGGCTATACCTTTGGCTGCTCCGTACTGCTGGGATATGCCCATACCACAAAGCCGCCCCATGAGCCGGATCAGGGAAAAATCAGCTTTATCCGGTAGAGGTGGGGATATGTCCTATTAAAAAGACGGACTGCCGGTTCTTATCGGCAGTCCATCTTTGCGGGTTGCGTCAATCACACTTGGGTGGTGAGGAAGATGGGCAGGGTCATGTGCTCGATCTGATCCAGCATTTCCTCCAGCTCGTCCATGTGGCGGTCCTCATCATTCAGAATCTGCACCAGGATGTCCCGGGTGGCATAATCCCGAACCTCACCCGCCAGCACGATGGCGTCGTTGTACGCCTTGATGGCTCCGCTCTCAGCAATCCGGTCATTCTCCACCTGCTTGGGAACCTCAGCGCCAATGTGGACGCGGTTCAAATTGGTGACAATGGGGATGCCCCCCAGGAAAAGGATTCTCCCGATGAGCTTTTCCGCATGCTTCATCTCATCAATGGACCGCTTTTCAAAACCTTTGTGCAGCTTGCCATAACCCCAGTCCTCGCACATCTCCGCATGCACGATGTACTGGTTAATCGCGGTAAGCTCGTCCGCCAGCAAGGAATTCAAGGTGTCAATCAGTTTGGGATCGCCTTTCATAACAATGCTCCTTTCGTTGCGCCTTGATCGGCCCTTCTAAGGCCCATGGGCGAGGTATCATCTACCTGTATCGCATAGTATACCATAGTTTTCCTCTACTGTCACGAAACATGTCCAAGCCATGTAAAAAGTGTAGGTTTGTCAAACATATTGGACAAAGAACTTATCCAGGAACTCGACCGGGGAGAGGTAACCGAGAGGTCGCATCGGGATCTGGTTGCACCGGGTTTGCCAGGCAGCGAGCTGCCTGGCAAAAT
>JAAYDR010000119.1 GCA_012729115.1 Clostridiales bacterium | reverse complement strand
TTTGGAAGACAAAGCCGATGGCGTTGTTGCGGTAGGCGTCCCAGTCGCTTTCCTTGAAGTCCTTCGTTTTTCGCCCCTTGATGATAACCTCGCCACGGTCAGCATGGTCCAGCCCGCCAATGATATTCAGGCAGGTGGTCTTGCCCGACCCGCTGGTGCCAAGGATCGCTACGAATTCTTTCTCCCTGAACGATACACTGATATCGTCCAAGGCGACTGTTTCGACGCCTCCCGCACGATAGGTTTTGGATATATTCTTAAGTTCCAACATTTACAACATTTCCTCTTTCGTCCCTGGTCTATCTGTCTGCACGGCCTGCTCCTGTGACCTGCCATACGCGCCGATCAGTCTGTCGATCCCGGATTTTCGCGCTTTTATCATCTGGATCCTGATCTCCAGTTCCTTCTTTCCCTTTTCTGAAATCAGGTAAACCCTGCGTTTGGGGCCGGGTCCGCCCTCCTCCCATTCTGACTTGAGGCACCCATCCTTCTCCATATGCCGCAGCGTACGGTAAAGCGTACTGATGTTCAGCGCATCCGCTGAAATACCAAACTGCCCCAGTTGTTCCATCAGCACATAACCGTGCCCCGTCCCCTCGCTCAGCAGCTGCAGCAGGCAGGCTTCCAGAAACTTATCGGCAGCTTTTCTTCCAGATTTTTGTCCGTGCGCCTGTTTTCCATCCATATTTCCCCCCTTCTCAGTTATATGCATATAGCATATAGTCTGAGTGCAAATAGGATACCCCCTATGCGCTGCCTGTCAATAGTGCCTGCCATACAACCATACAGGGGCGAATCGGTTCTGTTCCTTTTTTCTTGGAAAGCTTTTTTAGTATTCGCGCTCAGATTAGTGATTTTAGTTTGTTTCTTTGCAACAGTTCAGCAAAATCCGCTGACTCTCTGGCAAGCGACTCTGGCCATGCTATTCATAATACGTTCACCTAAATGCGCCAAACGCTCCCCACATAAAACACTCTTTTGCCACGGTTTCTGCTTACATTGTTATCACAGCAATCTCTTGCTGAACTGCGAGAAGGAGGAACTCAACCATGAAAAAGAACCTGATGATTTTCACGCTGGCGCTGTTGATCGCGATGCCTGTATTTGGGCTTGCCGCTGTCACAGTTCCCACCGCTGCGCCCGAAGTGCAGACAGCTGATGCGACACCGGCTGATCCCTTTAGCAGGCAATACGGCCGCCGCTGGAACCAGGTTGCACCCGACACGACAGGCCCAGCGGCCAGCTTCGTTGATGCTGATGGCGATGGCGTTTGCGACAACTGCGGCAACGCGCTGGGCACAAATCCCGACGCCCCCAACCACATCGAAGAAAACAAGGACGGCGTATGTGACCACTTGGGCACCGATGAGCAGGGACAGGGACATATGCAGGCAGCGCAAGGGCGCGGCCAGGATATGAGGGGCCATCATCAGCAGGCCCAGGGCCTAAGAGTCCAGGGTAATGCGCAGGGCAAGGATTATGCGGACGCCAACAACGATGGCGTATGCGACAACCTTGGAAGCAATGGACAGAAGGCTTTCGGGCGCGGCGGCAATCGCAGATAGGATTTTACGGGCAACAGGAAGGGCACCCCAACGCATGAGGTGCCCATTCTCATTCCCGAATATTCATAGCATAGAAAATACCGTGTTTTATCACTTCAATTATACCCCAAACAGGTTTATTATGGCATAAGAGGAGCTTGATGATATGGCTGTCAAAGCAAAAAAGAGCCGTCTGGAGGACCTCGCTGACGCCTTCACTGTGGAACGCGCACGCGCAACCGGATTCAAGATTAAGGACTTTGAGACCCTTTTCCCTGACCCGGACAGTGAAGTTGGTACCTCGTCCATGAACCTGTTCGTCGCCTGGTACAAGGGATTGCCGTATGAATTGAGCGAGGACAGTTTCCTTCCCGCACCTGCCGCAGCCCTGCTGAGGGAGAAAGCCACTTTGAGCAAAGACCCGTTAACTTATCTGGACACATACACGCTCCCAGCGTTGGATTAAATCGCTGAGATTTTCACGTCCCGCTACTTTTCCAGCCTGCTCTGCCACAAATCAGGGAGGATGGTGCGAGGATGGCAAGAATTTGGATACTGGAAGATGATGAGAATGTCGCCCTGCTGCTGCGCGATGCCACCGAAAGGATGGGGCATGCGCCCGAGTGGTTCCAAAGCGCCGCGCAGCTGGAGGCAAGGCTTAAGGAGAGTTCTCCGGACCTGCTGCTGCTGGATCTGATGCTGCGGGAAAAAAACGGGCTTGAAGTGCTGGCCGAATGGAAGAAACGACGTCAAACCCATGAATTGCCCGTCATTATCATCTCCGCACGCTCCACCGAGTCTGACAAGGTCCGTGGCCTGGGGCTGGGCGCTGAAGATTACATTACCAAGCCTTTCGGGCTGAAGGAACTGCGCGCCCGGATCGAGACTGCGCTGCGGCGCCTTCGCCTTCATGCGGAGCCTATCCCCCTGGGGCACCTGGCACTCAACCCTGATGCCAGGGAAATCAAGGC
>JAAYDR010000124.1 GCA_012729115.1 Clostridiales bacterium | reverse complement strand
GTTTGCCGGAATCACCCGTTCAGCAAATGCTTCGTCAATTTTGAGTTGCACATTTCGCGCGCCTGTACGATAATGTGTCTGGTAGTTATTGTTTTTCATACATCGATTCTACCAAAAAACAGAGCCGGTGTCACCGCTTTCGCAGTGCACCGGCTCTGTTTTTTCCTTTGGGTTGGGATGCTGTTTTGCTACAGCCCCTTCCTGCCTTATGCAGTTCGTTCCTGATGGGTCCCGGGCGACCCAATTACCGTATATTTACGGGGAGAGTGCCGGTGGGGCGGAATGCGCCAAACACCGCGCCCAGCAAGGCAGGAAGATTGGGGCCGTATTTTCCTGTGATGATGCCGCTTGCCGCGTCCGCATCGCTCATCCCCACACAGCCAAAGGAAAGAAGTTCCGCAGGACAGTCTGTGTAGTTTACGATATCAAACGGCGCGCCGATGCTGGCGTGCACAAAACGGTCCTCCTTCCCCGCCGCCTGGACGTTTTGCCACACGGCTTTGGGAAGATCGGTCAGCCAGTGCCCGGGCAGCAGCGAGGCAGTGCCGCTCATTTCCGTCTGCAGGATAACATAATCCGCTCTCTCCAACGCTGCGCTGAGGTCTTCCTCCATGAGGCTCTTTCCCCGATAGACATAGGTCTCCAGGGAAACATCCTCCGGCACCGTGCCCTCGGCCTTCAGCCGGTTCATGGCAAAGAGTGCGCTGGCCGTTTCGTTGGCGTAGGGAGTTACCACAAGCACCACCTCGCCGCCCTTGGGCCGAAAGGGTAATACGGAGTGCTCATCCCGCACCAGCGTGATGGCGGCCTCAGCAATTTCGCGCTCCTTGGCACGGTGGGCCGCGCCTCCCACAACCTCCAGCGCGCTGCGGACGGCCGCATCGTCGCTTTCCGCGTCAACCTTTACGTCCATCAGCCCGGTTTTGATCTTCAGCCGCACCACCCGTTCCACGGACTGATCCAGCTCGGCCTGGGACAGGTAACCCTGCTGCAGCGCATCCACAACAGCCAGGATGATTTCTTCTATCCTGGCAGCATCGGAGGGGCTGCGCAGTTCCACCGGCATGCAGATCATGTCCGCACCGGCAGCCAGCGCCCGAACCACAGCATCCGCAGGTGTGATGTTCTTTGCGATGGCATCCATGTTCATCGCGTCGGTGATGATGACGCCGTCAAAGCCCATCTCCCCGCGCAGCAGGTCTCTGAGGATGGCTCTGGAGAATGTGGCGGGCACAACCGCTTCCTGTCCGTCGGAAATGGAGCGGAAGGTCGTGCTGTCCAAAGCCGGAAACTGGATGTGGGCGCACATCAGCATTTGGATGCCCGCATCAATCAGCGCCTGAAACGGTTTAAGTTCAATTTCCCGCAGCACGTCCAGATCCTTCTCCACCCGCGGCAGGCTGGTATGGGAATCACTGGAGGTGTTGCCATGCCCCGGAAAATGCTTGCCCACCGGCACGACGCCCGCGCTTTCAATGCCTCTGGCCATGGATACCGCCATTTGTGAAACCTTGTCCGGGTCCGAACCGAAGGAGCGAAGATTGATGATGGGATTTTCCGGATTGTCATTCACATCGGCAACCGGGCTGAAATTGACATTCAGCCCCACGGCATGCAGCTCCCGCCCGGTAACCGCACCCGCTTCATAGGCATACTCCGTGCTGCCGGCAGCTCCGATGGCCATATTACCGGGAAGGCAGGTGCCCTGCCCAAGACGTGTAATGTTTCCGCCCTCCTGGTCCGCGCCGATGAAAAGCGGCAGGCCGCCTTTCAATGCCGCAGCGCGCTGAATCCCTCGCACCAGCCGCACAGCATCCGCGGTGTTCTTCAGGTTCTCGCTGAACAAAATCACACCGCCAAAGCGATACTCCTGAAGCATTGCTGCTATTTCACCATTGATCTCCGTCACGGGCTCGCCGCCGTACTGGGGATCTTCCACAAACCTGGCAATGGTTTCTTCGCCGCTGAGCGTCATCCATCTGCGGAAATCCATGAACAGGAGCTGCGTAATTTTGTCCCGAAGAGACATGCCGGTGACAATAGTTTGGGCTTCGTCCCGGGCATTTGTTTGCGCCGCGTAGGCCAGGGGACATGACAGAAGAACTACCAGCGCACAGAATCCGGCAAACATTCGTTGAGGGCCATTCATCACGGAATCCTCCTCCTTGGAACAAAATGTTACCATTTGCGCCGGAAATCGTCAATGCAGCAAAAAGCGGCGTGACCACCACATGAAGGCAAACCCGCCGCTTCTTTTTCCGGTTTACGCGCCCTTGGGCGACCATGACGGACCCTGGAGACCAAATTGCCGGATGATCCCGCAAGCCATCACCTCGGCCATCTTGAGCGCCTGCGCCTGGATGGCATCAAACTCTTCGATGCTCTTTTCATATTGACCGGTCAAAATGGCCACAGCCTCGTCCTCAGTCATTCGCAAATGGTCAAACAGCAGTTCCCGCCAGAGGCTTTCGCTCCAGCACGGATTGATGCAGGCCAAAAAATCCGCGATTTCCTTGGCATTTTGATACCACAGCTTTCTCAGTCTGTTCACTTCCTCCGCATTGCCGGCTTTGGCCGCCACGACCAAATCCGCCGCAATCACGAGATGTTCGGTGAGAAGCACCTCAAAGCGCATGGCAATTTGATCCCCATACAATGGGCGTAGCTCGTTTGCAAAATCCATCGGGTTTCTCAGCAGCCGCGCCGTTATAAGCGGCAAATCCGGCAGGCCAAACGCGATGCTCACAATCACAAACCGCGTCCAAACCACGTGCTCCGTCCAAAGCCGACGGTACGTGTTCATAATCTCTATCTGTTCACAGGACATACAACCCGTCGGACAGTTCATCTTCTGATGTTTCACCCCTACCCCTCCTTTGGCCCGTTTGAGGCGATGTTGTTCAGGGCACAAGACAATAGGGAAAAGAAACGCATCCGTTTCAAAATCCCTTCATCACTGCAGTTTATGAAACAACGCCCCAGCGGTGCATGGGTCAAGGTGAATATCAGGTCACGTCCCTGCTATCTACCCGTCATACCGAACAGCCCGGTAGATGGTTTCCCCCAGGTCAGCAAGCAGGGCGAAAAGCACAATTGCAGCAACCATTGAGTTGCCATGACCCAGCGCCCGGCCGATTTTGGCAGCGCTGCCGCCCTGAAACAATGCCCCGATCTTTTGGACAAAAACAGGGTTCATGATCCTGTTGTCCAGAAAGAATACCGCGGCCGTAAAGCCGGTCACGAGATGCGTGACAGCCGTTATCAGCGCCAATCGCTTGCTGTATCTGCGCTCCATCAGTTTGGCTATCTCGCAGGCGATCTCGGAAACCGACCATAAAACAACCAGGTACCAGGATGCGCGGATATAGCCTTCATCAAATACCGGAATCCATCCCGTGCTTTTGGAATAGATGCCAATGAGATACGGAAAGCCCAAAATCAAAACGGCAGCGGCAATGTGCCATAAGATACCGATGATGGGCTGATGAAATTTGATTTGCGCCTGTTTATGGGGGACGGGAGGAAGATCGGACAGAAAATCACTGTTGCTGAAGTTGACTTTTTTGCGTTCCAGGATGATAAAGATCACCGTAATCCACAGGAATGCCTGGACGGCCGCGTTTGCCGCTCCGGAGATGATGGTTGCAATCGCCTGGGATACATAGGGAACTGCTTCCCGGGGCGGCTGCCATTTGACAAACACCGACAGCAGCAGTGCAAACGCGACGCACGCCGCTGCAATGGGCAAAACAATCCTGAGGATTTTCTTGTACCAAATCAGATAGATCCCGCTGATGAGCGCTTTGTTCTCATCGCCGCTGTACCGGACTGCCATCTCTTCCGGCGAACCCAGTTCCGTCAGTACGGCGCGGATGTCCTCGTCGCCGGGCTGGACATCGCCGCACCGGGCATCCAGCAGTTCCTCAATCATGCTTTCCAGCTCTTTTTCAATCTCCGGCTGTGCTTTTGCCGGCAGATTGCTGGTGACGGCATACATATACCGCTTGATCATCTCGTTGTTCACCGGTCGGACACCTCCAAAATTTCGTTCATGCTCCGCACCATGCCATGCCAATGTGTTTTCAGTTCGCCCAGCACTTCTTCCCCGAGGCCGGTCAGGTTGTAATATTTTCGGGGTTTTGCACCTTCCGTGTTCCATGTGCTTGCCAGCAGCCCCTGCCCTTCCAACCGCCTCAGCAAAGGATACAATGTGTTTGCTTCAATGGAAATTCCCGTTTTGGACAGCATCTCAATCAGGCCGTATCCGTAGGTCGGTTCTTTGAGATTGGCAAGCACACACAAAATCAGCGTTCCGCGCCGCAGTTCCTGAGAGAAATTTGCCACCAGCTCTGCCCGATCCAATCACTCATCACCTCGCTTATTGCGTATCAACATTATATTGTGTATCGCACAGTATGTCAATAGAAACAGCAAAAAATGCGGGAACAACTCCCGCAAGGCCCATTGATTACTCCGGCTTTGTTACTTCGGATGATCCTCAATGACCGCTGTAATACCGGCGCATACAATGATGATTACAACAGTCCCAAGCATGACATACAGCAAGAATTGTGCGCCAAAACGAGCTATTGATTGCAACAAAACACATCCTCCTTGTGTTTTTCAATCACGAAACGCCATTTTCGGCGGGAACCTCTCCAGCCGTCCCAGTGTCATGCAAGCATCATGATCACTTCCGCTGTTTCCATGCAGATTTTTGGCAACACGAGAAACTACTGCATCGCCTTTGCAGATGAGAACTTCTTTTGAATGCAACACATATGCGCTTATTCCACAGCGCATCGCGTTTCATCATTTTTCAACGAGTGTCGAATCCGGATCAAGAGAATGAAGTTCTCATAAACGATCGCTATGATTATACCACATAACGGAAGCTGTCACAAGAAAGCGTAAAATAAATACAATATAAAACCACTGTGCCGGGACGCGAAGGGTTGAAATGCCGCTTTCATGACCCGCCCATGCAACCGGTTATGGATCGGCCGGCATCTCAAAGATCGCCCCTTCGATGCTGATGATATCGTCCATGGGGATCCCTGTCCCATCGGTGAGCGTCACAATCCGCCTGTACTCGTCCATCTTTTTCACCACGCCGGCAGCTGTCACATACGTGCCGCCGCATTTGCTGCGATCCGGCTGAAAGTAGGTAATGGTGATGCTGGGATGCTCCGCCAGTCGCACGGCGATAACATGCAATCGCTCACTCAACGCGCTGATTGCCGATTCGTCCAGTTCCATCCTCTCCTCCGTCCATCGGGCCGTTTCCCTGATGGCGGCGTCGTAGCCTGTGAGCGCGGCAAAGGGAGAAAACTGAGCCGCCCGGTCCATGGCAGCCATCGGAGGGTGCACGGCTGATACAGGGTGCGGCAGATTAAGGATGTCGTCATAGGGCCCCGTCATGCCTTGTGTCCCCCAATCTGCCTGTTTCGCTGTATGGTGGTTGCGCCTTCCTCCAGATTGATTCCCTTCAGGATCGCATTTTTCCCATGCTTCTTTTTGATAGACAGCATGGCCAGCTGCATTCGCTTTTCCCGTGCCAGGGCAGCTTCCTCGGCTTCCCTCCGGGCCCAAGCAGCCGAGGCATCGGTAAAGAAATCAAGCTGCTCCACCGCCTGCTTCTTTTGCTCGGACGCTTCGTCGGCCACGCGGCTGGCCGTAATGTTCACCCGTCTGACCAGGAGATTCTTGTCAACGATGCGCTCAAACAGCGCATTGGCGGCATCCATCAGCAGCCTGGCAGAGGAGGTCTGCCTGTCCAGGTTGACCGAGCCATGGGCTGATTTGGGAACGGCGCGGCCGTACCCGTCCGTGGTAATCGCGCCGCGATACACTTTTTTGATCATCGGGTCCGTCAGATTTTCGATATCATACCCAACCGTCAACACAAGCTGGTCCGTCACCAGATTTTTATCCACCAGATCCAGCGCCAGCAGATCGGTCATTTCGCAAACCACCAGTTTTGCTTTGTCATAGGGGTAGGCGCAGTGCAGAACCTGCCCCGACCCGATGCTGCTGGAACTTGGCTTGTACGCCTTGATGTCGGCCATGGTGCAAGGCTCCCATCCCCAGGCGTGGTCAATCAACAGCTCCGCGTTGATGCCAAAGAGCTTGTAGAGAAAATCCTTGTTGTAACGGTCAGTGGGTTTCCCAAGGGAGCAGCGCGCGATGTCACCCATGGTATATAGGCCATGTTCCTCCAGCTTCTTCGCATATCCCCTGCCCACGCGCCAGAAGTCTGTCAAAGGCCGGTGCGACCACAGCAAACGGCGATAGCTCATTTCGTCCAGCTCGGCAATCCGCAGGCCGTTGGCATCCGCCGGGATGTGCTTGGCCTGAATGTCCATGGCCACCTTGCTGAGATACAGGTTTGTGCCGATGCCCGCCGCCGCTGTAATACCGACCGTTTTATATACATCCTGTATCATTTCCGAGGCAAGCTCCCGGGCCGTAAGCCTATAGGTGTTCAGGTAAGCGGTGGCGTCAATCAGCACCTCGTCGATGGAGTAAACATGGATATCTTCCGGCGCGATGTACTTCAAATAAATGTTGTAGATCCGCGTGCTATACTCGATATACAGCGCCATTCTCGGCGGCGCAACGATGTAGTCCAGCGCAAGGCCCGGTGTTGCTCTTACATCAGGGTCATGACGGGAAGAACCGCAGAAGGTGCGTCCCGGCGCTTTGCATCGCCGCTGCGCGTTTATCTCACTCACCTTTTGCACCACCTCAAACAGCCGCGCTCTGCCGGAGATTCCGTATGCCTTGAGGGATGGGGTGACGGCCAGGCAGATGGTCTTCTCGGTGCGGCCGGCATCGGCCACAACCAGGTTGGTGGTCATCGGATCCAGCTGCCGCTGGACACATTCCACCGACGCATAGAAGGATTTCAGATCAATGGCGATATAGGCTCTGTCCTTCATGGCTTATCCGGTGACACCTCCATCAACGTTCAGCCTTCTGTAAAGCAGAGGGCCAGCAGGGCTTCGTCTCATCCACAGTCCGGGCGCATTCTCTCCATGCGATCATGGAGATATGGCACAGGATTCCCCGTTTTCATCACTTACTGCACCATTCGCACAATAAGAACATATGTTCTACTGCAGTATAACTTGTATTTCCTTCTCTGTCAACAGCGGCGGATTTGCTTTTACCGGGCAGCTTGGAGCAAAACTGCCTGGCGTGTTTATGGTATGAAAGGGCGCATTATGCCTTTCATCCCCAGGGGCCTTAAGCAAATGCGGGGCACTTCCAAAATGTGCACTTTTCTATACTTCCCTGTTGGGAAGACGCTGTTTGAGATTGTATTGTCGATTTGCTATGCCATCAGATTTCCCAGATGGAAATTCATCTTGATCTATCAGGATATCCGCCTATCCAGTATGAACAACTCATCATACACCTCGTGTTGATTGATTGATGCAGGTATACTTCAACCTTACTATATACAGTTTCCTGCCCCCGGGCGTAAGAGAAAAAGCAAACAGAAGCCAACCCGTCTCAAGCGTGCGCCAACCAGGTATATCTGTCAAAGAGGCCATTGATGGCGCGCCAACTCCGCAACATGTCCCGCAAACTGCTCGTCAAACAGCTTCTGGGCATAGTTCATGGCTTCCAGTGGGTTTTGCGCGCCGCTATAGGCATTTTTCACCGCCATTCCAATGATGCTCATAAATCGCCGCTCATCAAATGGCAGGTTGCACTGGCGTGGAATGCGGCTGCCCTTGGCTGCCGCAAAGCTCTTGGCAACCAGCTTAAACCATGGGAAATTGTTGATGATCTCGTAATTGTCGTAGGAGAGCTTGCAGGGAGATACCCCGCCCAGCAGGGTGCTTGCGGAAGCGATGGGCTCGCTGCAGTTCCAGCGGATAAAGCGCAGCGCCTGCTCCGGCTGCGTAGAAAAGCGTGATATGCCCAGCGTGCCGCCGCCGATCACCGGCCTACCGCCCGGCGGCAGCGCATAGCCGATGCTGTCCGCCACGCGTGAAGAATGGCTGAGCATTCCGGAAGCAAAGTTATAATAGAGGATGGCCATTGCCACATCCCCGCGTGCAAATTCAGCTGCGGTGTGCGTCCACCAATTGCAGTACTGCGGGTTGGTAAAGCGCTTCAGCTCCATGATCTGCTCCAGCGCACGAATGGCGTTGGGTGAGTTGAGGACGATGCGGCCGGAGTCATCATACAGGTTTTCCTGCAGGGCAAAAAGGCGCGCAAGGTACTCCGCTCCTGCAACACCTGTGGAGCCCAGGGTGAGCGTCGCGCCATACTCCACCGGAGAAGCGGGATTCACCGCGCGCGTAAAAAAAGCCGCAACACGGTTGTACTCCTCAAAGGTACGGGGTACCACCAGCGCGGTTTTGTACTGCTCCTGGTACATACGGCGGTACATGGAGTTTTCAAACAGATCGCGCCTGTAAAACAGCAGCTGCGTGCTTGGCGTGCTGGGCATGGCATAAAGCTTGCCGTTGATGTAGGAATACTTGTCCGTTATGCCGGCCAGCAGCCCGGAGAAATCATCTGCCACATGGGGGTCTACCTCGTCCATGGGCAGGAGTATCTTTTCTGCAAACCATGAAAGCCAGGTCACATCCAGGCGCAGCACATCAAAGATGGAATCCTCCCGCAGGTTGTTGAAGGCTTCGTAAATCTCATCATAGGAATAAATGGTGATGTTCACCGGCACACCCGTATGCTTGGTGTATAGCTGGGCCATGTTGCGCATGATGTAGGCGGTGGGGCTGTCCAGTGTGAGGACATTGATGGGGCGCGGTTTGGCAGGCGTTATGATATGGGCATACCAGTTTCTGAAACCCACATTCTCCAGCAGCGTTTGGCGCGCCTGCCCCGACGCTTCCCCATCCTGTGCCTGGCGGATCAGGCTCTTGGCAGCGGTGTTGCCCATGAGACGGTAGTTGAGCTCATACTTTTGATAATCCTTCTCAGGCATGGTGAACATAGGCGAAAGGGTATAGATGACCGGGCGCGCCGTGGGCGAGAAGGTGTCCAATACGTTTTTAGCGGACTGGGCAAACTCCAGATGACTGACGAAAAGCGCCTGACATTTGGAAAAATCGAATGCCTGCAGGATGTTCTGGTATTTGCGATAATCATCCGTCTGAATCGGCAGTACGGTGCAGCTCGACCCTTCCATGGTTTTCATGAATGCCTGATAAAACTCTGCCTCGTGGCTCTGGTTCAAATTGCCCGTAAGCAGGCCAATCGTTGAAAATCCCTTTTCCAGAGCCTTTTGCGCCATCTCGCTGCCTGCCTGTGAATAAGAAAAGCCCAGGTAATCGGCCTCAAAGTGGGGCTTGCGCTCCACAAAAAGCATCTTTGGATCACTGCTCTGCGTGTGCTGGAACGGATTGAAACCTTTCAAATGAAGACAGCTGGAGAAAATGGCCATGCCCATCACCCGATCGGAGCGGGCTTCCTGAACGGCCTGTTCCTCCGCTTCGGGGCTCCCCTGTCTGGGAAGGTACAGGCGTACGGTGTAACCATGATCTTCCGCGTATGTTTTGAAACTTAAGAAAAAATCACTGTAGCCCTTGGCGTCCAGGCTGGGCAGCAGCACGCCCAGTACATTGGTATGCCCTTTGCGCAGAAGCTTGGCCCTTTCGTTGGGTATGTAGCCAAGTTTCTCGCTCACAGTCAGTACATGGCGTATCTTTTCACTGGAAACATTGCCACGGCCGTTCAATACATTGGATACGGTCCCCTGAGCAACGCCGGCTGCTTTGGCAATGTCCTTGATGGTGACCATTTTTGTTCAACTCCCATTGATTGGATGCTTGATGCCAGTGTGTCACGAAATAACACCAAGCGTCAGAACATCCTTGTCATTTGCAACGATTCATTTCCGGATTCGCCGCATGCAAGTGTTAATCCTATTATATATGCCTTTTATGTCAATGTCCACCACTTTTGAAATTTATTATTGACACGATTCAATATACATGCTATCATCAGGCAAACAGATATCCAACACATGAAGGAGGGTTATCTATGAAACGGATCCTTGGTTTGCTGTGTGCCGTGATCATCCTGGTAGGTTTGCTGAGCACCTCGGCTATGGCAGCATCCAGCCCACTGGAACTGACGATGTATTTTCCTGTGAACGTCGGTGGCGCAGTGGCGGAATTGATTGAAAAAATGACGCAGGAATTTAATGAGCAGAATCCCGATGTAGTTGTCAGCGCTGTGTATACCGGCAACTACGATGAAACCGTAACCAAAATTCAGACGGCTATCCAGGGCGGCAACCCGCCGGACCTGTTTGTAAGTCTGGCGACCCAGCGCTTTACGATGGCGGATACCCAGATGGCCATGCCGCTGGACGATTTGATCGCAGCTGATCCGGATGGTCAGGAATATATCGATGACTTTATTGACGGATTCATGCTGGACAGTTATGTGGACGGCAAAATCTATTCCATCCCCTTCCAGCGCTCCACCATGGTGATGTACTATAACAAAGATGCCTTTAAAGAAGTGGGCCTTGACCCCGAAACGCCTCCCGCCAACTGGACGGAGCTTGTGGATTATGCCACCAAGCTGACCAATGACAAGCGGTTTGGCGTGGGCATCGCGCTCAACAGCGGCTCCGCCCAATGGGCGTTCACCGGCTTCTCTTTGCAGAACTGCACCAACGGCGTTGGTCTGATGTCCGCTGACGGCAAGCAGGTGTTCTTTGATACTCCCGAGAACGTTGAAGCCCTCCAGCTGTGGCTCGACCTGCAAAACAAGTACAAGGCAATGGCCCCTGGCATCGTGCAATGGACAGATCTGCCTGCACAGTTCCTGGCGGGTGAGGTCGCCATGATTTACCACACCACGGGCAACCTGACCAACATCCGCAAGAACGCAACCTTTGACTTTGGCGTAAGCTTCCTGCCTGCCGGCCGCCAGTACGGCGCACCCACCGGCGGCGGCAACTTCTACATCACCAATGGCATCTCCCCCGAGCGGCAGGCTGCAGCGTGGCGTTTCATCCGCTTCTGCACCACCACGGAGAAGGCTGCGCAGTGGAGCATCGACACCGGCTATGTGGCAACCCGTGAATCCAGCTATGAGACCGAGCTGCTCAAGAACTATTACGCCGATTTCCCCCAGGCACTGGTGGCTTATGAGCAGCTGCCCAATGCCCAGCCGGAGCTGACCACCTACAACGCTGCCCAGATGTGGCGCATCCTCAACGACAACATCCAGGCTGCCGTAACCGGCGAAATGACCGCTGAGGAGGCCCTCAAAACCGCCCAGGAGCAGGGCGACGAACTGCTGGCTGATTACCAATAATCAAAGCGCCAAATGACGCAATCGGCCGAACCGTGGCATCAAACCATGGTTCGGCCGCTCCTTAGGAGGATGCCCATGAAAACCACCTCCGCCGCCCAAAGGGCGCGCAAGGATATCGCCACGGCCTGGCTGCTTCTCTTGCCTGCGCTGGCGTTTATGCTGGTATTTACCGTATACCCCGTGCTACGCAGCGTAGCGCTGAGCATGACCAAATACCGCATGGGGATGCCGGCCCCTGAATGGGTCGGGCTGGACAACTATATACGCATGGCAAACTCCAGTACCTTTTGGAAAGTAATGCAAAACACCGCGCTCTTTGCCCTGATGACCGTGCTGCCCAGCATGGCAATGGGGCTTGGGCTTGCCCTGCTGGTCAACCGCAGAGGCAGGCATATCGGCTTTATCCGTACCGCTTACTTTTATCCCTCCGTCATGCCGATGATCGCCATTGCCAGCGTGTGGATGTTCATTTACATGGCCCGAAACGGCCTCTTTGACCAGATGATGACCACCTTTGGCTTCGGTCCGCAGGATGTGCTTTCCAACCGCACGACGGTGCTGCCGGCGCTGTCATTTATGTATGTATGGCGCGAGGCGGGGTATTTGCTGGTGTTTTTCCTGGCCGGGCTGCAAAGCATCAATGAAGATGTGCTGGAAGCGGCCAGCATCGATGGTGCTACCGGCTGGAAGTCGTTCCGTCACATTACGATGCCGCTCCTGGGGCCGACCATGCTCTTTGTATCCACCATAGCGTTTACCAATTGCTTTAAGCTGGCGGATCACATCATCATCATGACGGAAGGCGCGCCCAACAACGCAAGTACACTGCTTCTTTACTATATTTATCAGCAGGGATTTACCAATATGAACTATGGTGTTTCCTCCACGCTCACGGTGATCATGCTGGGGCTCCTGCTGCTGGTATCACTGCCCCGGTTTTTCAGCCAGGACAAGAAAATCCATTACGCATAAGGGTGATTGACGATGACGTTGAAAAAGCTCAAAAGCGGTTCCCTGAGCGTGTTTTCGGTGCTGCTTGGCCTTGTATGGCTGACCCCGCTGGTATGGCTGGTTGGTACGGCCATCACCAAAACATCCTTCCATATGTCCTTTTTACCAAACACGTCGCTGACGGCAGAGAACCTGAAGTATGTGTGGCAAACCATCCCCTTTGGGCAGTATTACCTGAACACCATCATCCTGGTGGTGGGTACGTTTGTCATCCAGTTCTTCACCTCCACGCTGGCAGCCTATTCACTGGCGATGTTCAAGTTTCGGGGGCAGGGCCTGGTGTATGTGGTGATCTTTATGCAGATCATCATCCCCAATGACGTGCTCATCATGCCCAACTTTATGACCCTTTCGGATCTGGGCCTGATTGATACCAAACTGGGCGTGATGATCCCCTTTCTGGGCAGCGCAATGGCGATTTTCCTGCTTCGGCAGAATTTCAAAACCATCCCCCGCGCGCTGGGGGAAGCGGCCCGTATTGACGGAGCCAACCTGTGGCAGACCATCTGGGGCGTGTACATGCCATGTGCCAAAGCGGCGTATATGTCCTTTGCGGTCATTTCCATCAGCTATCATTGGAATAACTACCTTTGGCCGCTTATTGTGACCAATTCGGTCACCAACCGCACACTGACCGTCGGCCTTGCGTACTTTGCCAAATCCAAGGAAGCAAACATGCAATGGTCCAATGTGTGTGCCGCCACGCTTATCATCATCGCGCCGCTGATGATCGCGTTCTTTTTGATGCAAAAGCAGTTCATGAACAGCTTCATCAGCGCCGGCGTAAAGGAATGAGGTGGCACGGATGCAGTTGGAACTGAAATTTTTGGGGAGAGGCGCAGCCTTTAACCCGGCCTTTGGCAATACCAATGCCTATTTGACCATCGGGGATGACCTGTTTTTTATGGACTTTGGCGAGAGTGCCTTTGACAAGGCGGTCAAGCGCCTGAGGCTTGATAGCCGCAGCCGCATTGTAGTGCTGCTCACACATCTGCATGCGGATCATGCAGGGTCACTGGCGTCACTCATCTCCTACAGCCATTGCGTGCTCAAAAAGCAGGTGCTCGTTGTGCACCCCATCACCACTGTGGTGGAGATGCTGCGCCTGCAGGGGATCGCCCCTTCGTTTTACGATTATTCGCCCACACTGCCTGCGGGGTTCCCCATTGAGGCGGAGGC
>JAAYDR010000021.1 GCA_012729115.1 Clostridiales bacterium | reverse complement strand
TCTTGATTACTCCCAAAGTTCCACGCTCGCCTCTCGGCTCCCGCTTCCCTTCAGTCAAGTACGATTTACTCAAAATTCATTGACTGTCGTTCTTTGCGTCTATTTCCTATATCGTTTTCAAGGTTCGCGCTCTCAAGTGAGCTTGACTATAATAGCATGCTACCTTCACCCTGTCAACCCGCTTTTTCAGCAAAATTTGATTTTCATGCATGGAAATTTTTCAAGCCCGTTATACAAAGGGGAAAACCCTTTGTTTCAGCCAAAAATACGCCCATAGGCCGCCCAGAATGTGGGGCTAACCCCTCCTCCCATGCTGTCCCTTCCTATGACAAAAGCCCCGTGAACCTGCCAAAGGTCACGAGGCTTTTTTAATGTGGATAAATGTCTTTGGGAAACGCATGCCGTTCCCCTACTCTCTTGCCGCCGACAACAACTCCGCCACGGAGAAGGGATAGGTGAGGTAACCTTCCACCTCGCTGGCGATGGTTCCGGACTGAAGGAAAAACACAAGGTTTTCCTCTTCGTCCAGGTAGAAATCCGTTTCAGGGCTGAACTGGGCTTGAAGCCGCTCCTGGGTGAGTCCCTCCAGAAAGTCTATCTGGCGGCTGGCTCTCTGCTGGCGGATGATCTCCCAGACCAACTTGTAGACCAATTGACTGGCATAGCTGGACCTGGCATCAAACTCCCCGCCTTCCTGTTCTAGCCCTATTACCTGGGAGAGGGACACCATCTGCCCGGCATACATCCCGTCTCGGGCGAAGACATTGGCTTGGAGGCTTTCTGTTTCAGTTCGGCCGAAAAATTGCTTGTTGGACAGGATAACGCTGAGATATTGACCTGTATTGGAGGTCACTTGCCAGGACAAATCGGCCGAATAGGGCGGGTCTCCGGGCTCGCGAAGGGAGAGTATTTCCTCTGCGTTCTGGGGCAGAAGCAAATTCTGAAGGTCCTGGCATACAGCCTGGTAATAGGCGTTGATGGCCTGATCCGCCTCAGTCGCTGCCACAAATTGCGGATAGGCGTAGCGCAATACATAACCGGCTTCCTCTGGGGAAACTCCCTGGGGATAGGTCCACATTCCCTCCAGTGGCTGGGCCACCTCCAAAGGTTCTACCGCTTGCTGTCCAAGAGCTCCCCAAGGCAAAAGGCAGCAAAACGACAGTGCCAGCAACGCTCGCCATCTCTTGCCTTTCATGCTCGTTCCTCCCCTGATTTAGCCTACGGAGACCTCGTCCACCATGAAGGTGTTCTCCAGATAGGCGTTGTACATGCTGAACTCCTTGCTCAGCGAGGTTTTGTAGGATAGTTCCGCCTGGTAGATGTACTTGTCGGTGACAATGTACACATCAAAGACAGTGTAACCTTCGTCGGTGGTGTAGTTGACCACCCCGTAACGGAAATCCTCGTTGATCTGGGCGCGAGAACCGGTGATACCGTTGGCGATCACGTCTACGTAATCCCTCAGATTGGACTGGTTCACATTCTCCACCCGCTTGGCGAAAAAAGTAGCCCTGCCGTCAGGAAGGGTGGCGGAAACCCCGTCCTCATCCTCCACCAGCAGATCGTCCGTGAACACGCTTGGGTACTGCAGGGAAAAACCCAGGTTGGTGTTGACATATTCCACCAGGATGCTGTCAAAGTAGTCCTGAATAGCCAACTCCATGTCCAACTCCGTACCAACAGAGAAGCCGGCGATCTGGAAACCGCCTATGGCCGACGAATCGTTTTGAAGGGAGAAGATTCCCTTCTCCAGCCACTTAACCTGTGGATGATCAGCGTCGTCCAGTTGCGTCAGAGGCTTGGGAGCCGAATAGATCTCCCCCACAATCTGGATGCCGCCGGTATCGGTAGCGGTATTCACCGTAACGGCACGAAAGCCGATGTAGCTGCTGATCTCCATGGGTTGGGTCACAGGCTGGAGGGGAGGATGCTGGGCTGAAAAACAGCGGTTCAGAAAAGCGGCTTGCTGCTGGGGATCGGCTGCCACTTCCTTAGTCAAGCCCAAGGAAGAATCCGCCAGTGGCCACAGACTCATCAGCGAGTTTACGAATCCCTCGCTGAGACTTCCCTCTGCGCCGGGAATCGCCTCCGGCACCTCTGACTGATCGCTCATCACCGCGCATGCCACCAGGTCCATCAGGGGTGCAAGGGCCTCAAACTCCGATGTGGAAACGCTCTGCGCCCATGCACCCGTCATACCGCCCAGGAGCATACCCAGCGTCATGAAAATCGCCAGCCCTCTACGAAACACGCTGTTCTTCATATCCTCATTTCCTCCTATGCAATGGACTCTCCTGGTCCTTGGATCGTTCATGTCCCCAATACAACGGGGCAGTCCACCGTTTTCATCCATTTGCACCAATATATTCCGCTGCTGAAATTGCTGCAATGTTTCCTTCCCCCACAGCCTTGGCGATCTGCCATGGCTTGCCCGTGCAATCCCCGGCTGCGAAGACTCCGAGTACATTGGTGCTCATGGAACGATCCACCAGTATGTAACCATCCCTGGTATCCAGACCGGACAGGAGCTGACTGAGGGGCATGGCTTCCCGGAAGATAAAAACCCCGTCATAGGCATGCTTCTCCGTCTGAGTCTGGAGAATCACCTCCGTCCCCTCCTTGAGCAGTGCCTCGGGCCTTTCCGATAACAATCTCATGGTCTGGGGCAACTCGCCAGGCTGATGTTTTTTCATGGAAAAGTAGTCTACCTCCTTGGCCAAGGTGGCTAAAAACCGGGCTTCTTCAAAGCCTGCCAGGGACGCAGACAGCACCGCCACCCGTTTGTCGCGGTAAAACATACCGTCACAGGTAGCGCAGTAGCTGATCCCCTGCCCCAGCAGCGCGTCCTCTCCGGGCAGCATTTTGGGCCGTGCTGCACCCATGGCCAACACCACGGACCTGCACTCCAGCACTTCGTTGCCCACCAGTAACATAAAGCTCTTCTCACCATTGGGCATAATTTGCCTGACCAGGCCTTCCCGCCGCTCTACCCCCAAATCGACTCCTTGTTGGGCGAAGCTGTCCAGCAAAACCCGGCCTGACACCTGAGGCATGCCCGGATAGTTATCGATCCGTTCGGTCTTTTCCAACCAGCCGCCGCTGCCCTGAGGTGCGATCACCATGACGCTCAATCCCCGAAGCCTCGCTGTGATAGCGCAAGACCAGCCTGCGGGCCCACTGCCGATAATTGCCATGTCCATCATAGCCGTATACCTTCTCTCCAGGGCGCTGCCCTATGGATTGACTTCACCTGTTAGTGTACCAAAAAAACGGCCTGATTTCAACCCAAGGGGGATGAGGCAGGGTGGCATTGGGATGCCACCTGGCCCAGGGCTTTTCAAACAGGATATGCTATTGTATGATGGGTACAACCTCCAAACCGCTCCTCCGTTTTAAGGAGATGAGCCCATGGCAGACTGGAACCCATGGCACGGGTGCAAAAAATTCAGCCCAGGCTGCGCCCATTGCTATGTCTACCGCCGGGACGCCCGCTATGAACTGGATGCTGCGCAGGTGAAGAAAAATGCCGCCTTTGACCTGCCTGTGCGCAAGAGGAGGGACGATCGCTATGTGCTCCAGGGACCGGACACTGTGTGGACCTGCTTCACCTCGGACTTTTTTCTGGATCAGGCGGATCCGTGGCGCCCCCAAGCCTGGGCCATGATGCGGGAGAGAAGCGATCTGGACTTTTTCTTCATTACCAAGCGAATTTTACGCTTTCAGGAGGGCTTGCCTCCTGATTGGGGGGAGGGCTATCCCAATGTGTCCATAGGCGTCACCTGCGAGAATCAGGCGATGGCAGACCTGCGGCTTCCCTTTTTCCTGAGCTTGCCTATTCGCAAAAAGCTCATCATCTGCGAGCCCATGCTTGAAAACATTGATTTTTCCTCCTATCTGGGACCAGAAATCCAACAGGTGGTGGTGGGCGGAGAAAGCGGCCCGGATTCCCGGCTGATGCGCTATGAATGGGCATTGGCGGTACGGGAGCAGTGCATCTCCCACGGAGTGCACTTCCAGTTTCGACAGACCGGGGCGAGATTTGAAAAGGATGGACGAGTGTATTATATTCCCAGGGTTCAACAAATTGCGCAGGCACGAAAAGCAGGAATCCAGTGGCCATAGATCTTCGGGCAGGCATTGCAAAGCGGGCGCATTTCTGCGTCCGCCTCTGTAAGCCGTTGATCCGGAGAAGCCACAGCCTATCTTTTCCTACTCCCCCACCCCACCAAAGCTGCTCTGGGGTTGGGCTGCCTGAAAGACCCGCAAGTCACCATGAGCCTCCTCCTTCAGTGTTGCCAGACGGCTCACGCTGACCTCATAGGCCACTTTGTTGATGGCTGTGCCGTCGGGTTGCTGCTTTTGATAGGCCCGGCTCTGAAAACGCCCAATAAGCTGCACCTTGTCTCCCACCCGAAGATTGGCGGCATAGCGGGCTGTTCTACCCCAGGTGATGCAGGGGATGTAATCACTCTTCCCATAGGAACGGTTCACCGCCAGCATCAGATCCGCAATCTCCCGGCCAAAGGGGGTGGTGCGGTAGGAGGAGGGTTTGCATAAGGCTCCGGTAAGCTGCACCTGGTTGGGATTTTCGTCCTCCACGACAGGCAGAAGCCGTTGGGCGAATGCAGTGATGAGCAATCTGCCGGTGCCCTCTACCACTTTGTTATAGCTTCGAAGTTGCCCTTCCAGCGCCAGTAGGGTTCCGGCCGTAATGGGTGCGTCCAGCAGAAGCCGTTCACTCAGGGTGATGGGCAACTGATCCTCCGCACCGGAAAGCCTTGGAACAGACAGGGTGGTTACATAAAACTGTTCTCCAAAGAGTTCATGTCCAAACTGAAGGTTTTGGCATACGCGGCCTTGAAGTCGAATGGTATTTCCGGCATCTTCCATCTCTTTCACCTCATTGCTTTGGACTTGCAGCCTCCAAAGGATGCTGCTTGCCCTGTACATCAATCGTCGTCCCGCCCTTTAGTAACAGTTCGCTGATGGGAATCACCCGGTACCCCAGTCCCTGGTAATGCTTGAGGATGGTTGGCAACGCGTTGAGAATATCCTCGCTGTCATTGTGAAACAGCACGATGTCACCATTCTCCACCCGGTTGGTGCATTGCTTCACAATGTCCGCAGTTCCCCGGTTTTTCCAGTCCAAACTGTCAATGCTCCACTGAACCACCTCATAACCTTCGGCCCGGGCGACAGTGACCACCCGGTCGTTGTACTCCCCAAACGGTGGGCGGAACAATGTGGGTCGTGTACCGGTTATTGTTTCCACATTGTCGCTCATCATACGCAGTTCATTTCGGATGTCTTGCTCCCCCAGGGCGTTCATGTGGGCATGTGTCTGGGAATGATTTCCGATCTCATGCCCACGGGCCATAATCTCCTTTACAAGTTCGGGATATTTCTGCACCCAGTTGCCCACCAAAAAGAAGGTGGTCTTAACCTGGTGTGCGTCCAGAATGTCCAGGATATCCATGGTTTTATCCGCACCCCAAGCTGCGTCAAAGCTGATGGAAAGCACCTTATCGGAGCGCTGCACGCTGTACACGGGCAACTCCCTCCGCCTGGCCAACACATGGGTGGCAGGTTCATTCAGCCCGCTGGCATACAACGCGCAAAGCAAAAGCAGACACAGGATCCATCCGAACTGTGCTGCCGAACGCTGCCTGTTTTCCACCGCAAAGGTACGCCTGATGGTTGCGCCCAGGTTGGCCGTTTTCTGGGGTATTGACTTTTGGAGAGGGAGTAAGAAGGGCTTCTTGAGGGACTTTTGGGAATGCCCTGGCAGCGGTGGCCCCGAGGGCGGCGGTTCGCCCAGCGTCCCCCGCACCCTGAGCTTGAGGGGTTTGTTGCTCATGGCCATGGTCACCATCCTTTGCATTCTTCATATGCAAAGGGACTGGCAACTATGCCGGGAGCCTGTCCAATCGCGCAAAGGGCGCAAAATGCGACAAAGAAAGTTGATTTGTGCAAGGATGGGATCTCCGCTTATCTATAGCACAGGGGCATGCCCTGGTTCTCCAGGATCGTTCATGGGAGAGCCTCCCATCCCCTGGGAATCACCCTTGCTTTTTCCATACAGCATCCACTATAATGTCCCTAATGGAGTTTCCTTCCATTCCTCGGATTGTGCTTCCCATCAAGCTTTGAGGATGTGCCAGAATGAAATTTGGATTATTTGACGACCAGGCCCTGGAATACGTTATTACCACTCCAGCCACGCCCCTGCCCTGGATCAATTATCTGGGAAGCGAGAATTTCTTTTCCCTGATCTCCAACACCGCCGGCGGGTACCACTTCTACCGGGATGCCAAACTGCGCCGCCTGACCCGCTACCGCTATAACGGCGTACCCGGGGATGAAGGGGGGCGGATGTATTACATCACCGAAGGCGACACCACATGGAGCCCGGCTTTCAAACCCGCAAAGAGCCCGCTGGACAGCTACCGTTGCCGCCACGGCATGGGCTACACCGTCTTTGAGGCGGAGAAAAACGGCCTAAGCAGTGAACTGCTTTGCTTTGTGCCCCTGGGGGAGAACTGCGAGATCAACCGCCTCACTCTGCGCAACAACACCAAGGATATCAAGCAGGTGGAAGTGGTCAGTGCGCTGGAATGGTGCCTTTGGAACGCCGTGGATGACGCGGCCAATTTCCAGCGGAACTTCAATACCGGCGAGGTAGAAGTGAAGGGCAGTACGATCTACCATAAGACCGAATACCGGGAGCGGCGCAATCACTATGCATTTTTTACGGTGAACCGACCCATCACCGGCTTTGATACGGACCGGGATACTTTTTTAGGCCGCTTTGGCGGCTATGACGCCCCCCAGACCGTTGTAGCTGGCAAGAGCGGCAACAGCATAGTCCACGGCTGGGCCCCCATTGCAAGCCACCGGCTATCCATCTCCTTGACCCCCGGAGAGGAGACCAGTCTGATCTTTCTGCTGGGTTACGCTGAGGTGGAGGACGAGAACAAGTGGGAAAGCCCAGGGGTGATCAACAAGACCCCATCCAGGGTCTTGCAGGAGAAATTTACCACAAACGCCCAGGTGGACGCAGCCCTGACTGCCCTAAGCGCCTACTGGCGAGAACTGCTGGCCCGGTTCTTTGTGCGCAGCAGCTCCCCGGAACTGGACCGGATGGTGAACATCTGGAACCAGTACCAGTGCATGGTCACCTTCAACCTCTCCCGCAGCGCGAGTTATTTTGAAAGCGGTATGGGCCGAGGCATGGGTTTTCGGGATTCCTGTCAGGACCTGCTGGGTTTTGTGCACCTGGTGCCGGAGCGGGCCCGGCAGCGGATTTTGGACATCGCGGCCATCCAGATGGAGGACGGAAGCTGCTGGCATCAGTACCAGCCCTTGACCAAGCAGGGGAACGCAGACGCAGGGAGCGGCTTTAACGATGACCCCCTATGGCTGATCGCCTGCACCCATGCTTATCTCAGCGAGACGGGAGATGCCACCATTTTAAAGGAGCCTGTGGCCTTCAACAACACCTCCGGCACGGAGCAGCCCCTCTTTGAGCACCTGCACCGCAGCATCCAGTACACCCTCACCCAACGAGGCCCTCACGGCTTGCCTCTTATCGGCCGGGCGGACTGGAACGATTGCCTCAACCTGAATTGCTTCTCCAAGGAGCCCGGAGAGAGCTTCCAAACCTGCGCCAACTTTGACAGCGGTGTAGCGGAAAGCGTATTCATTGCGGGTATGTTCGTACTCTATGGAAAGCAATACGCAGAAATCTGCCAAAAGTACGGCGATGCCGCAGAGGCTGAAGACGTATTGGCTGCAGTCCGGGAAATGAGCGAAGCCGTCAGGCTCCACGGCTGGGATGGAGCCTGGTTCCTGCGGGCGTACGACGCCTTTGGCAACAAGGTGGGCAGCAAGGAATGCCAGGAGGGTCAAATCTTTATCGAGCCTCAGGGTATGTGCGTCATGGCCGGGCTGGGACTGGAGGACGGGCGAGCCCGCCAGGCGCTGGACAGCGCCAGGGAAAGGCTGACCACCCGCTACGGATCCTGCCTGCTCTCCCCCTGCTACTCAACGTATCATATGGAACTCGGGGAAATTAGCAGCTATCCCCCCGGATACAAGGAAAACGGCGGTATCTTCTGCCACAACAACCCCTGGCTGAGCATCGCAGAATGCCTGGGAGGCAACCCGGAGGAAGCCTTTGCCATTTACCGGCGCACCTGCCCTGCTTTTGTGGAGGAGATCAGCGAAATCCACCGCACTGAACCCTATGTGTACAGCCAAATGGTGGCCGGGCAGGAAGCCCCCACCCATGGAGAAGCCAAAAATAGCTGGCTCACCGGCACTGCCGCCTGGACCTTTGTGAACGTGAGCCAATACCTGCTGGGCATTCGGCCTACCTTGGAGGGACTCATGATCGCTCCCTGTCTGCCGGAATCCTTTAAAGAACTCGAAATCCATCGTTTGTATCGGGGCGTGAGCTATGAGATTCACATCAAACGGGGTGGGGTTCCAGGGATGAAGGTAGATGGAAAAGACTTGGGTGGGAACGTGGTGCCAGTTCCCACACAGTCAAGCGCTTGCCTGGTGGAGGTTACGATCTGACTTTGGCTCAGAAGAGGAAGGGGCTGTAGCAAAACAGCATCCCAACCCAAAGGAAAAAACAGAGCCGGTGCACTGCGAAAGCGGTGACACGGGCTCTGTTTTTTGGTAGAATCGATGTATGAAAAACAATAACTACCAGACAC
>JAAYDR010000118.1 GCA_012729115.1 Clostridiales bacterium | reverse complement strand
GACCCCTGCCGCCATTCTATTTTCTCTTCTTTTCCTTCCTCTTTCCCATACTAACATCCGGCATTTCTCTATGTATCTTCTACTCCTTTGCCACTGTGGATGTTACTCTGGGAATTAACCCATTTTTTGCCCATTTTTAGCAATTGGCGGTTCTTGACAGGACAAGGCGGCCGGTTACAATAAGAAGACTGAATGATTGCCGGCAAGGAGGGATTTCTAATGGATGATTTTTCCTCAATGATTACTTCCCAGAGGGCTTTTTTTGCTGAACAGCACACCAAACCCTATCCCTTTCGTTCCGCCCAACTCAAAGCCCTGCTGGATTGGGTGACGGCCCACGAAGAGGAGGTCCTCCAAGCCTTGCAGGAGGATCTGGGCAAACACCCCTGGGAAGCATATCTGAGCGAGCTTTACATGGTAAAGCATGAACTTCGATATGTCCTTGCTCACCTAAAAGCCTGGATGCGCCCTCGCCGCCCCTTTCCCTCCCTGGGCCAGTTGCCGGGCTGCTGCCGGGTCGTGCCCCAGCCCTATGGGGTGGCTCTGGTGATGTCCCCTTGGAACTATCCCTTTCAGCTTTCCCTGCTCCCCTTGATCGGGGCGATGGCAGCCGGCAACTGCGTTGTTTTGAAGCCTTCCGCTTATGCTCCCGCCACCTCAGCCCTCCTTGCCAGAATGGTCAAAAGCTTGTATCCGCCAGAGTATATCCATATCGTGGAAGGGGGAAGGACAGAAATCTCCGCCCTGCTGGATGAGGCCTTTGATTTCATCTTCTTCACCGGCAGCACCGCAGTGGGCAAGCTGGTGATGGAAAAAGCCGCCCGGCACCTGACTCCTATCAGCCTGGAGCTGGGCGGAAAAAGCCCCGCCATCGTTGACGAAACCGCAGACATCCCCCTTGCTGCCAAACGCATCGCCTGGGGTAAATTTCTCAACTGCGGCCAGACCTGTGTTGCCCCCGACTATGTGTTGGTACATCAAAACCGTGAGCAGCCTCTTCTGGAGGCACTGATTGAATCAATTCGGATGCTTTACGGCTCCGCGCCTCTGGTTGGGAGTGATCTGGGAAAAATCATTAACCAAAAGCATTTTGACCGTCTGGTAGGGATGCTGGGGGACGGCTCCATCTCCCACGGCGGCCAGATCGACCGCGCTGCCTTGCGGATTTCGCCAACCCTGCTCACGGATGTATCCTGGGATGCGCCTATCATGCGGGAAGAGATTTTTGGCCCCCTGCTGCCCATCATGACCTACCGCAAGCTGGACGAGGCCATCACCCGTGTAAACAGCTTTCCCAAACCCCTGGCCCTGTATTTGTTTTCCCAAAGCAAAGAAGCCCGGCGGCGGGTCCTATCGGAGATTCCCTTTGGAGGCGGCTGTGTCAACGATACGATTGTACACATGGCGAGCTCCCGTATGCCCTTTGGCGGCGTGGGTGAAAGCGGCATGGGCGGTTATCACGGAAAGGCCAGCTTCCAGACCTTCTCCCATGACCAAAGCGTATTCATCCGGGCTGGAAAAGCCGACATACCCCTTCGTTATGCCCCCTATGGAGACAAGCTTCGCCGGTTTCGCAAGCTGCTGTAGACAAGCATCGTGACAGGGAGGAATGGAGCCCATAACAGACTAAGCGGCAGAGCATCCTTGCTCCGCCGCCTTGTGATTTATCCCTATTCATCAGCCCAGTCCTGGCACTGCTGGATTCTTTCCCCTTCATTGCCTACAGCCGGGTCATAAGCAAACTCGTGGAGCTGTTTACAGGGAAACCTGTCACATTTCCCACAATGCGCCTTGCCCTTGCTCTCACAACAGGATTTAATGGGGCAACTCTTACCCCAGAAAGGCTTTTTGATGGCGGTGCAACCCGCGCATTTCATGATCTCCCGGTATTTACACTCGCTGCAAAGCAGCCCGCACCTGGATTCCGCCATCTGCTTTCCCTCCACGCTTCATGCCCTTTTTCATCGTTTTCAAAGCATAGCAAAGTTCGACAACCCTGTCAACACGGAACTTGTTTCAATCCCGGCCCGTATGGTACAATCTATAGGGTAGTGTCCAAGCGGAGTAGCGCGAAAAAAGGAGTGTTCTAATAATGAAGCTGATCTCCTGGAACGTCAACGGCCTGCGGGCCTGCCTTACGAAGGGTTTTGCCGAGTATTTCGACACCGCAAACGCAGATTTTTTCTGCCTGCAGGAAACCAAGATGGAGCAGGGACAAGCGGATTTTGCCCCAGCGGGGTATCTGCAATACTGGAACAGCGCTGTGAAGAAGGGTTATTCAGGCACTGCCATCTTTACCAAGCATGAGCCCCTGTCCGTGCGCTATGGTATGGGTATCCCCCAGCATGACCAGGAAGGACGCATCATTGTTTTGGAATACGAGGCATTCTTCCTGGTAACTGTCTACACCCCCAACAGCCAGCGGGAGTTGTTGCGCCTTGACTACCGTATGACCTGGGAGGATGATTTCGCAAACTTCCTTGCCGATTTGGACCGGCGCAAGCCTGTGATCGTATGCGGGGATATGAACGTAGCCCACAAGGAGATTGATATCCGCCATCCCAAAGCCAATGTCAAAAACGCGGGCTTCACCCCCCAGGAACGGGAGAAGATGACCGCACTGCTGGAACGAGGTTTTGTGGATACCTTCCGTCACTTGCATCCCGATGAACCCGACCGCTACACCTGGTGGAGCTACATGGCCAATGCCAGAATGAAGAACGTGGGCTGGCGGATTGATTACTTTTTAGTGAGCCGGCGGCTGGCGGATAAAATTGCCCTGGCAGACATTGATGCCGACATTTGGGGCAGCGACCATTGCCCGGTACTTTTGGAACTTGAAGAGGAAGCGTGAAACATCCATGTCAAAATACCTGATTGCGTCAGATTTACACGGCAGCGCTTCGTCCTGTGAGAGGCTTTGCACACGTTTGGCCCAGGAGAAGGCCGACCGACTGATATTGCTGGGAGATCTGCTCTACCACGGACCTCGCAACGATCTGCCGGACCGCTACGATCCTAGGGCCGTCTTTGCCATGCTCAATGAAGTGACCCCCGCCCCTCTGTGTGTCCGTGGCAACTGCGATGCTGAGGTGGATCAAATGGTGCTGCGCTTCCCCATTATGGCAGACTGTATCCCACTCCCCCTGCCGGGAGGACGCACAGCCTTTTTCACCCACGGCCATTTGTGGAACACCGACAACCCGCCTCCTCATCAGCCCGGGGATGTACTCATCCACGGCCATACCCATCTCCACGGCATTTTTCACCAGAAGGATTACGTGTACCTGAACCCCGGCTCAATCGCTTTGCCCAAGGATGGTCAGCCACAAAGCTACATGATCTACGAGGATGGAGTTTTCACCATCAAATCCCTGGAGGGAAATTCACTGGCGGAGTACCGGCTGTTGGAAACTCATGGCTGCCCAGATACTGACTGTTTCTGCTGAAAAAACAACTTATGCCCTGCATTTTTCCTTGACAACCCTGGACAGAGTTTGATATGATAATCTTTGGCATCAATAGACTCCGCTAGCCCCGGAAAGCTATTGCATACAGCGGCGTTTGCTGACCATCAAGCGCCGAGGGAACCGACCATCTATCCTAGAAGGAGGACCCCATTTTGAATACCTATATGGCAAAAGCCGCCGACGTGCAGCGCAAGTGGTACGTTGTGGACGCCGAGGGCATGGTGCTGGGACGCCTGGCCAGCCAGGTTGCCAGCATTCTGCGCGGGAAAAATAAACCCATCTTTACCCCCCATGTGGATACAGGTGATTACGTCATCATCCTCAATGCGGATAAGGTGGTTTTGACGGGCAACAAGCTGGATCAAAAGGTATATTACAGTCACAGCGGATTTCCGGGCGGCCTCAAGGAGACCGTCTATCGCAAGCTCATGGCTGATAAACCCGAGTTCGCCGTGAAGCACGCCATCACCGGCATGCTACCCAAGGGGCCCCTGGGCCGTCAGATGGCAAAGAAGCTGAAGGTGTATGCCGGAAGCGAGCATGACCATGCCGCCCAGCAGCCCGAGAAGCTGGAACTGAAGTAAGGACGAGAGGAGCGAAATATCATGGCGAAAGTAGAGTACAATGCCGTAGGCCGCCGCAAGAAGGCCATTGCTCGCGTCCGTTTGGTCGCCGGCGACGGAAAAATCGTGATCAACAAGCGGGATATTGACAATTATTTTGGTCTGGAAACCCTGAAGATGACCGTTCGCCAACCCATTGAACTGACAAAGGCTGCCGGGGATATGGACATTCTGGTGAACGTGGTTGGCGGTGGTCTGTCCGGTCAAGCCGGGGCGATCCGTCACGGCATCAGCCGTGCTTTGGTTAAAGCCAACCCCGATCTGCGGGAAAGCCTGAAAAAGGCCGGGTTCCTTACCCGCGATCCCCGTATGAAGGAGCGCAAGAAGTACGGCCTCAAGGCTGCACGTCGTGCTCCGCAGTTCAGCAAGCGCTGATCTAACTCGAGAATACTCGAAAAACCCTGGAATTTCAACGGTTCCAGGGTTTTTTCTTTCCCGAATAGCTTTGATG
>JAAYDR010000020.1 GCA_012729115.1 Clostridiales bacterium | reverse complement strand
GCGCACAGACACGAAGTAAGCAAAAAGGCCGGACACGAAAAAGCAATGGGTGTCAGTTGGGACAATGAGCATTTATTTACGAAATGCGAATGCTCCAACGTGTAATTGGCAATGAGGTTGTGTCAAAAGCTGTTGGGCCTGTTTGCCTGCAAAGCGAGTTGCTGCGGCTTGCTTTGCAGGTGGATTCTTCTTCAATTCATACTCAGGGCAGACTCTTTCTGGAGTGTATACCAGTCCTGTACCATGATGGCCAGCTCCACAAAGAAAGAAACCCTTGTAAATCAAGGGTTTCAGCGGTCTGACCACCGGCTTAGCCGGTGGTTTTGATTATTTCCGTTGCCCGTAATATGCGTTGGGTCCGTGCTTGCGGAAATGGTGTTTGTCAAGAATGTAAGCGGGGAGGCTTTCCCTGGGTTGTGTCAGGGGCAGAGCTTCCGTGTGCCAGGCCATTTTGGCGACTTCCTCAAGGACCACCGCGGCTTCCACTGCGGCGGCGGCATCCCGTCCCCAGGCAAAGGGGCCGTGGCCGTTTACCAGCACGCAGGGCACATCCACAGGGCTCAGGCCCGCATCCTCAAAGTGGGAGGCGATGACTTTGCCGGTTTCCAGTTCATATCCCCGGGCTACTTCATCGGGGGTGAGAAAGCGGGTGAGGGGAACAGGGCCGTAGATGTAGTCGGCGTGGGTGGTGCCGTAGGGGGGAATTTCCCGGCCCGCCTGGGCCCATGTGGTGGCCCAGGGGCTGTGGGTATGCACGATTCCGCCTATGTCGGGGAAGCGATTGTATAACTCCCAATGGGAAGGGGTGTCGCTGCTGGGGTTTAATGAACCTTCCACCTTGTTGCCCTTCAGGTCCATCACCACCATGTCGGCAGGGGTAAGCTTTTCGTAGGGCACGCCGGAGGGCTTGATCACAAACAAGCCCCGCTCCCGGTCAATGCCCGAGACATTTCCCCAGGTGAAGGTGACCAGCCCATACTTGGGCAGCAGCAAATTGGCTTCATAAACCTGCTCTTTCAATTGTTCGAGCATAAGCAGCCTCCTTATCCCCGGATCCGCCAGACAATATCGTTCCACTGCAGTTCCTTCATGAGCTGCGGGATGGTGGTGTCCTTGTTGATGTGGATGAACTCAATGCCCATGATCTCGCAGAAATCCCGCATATGCTCGGCATCCAGGGCGTAGCTGAGCACGGTATGATGGGCTCCGCCCGCCAGAATCCAGGCCTCAGCGGAGGTGGACAGATCCGGCAATGGCTTCCACATCACCCGGGCGGTGGGTAGCTTGGGCATATCCTGGAAGGGAGCGCAGGCTTCCACATCGTTGACGATCATGCGGAAGCGGTCGCCCATGTCTACCAGGGTGGCTACAATGGCCTTGCCTTCCCCGGTGTTGAAGCACAGGCGGGCGGGATCCTTCCGGTCGCCGATGCCCAGAGGATGGACCTCGATCCAGGGACGGTCCGCGGCGATGGCCGGGTCCACCTCCAGCATGTGAGCACCAAGGATGCCTTCATTCTCCGGATCCATGTGGTAGCTGTAGTCCTCCATGAAGGCGGTGCCTCCGGGCAGCCCCTGGGCCATCAGTTTCATGATCCGGTCCAGAGCGGCGGTTTTCCAGTCGCCCTCGCCGCCAAAGCCGTAGCCCTTGCCCATGAGGTTCTGGGTGGCCAAGCCCATCAGTTGTTCCAACTCCTGAAGATCCTGGAACGTATCGGTGAAAGCACCAAAGCCGCCCTCCAACAGGAACTGCTCCAGGGCGACCTCCTCCTTGGCCTGGTAGCGCACAGCCTGGAGGTTTTCGGTTCTGATATCGTACTTTTCTTTGTACTCGGCCATCTTGGCGTCAATCTGAGCCTCTGTCACCTTCTCTACGCGAGCGATCAGGTCTCCCACACCCCAGGTGTTCACACTCCAGCCCAGTTTGATCTCCGCTTCCACCTTGTCGCCCTCGGTGACAGCTACATCCCTCATGTTATCGCCAAAACGACAGACTTTCAGGCGCCGGCTTTCCAGCGCGCCAATGGCGCTTCGCATCCAGTGGCCGATGCGGCTGCGGATTTTTTCATTCTCCCAATGGCCTGCGATGACCTTTCGGGGCAGACGCAGGCGT
Source organism: Clostridiales bacterium (assembly GCA_012729115.1). Classification (GTDB taxonomy): domain Bacteria; phylum Bacillota; class Clostridia; order Christensenellales; family Aristaeellaceae; genus Limiplasma. The sequence continues at coordinate 59,613 of JAAYDR010000020.1, read as the reverse complement.
GCGCCGATATAGCCGTGTTCCCGGTCGCCATGGGCGGACTGGTTCAAATTCATGTAGTCCATATCGATGGTGTTCCAGGGGATATCCCTTGAAAACTGGGTGTTCCAGTGCAGATAGGGTTTCTGGAGCTTCGTCAGGCCGCTGATCCACATCTTGCTGGGGCTGAAGGTATGCATCCATGCGATCACGCCGGCGCAGTTCGGGTCGGCGTTGGCCTTTATGATGATGTCGGTGATGGACTGACTGTCTACCACCGCGCCCTTGAAGACCAGGTTGCCTACGATGGCCTCATCCTTGTTGAGGGCATCAATCATGATTTTGCAATGCTCTTCCTCCTGGCGAATGACCGCGTCGCCGTACAGAGTTTGGGTACCGCAGATAAACCAAAAATCGTATTGCCGGAGTTTCATGGGATTGCCTCCTTTTCATTATCTATAAGGTAGGGGAGAGTCAGAGTGCCGATCCCGGTTCTGCTTACTGGGTTACATGCTTTTTCAGCTCCTTAAGCCGCTTCATCACATCATTGGCTCCCCGGCCAAAGTGGTCGTGCAAAGTGCGATATTCGGCAAAGAGTTTGTTATACACAGCGACATTGGCAGCAATGGGCTTGTAAACCAGATCCTTCACCTGGCCCATCGCCCTTGCGGCGGTAAAGACGTCATCGTAGCCCCCGGCGTCTTTGCCCGCAGCTACTGCTGCAAAGATGGCCGATCCCAGGGCCGGGCCCTGGGCAGCTCCGGCGATCTTGATATCCATGTTCAGCACGTCGGCATAAATTTGCATCATCAAGGGGTTTTTCTGGCTGATGCCGCCGCTGGCATAGAAAGCATCCACCGCCACCTCATGCTCCCGGTAATTCTCCACAATCATACGGGTTCCGTAGGCCGTGGCCTCCAGCAACGCCCGGTACATGTCTTCAGGCTTGGTTTGGAGGGTCATGCCCAGCATCATGCCGGTTAAATCGACGTCCACCAGCACACTGCGGTTGCCATTCCACCAGTCCAGGGCCAGCAGGCCGTGTTCGCCGGGCTTTTGGCGGGCGGCCAGCCCGGTGAGATACTCATGGATGCCCATATTCACGGCCTTGGCTGCTTCCCGGTATTCGCTGGGGCAACAGTTGTCCACAAACCAGGCGAAATGGTCGCCCACGCAGCTCTGGCCTGCTTCGTAACCGGGGAAACCAGGCATAATGCCGTCTTGCACCACGCCGCACATGCCGGGCACCTGGCGTTCCTGGGTACCCATCATCATGTGGCATGTGGAGGTGCCAATGATGGCCAGCATCTTGCCCGGGCCATCAATGCCCACGGCAGGGACGCACACATGGGCATCCACATTGCCGATACAAACGGCCGTGCCCGTTTTCAGGCCCAGCCTGGCCGCCATCTGGGAGGTAAGGCCCCCGGCCTTCTCCCCCAGAGAGGTAACGGGACAGCTTAATTTTTCCGCGATCACGTTCTCCAGCCGAGGATCCAGGGCCTTGAAGAAATCGGGATCAGGATAGCCGGTGGCCTTGTTGTAGATGGCTTTATAGCCGGCACAGCAACTGTTGCGTGTCTGTACGCCGGTCATCTGCCAGACGATCCAATCTGCCGCTTCCACGAAGTGATCCATTGCGGTATAAACTTCCGGTGCTTCGTCCAGAATCTGCCAGAGTTTGGGAAAGAGCCACTCGCTGGAGATTTTGCCGCCGTAGTTTTTCAGCCACTTTTCTCCCCTATTGGCAGCGATCTCGTTGAGGCGGTTGGCCTTGTCCTGGGCCGCGTGATGTTTCCATAATTTCACATAGGCGTTGGGGTTGTCGGAAAATTCGGGCAGCATGCAAAGGGGTGTGCCATCCGCCTTCACCGGAAGCACCGTGCAGGCGGTAAAATCGGTGCCAAGCCCGATGACGTCCTCCGGGCTGATGCCGCTGTCCTTCAGAATTTTTGGGATGGTATGGGTCAGCACGTCCACATAGTCCTGGGGATGCTGGAGGGCCCAGTCATGGCCCAACTTTTTTCCGCTGGGGAGGGCCTCGTCCATTACGCCGTGAGGATAGTCGAAGGTGGCGCTGGCGATTTGCCCGCCTGTAGCTACGTCGACCAGAACCGCACGACCGCTCAAGGTGCCGTAGTCGATGCCAATGGTGTACTTGCTCATAAGGAGTCTCCTTTCAGAAGATGGATGTGGCCAGGGTCATAGGGCAAAGTTGTACGTACTGATTTACTGTCAACAATATACCACAATTCCAAAGGACGGGCAATAGAGAATCCGATGGGTATGATAGGCTTGTTACCTGGCCAAGGTGTAAGAAAGTTGACAGGATAAATGAATCTTACTATAATTGGATTCAAATGATCGAGATGGCGCATGCCTTTGCGATTAAATATTTTAACGATACAAAAGAAAGCGAACCTATGGCAAGACGAAGGAACATGGTCAAGGGGCAGAACATGCGACTTCCCTATCATACTGCCGGTGTAAAAATACAGCGCAGTCCCATCTGTCTGGGCGCTTTGATCGTGACTGTATTTTTTCTGGGTGGTTTGTATTTGCATTTTTCATGGAGGCGGTATACACAGGACGCATCTTCCCAAGCGATGATGGTAGCACAATCGCTGGGGTCCGTTTTGCATTCCGAGCATATCGCTATGTTTTCCGGCAGTATGAAAGATCTTGAACTGCCTGAATATGACCAGTGCAAGAAGAGCTTGATACGGCTGGTTGAAACCACCAATCCGATTCATGCTGCCAACGTGATGGGCCAACGCGACGGCAGATTGATCCTGATGGTGGATTCTGAGGCCCCAGGCTCCGCTTCTCCCTCTCTGCCCGGACAAGTATATGATCAAACCGATGATGTTTTTTGGGAACCCTTCCGCTCTGGCGAAACGATCCTCACAGATCCTGTAACGGACCGCAGGGGAGAGTGGATCAGCGCGCTGGTGCCAATCAAAGATGCAATGAGCGAGGCAGTCATTGCTGTTTTTCGGGTGGACTACTCCGCAGCGGAGTGGTTCTCGCACCTGAGAGCACAAATGATTCCCGACCTCATGATCGTACTGTGCGCCTTTGGGTTGCTGGGTGCACTGCTGTTCATTGGAGACCAGCGCTCCTTGCTCAAGGCGCTCAACAGGCAACTGGCTTTTGATGAAGCGCTTTATCACAGCGTGTTTGACCAGGTTCCCGTTGGGATTGCGATTCTGAATGACAAGAGCTTTGTTCATCAGTCCGAGTTTGGGTCTATGACCATCAACCCCATGTTTGAAAAGATTATAGGAAGAACGCGCCAGGACCTGGAAAACGTAAACTGGACGGACATTACCCATCCTGAGGATCTCCCGGCTGAATTGGAGCAATTCGAGCGTTTTCGATCGGGCGATTCCAGCGGCTACACCATGGAGAAGCGCTTTATACGCCCGGATGGATCCAGCGTTTGGACAAATATGCTGATCTCCCCCTTCCTTAGTGGAGAGGAAAGGAGTCCGCTGCATATTTGTTTGCTTGAGGACATCACCGTACGCCGGGCATCGGAAGAGTCATTCAGGGAAAGTGAGCGCAGCAAATCGGTCCTTCTCTCCCATCTTCCCGGTCTGGCTTATCGATGCCATTATGACCGGCAGTGGACGATGCAGTTTATCTCGGACGGTTGTTTGGAACTCACAGGATATGCTCCGGAAAGTCTCCTTTATAATAAGGAACACTCCTTTAACGACCTGATCGTGCCTGAATTCAGGGAAGCGCTATGGATGGAATGGGCGCGTATCCTGCCCCAGAGGCGGCCTTTCCGGTTTGAGTACGAAATCTATACCGCCGATCACATGCGAAAATGGGTTCTGGAGCTTGGACAGGGAATCTACAATGCCCATGGCGAGGTTGAGGCCCTTGAGGGAATTATCATGGACATTTCGGACCGAAAGGAAATGGAGCGCAGGCTTCGGTATATTGGAGAATACGACAGCTGGACAGGGTTGCGCAACCGTGCATATCTTGAAAACCTTTTGTCTGTGGACAACAATCGGCCATCTATCCACAAGCGCGCGGTGGTGTGCATTAATTTGAGTTCAACCCAGTCCGTTACAACGGCCTTTGGCTTTCATTACACACTGGAGCTGATCAAAAAGACCGCAAGCGCACTGGAAGAGTACTCCACAGATTCCTGCATGCTGTTTAAAACATATGAGAACCGGTTCGCTTATTACATCAGGGGATATGGAACTCAAGCAGAATTGCTTCAGTTCTGTGAAAGTGTTGCCGGTACGCTGGAACATTTGCTGATGCCGGAGAGGGTTGGAGGCGGCATCGGGGTTTTGGAAATCGATGATGAGCATCCGTACGATGTTGACCAATTGCTTAAAAAAGTATTGATTGCGTCAGAAAAAGCGATCAACTCAGGTGACAGGGAATTTGAGATTTGCATTTATGATGCAATGCTGGAATCGCAAATCGACCGCGAACATCAAATCAATCTGGAGCTGTCGGAAATCGCGCTGGGAGAAGGCAATGGCGGCTTGTTTTTGCAATATCAGCCGATATTGGATTTTCAGTCTGATCAGATCTGCGGATTTGAAGCTTTGGCAAGGGTCAGATCGGATACTCTTGGCTTGATACCGCCTTTGGAATTCATCCCAATCGCAGAAAAAACAAGGCTTATCATACCCATTGGCTACAAAATAATAAGTCAGGCCCTGCTATTTGTTCGCAACTTGTTGGTGGGCGGATATGAGACTGTGAGCGTCGCTGTCAACATTTCCATTATCCAGCTTCTTAAGGACGGTTTTTGCGACCGATTGATGGAGATCGTCCATGAGATGCAGATGGATCCCAGTCGGGTCCATCTGGAAATCACAGAATCTGTATTTGCCGGTGATTATGAGAAGATCAACCGTGTTCTTTGGCAGCTTAAAAATGCAGGATTTCACATTGCGATTGACGATTTCGGAACAGGGTTTTCCTCTCTTGCCAGAGAAGGGGAGCTCAATGTCGATTGCCTGAAGATTGATAAACACTTCCTGGATCATCTGCCACTGGCTCAGCCGGATCAATCCATCATTGGCGATATCATTTCAATGGCGCATAAGTTCGGGCATAGCGTTGTGGCGGAAGGTGTGGAGCATCCACTGCAAAAGCAGTACCTGAAGAAATGCGGATGCGATAAAATGCAGGGATACTTGCTTAGCAAGCCGCTTGATGAGGAAAGCGCTGTTGGACTGCTGCAAAGGCAAGGATCAGCTGGCAATAGCCGCAGCAATCCCTGAACCTGCACAAAGTCATCCAAATGGAATCATTGTCCTTCTCCTACCCCCTGACGCTTTCCCGTCTGACCAACTCCCAGCCGAGCATCGTGCTTTCCTCCCGGTACCCCTGCATCATCTTTAGAAGTTTGGCGGCGGCTTCCTGGCCAAAAGTCTCCTTGGGATGGGAGAGGGAAGTGAGTTTGGGGGAGCAGATGCCTGCATAAGCGCTGTTGTCAAAGCTGACGAGGGACAGATCCCTCGGCACCTGAAGGCCGATCTGGGCCAGGTGCTCCAGGGTACGCAGGGCCACTTCGTCGTTGTAACACACCAGGCCATCCAGATGGCACGACACATCTCTCAGGAAGGAAAGCCCCGGCTCTTCCAGCAGGAATCGGGGTTTGTTTTCTGTAGTAAACCAGCACACATTCTCAGGGGCTGCGCACAGGCCGTGAGCCTTCAGCGCCTTCTCAAAGCCCTGATGGCGCATATGCCCCTGCATATCGTCACTTTTAAAGATTCCACCCAGGCGGGTAAGCCCGGCCTCCAGCAGGATTTCCGCAGCCTGAAAGCCGCCGGCCTCGTCATCGGTGACCACATGGACCGCTTGGGAAAGCTCGGGGTAATAACCGTTGATAAACACAAAGGGGATATTCCGTTCCCGGAGTTTTTCGTATAGTCCGATATTGGGATTGGGCAAGGCGGTCTGGGTGCCCTCCACAATCAGCCCGTCCACCGGCGTCTCCAGCAGGCGCCTCAGCAGCGCCCGTTCCCGCTCCACGCTATTGTAGGTGGCAGACAGGCTCATGATGCAATTTTGGGTGGATAGTACGCTTTCAATTCCCCTTACGATGGAGGGGAAGATATAATCGGTGATGTAGGTGGTAACCACGGCCACATTCAGCACGCTGCCGTGTTTGCGAGGCCCGTGGGTTACATAGGTGCCGCTGCCGCGCCTGCGGCAAACCAGCCCGTCGCCTTCCAGCAGGGAGATGGCCTGGCGGATCGTCTGGCGGCTTACGCCAAAGCGCTCCTTCAGTTCCAACTCGGTGAGCAGGGCCTGTCCGTCCCTGAAGATCCCCGAGGCGATCTCTCTTCGAAGGACGTCTGCAACCCATTGATACTTTGGCTCCAAAAGCGCCCTCACCTCCCTTTTTGGGGATCATACCACAACAGAATGGGATTGGCAATCAGCCGCCAAATGGTCTGGCAATCAGCCGCCAAATGGTCAATATTGTCGGATGGGCCCGGTCATGGTATACTCAGTGGAATGGGAAGCGCATGCGGGGGATCGCAACGCGCCCGTGGGAAGGAACGAGGTTGATACGGTAGATGACGGATTTGCGAACAATGGAGAGCACCAAACGCTTCTGGACACGATCGGCCTGTGCGCTGCTTATCCTTACGCCTTTTTTGCAGCTGGGGGTTATTTCCCTGATTCTGGGGCAGAACGCCTTTGCAAGTTACCCTGTCTGGAGCGATGAGACGGACTATTGGCGCAACCTGTACAGTTTCATTCACATGGGCCTGCCTCGCGGGTACAGCGGCATTGCCGAATATACGCCCATGATCGGTACGCTCAGCGTTCACGGCCCTACGCCGCTGTTGCTGTATGGCGGCTTCGCCAAGGTTTTTGGGCTCACCTTCCACAGCATCCCCATCTTCAATGCTCTGTGGATTTCCCTGGGCGGGCTGGTCCTCTGCCTGCTGGTGAAGCCAAGGGCTTCTTACGCGCTTTTTATGTCCGGGCTGCTGATGATCTATGTGCCCGCTGTGCTCTATTGCGTCACCTCCATGACCGAACTGTTCAACTATGGGATCCTGATGCTCTACATGGCTTTCTTGCTGCGCCACCACAGCACCGGTGGCAAGCTGTCCCTTATTTTGGGCTGGGCCGTGGTATGCTTTGCCTGCCTATACCGCATCACCTATTTCGTATTGTTTTTACCCCTGGTATGGCAGAGCGGGGGAAACCGTGCGGGTAAAAGGACTGCGTTGTACGGACTGCTGGCTCTGGTTCTATCCATCGGTTTGTACGCCTTTACAATGGCTGTCACCGCCCCCTATCCGGCAGGTTTCCTGTATAACTGGCTCCGCGCCAAGGATGCGGGTACGTTCATCCAAATGTTTTTCAGCCATGCGAAGAGCAACCTGAAGGATTATTTTATCGTGGCCACAGACAGCCCCATGCAGGACGCATTCCACTGGCTATACAGCGGCATGATGGGCCTGTGCCTCGTTGGGTCTTTCCTGCGCCTGACCCGCAAGGCGGGACGCATCGCAGTGGAGACAGGTTTTGATTTGCTGGTATTCAGCTGCTTTTTGATGCTGTTTATCCCATTTGCTGTTGTGGTGATGCTGTACGAAACCAATGACTGGAGTGATTTCCGGACACTGAGCCCTTTCCTGTGGGCGGTAGCAGGGCTTCTGGTGCTGCGCAGGCGCAAGGTGCTGCCGGCGTTGGTGTTGGCAGGAAGCATGGCCATGGCAGTTTGGCTCTTCACCTTACCGCCTCAGGGAGCTTATCAGGATGAATACCGATTCACGCTTCAGCCCTATTCCCAGACGGTCCAGGAGGCTTGCGGGGCCATCGAGTTTGATCCCCATGCGAAGAACCCCTGGACCAATACCATCCGGGCAGACCTTTGCACCCTGCAGACCATTTCGCAGATCCATCCGGGCATGGGGCTTCTGTATGGCTGGTTCACTCCCGAAAATACGGGAAAGAGCCGATGGATCCTCACGGATCACCTGAAGATCGTGGTACAGGGATATGAAAGCGTAGTCCATGGCAGAGGGGCGAAGGTATACCGACATGTGGAATCCGATGAAGAATGACCGGCAAGACGTTGCCGGAAAAAGCCGGGAGCGTGTGATCGCTCCCAATCCTCTGAGCTCCCGGGGCAGGGAGCAAAAGGCAGACCCGTGGATATGGATTTCCCTGATGATGATGCTGGTCCTGAGCTTTGTGGTGTTTGAGGCACTGTCGCGCAGAGGTAGTAGCGATCTGAGTATCCACGCCACCTGGGCATCGGAAGGGGATTTCCTGCATCCCCGCACCTTCATCCGACACATGGCCCATCCCCTGTGGCATGGGATGGTGGCTTTTCTGACGCTGTTTTCCGTTCCCGTTAAATTGGCCGCCGCCCTGGTGACTACATTGATGAAGGCTGCCGAGTTGTGGTTGATTCACAGGCTCATGACTGCCTACCTGGGAGGGAAGCTGGGTCGGGTTCAAATTGCGCTGGCGGCCTTTGCCGTGTCCCTGGTAGCCGCCCTTTGGGTCCCCTGGGTGAATCCCCATGTCTATCTTGGCGCAGGTACACCCAACACCTGGCACAGCCCCACGCAGATGATCGCCATGGTGGCGATGTTGCTCTGTGCTCCCTATACGGCACATTGCTACGCCGAGTTTGAGCGCATGCTTCCCCTTCAGGGAGAACAGACCTGCCTGCCCCGGAAAAAGGCTGCGGTTCTGGGAGGCTTGCTGCTGCTGAGCCTCCTGGCAAAGCCTACCTTCATGCAGGCCTTTTTACCGGCCGCCTGCCTGTATTTTTTGGCGCAATGGATCCGGCATCCCAGAAACTGCCGCTTTTTTATCCAGGTGATTGTCGCCGTACTGCCGGCCGTGCTGTTCATGATCGCTCAATATCTCTATTACTTTGGCATCCTCGTCCCCTCTCAGGGAAAGATGGTGCTGGACATCTCCTGGGAGAAGCTTGGATACGGCCTGAGAACCGTGCTGCTGATTGCGGCGTTTCCCCTGGCGCAGCTGCTTCTTTGGCACCGCAAGGGCCGGGGGAAAGACCCGCTGGTCGTGCTGACCGTGTTGTTTTTTGCCGTGGGCGTGGTGGAATACCTGATTTTGGGGGAGGACGGCCGCCGGGCAAGCGACGGTAATTTCGGTTGGGGAATGATGGGTGCGTCCCTGATGCTGTGGGTAATGATGCTCATAGAATTCCTGGGGGATTGGGCGCAGGCACGGCAAGAGCAGGCGGCAGTGGAATCTTCCGGCGGAAAAGCACCGGTTTTGGTTGCTGCCGGGTTCGCTTTCAGGATTTTCCTCCTGTTGTGGCACTTGGGATCAGGAGTTTATTATGTTGTATATCTGCTGACAACGGGGAACTCTCTGTAGGGCCAGTTCATGGTTTGGGCCCTCAGGAGTTCTCCCTGCCCTTGTCATGTGTCATTTAATGGACACACACGGAGGCATGTTAATAACTGATTCCTATATCTGGTATACCAAGCCGCTTTGAGCCCATAGAAAGAAGAAAAATCTCATTTTTCTCCGTAAAAACCCTTGCATTCAATATTCGCATGCCGTATAATAGCAACGCTGTCTGTTGAGGGATGAAGCGGTAAGTTGCCGTCATGGCCATGGCGGGTAATTATCGTGGACCAGCCCGGCAATCGGGCGACGGACTTGAGACGCCGAAAGAGCGTGGGTGCTGGGGTCCCCCTTTGAGGAAACGGGTTCGCCAAAACGGGGCCACCCATGGACACGCACGGAGCGGTGTACTTGAGACGAAAGTCAAGGAGGTAAGCAAATGGCCAACCAGAAGATCCGTATCAAGCTCAAGGCGTATGAGCACAACCTGATCGATCAGTCCTCCGAGCGGATTGTGGAAACCGCGAAACGGACCGGCGCGCGGGTATCCGGCCCCATCCCCCTTCCCACGGAGAAGGAAATCGTCACCATTCTTCGCGCACCCCACAAGTACAAGGATAGCCGCGAGCAATTCGAAATGCGCACCCACAAGCGCCTTATCGACATTCATAACCCCAATCCGCGCACAGTAGACGCCATGATGAAGTTGGATCTTCCTGCCGGCGTTGAAATCGAAATCAAGCTGAACAATTAAAGCAGGAGGTACGACGATCATGAAAAAAGCGATTGTAGGTAAGAAGATCGGCATGACGCAGATCTTTACCGATGATGGCCGCCTCGTACCCGTGACCGTGGTGGAGGCAGGCCCCTGCAAGGTGGTGCAAAAAAAGACCCTCGAATCCGACGGCTACAGCGCCGTGCAGGTGGGCTTTGACACCTTGCCCGAGTTCCGGGCCAAAAAGCTGGTCAAAAAGCCGATTTCCGGCCATTTTGCCAAGGCTGGCGTGGCCCCCGCCCGCCATTTGCGGGAGCTGAAGCTGGACAACGCAGCAGAGCTGGAAGTGGGAAGCGACATCACCGTTACCCAGTTTGAAGCGGGCGAAAGAATTGATGTGTCCGGAATCTCCAAGGGCCATGGATTCACCGGAACCATCCGCCGCTGGAACCAGCACACCGGCCCGATGGCCCACGGCTCCAAGTATCATCGCGGCGTGGGCTCCATGGGTGCGAACTCCGACCCCTCCCGCGTGTTCAAGAACAAGCACATGCCCGGCCATTACGGCGTGGAGCGCGTGACCATCCAGAACCTGGAAATTGTCAAGGTGGATGCCGAGCGCAACCTGCTCCTCATCAAGGGCGCGGTACCCGGCCCAAACGGCGGCTTGCTCCTGGTGCGTAACACCTGCAAGGCGTAACGGCGCCTCAACCGTCAGCCCACCAAAACCCTGATTGAAGGAGGAAACATACCATGCCAAAGACTGCTCTGTATAATATGGAAGGCGCGGCCATCGGCGAAGTGGAGCTCAGCGACGAAATTTTCGCCGCCCCCGTAAACGTCGCCGCTATGCATTTGGTTGTGCGCTCCATTCTCGCCAATAAGCGCCAGGGCACCCAGAGCGCCCTCACCCGTGGCGAGGTTCGCGGAGGCGGCCGCAAGATCTACCGCCAAAAGGGCACCGGTAACGCCCGCCACCACAGCAACCGCGCTCCCCAGTTCAAACACGGCGGTATCGTGTTTGCCCCCAAGCCCCGGGATTATGTGATCAACGTTCCCAAGAAGGTCCGCCGCCTTGCCTTTAAGAGCGCGTTGACCAGCAAGCTGAACGCCGGGGACATCATCGTGGTGGACTCCATCCAGCTCAAGGAAGCCAAGACCCGCCTGATGGCAAAGTTCCTGGATGCCCTGAAGCTGGACACCGCCGCCATGCTGGTGCTTCCAGGCCGGGATGAGAACATCGTTCGTGCTTCCGGAAACCTCGCGAAGCTCACCACCAGCTATGTGAACACCCTCAACGTGTACGACATTCTCAAGGCCGGCAAGATCATCCTCACCCAGGACGCCCTCAAGGGTGTAGAGGAGGTATACGCATGAAAGATCCCCATGATGTGATCCTTCGTCCGGTGCTGACTGAGGCCACCTACGAGGGCTTCCCGGACAAGAAATACGTGTTCGAGGTCCTCAGGACTGCCAACAAGACCGAGATCAAGCTGGCTTTGGAAGCCATCTTCCAGGGCATCAAGGTGGACAAAGTGAACACCTTGCGCACCCTCGGCAAGATCAAGCGGCAGGGCAAGACCCAGGGCCGCACCCGTGAAATCAAGAAGGCCTATGTGACCCTCAAGGAGGACTCCAAGCCCATCGAGTTCTTCGAAGGCATGGCCGAGTAAAGCAGGGAGGACAAGAAGCAATGGCTATCAGACTTTACAAGCCGACCTCGCCCGCCCGCCGTTTTATGTCGGTGCTGACGTACGAGGAGATCACCACCAACAAGCCCGAGCGTTCCTTGCTGGAGACAAAGAAGAAGAACGCAGGCCGCAACAAGCAGGGCAAGATCACCGTTCGCCATCAGGGCGGCGGCAACAAGGTCAAGTACCGTATTATCGACTTCAAGCGCGATAAGTTTGATATCCCGGCCAAGGTGGCCACCATCGAGTACGATCCCAACCGCAGCGCCTTCATCGCCCTGCTGCACTACGCCGACGGCGAGAAGCGCTACATCCTGGCTCCCCTGGATTTGAAGGTGGGAGATATCGTGGTAAGCGGCGAGACCGCCGATATCAAGCCCGGCAACACCCTGCCCATTCAAAACATCCCCGTGGGCACGCTGATCCACAACGTGGAAATCAAGCCGGGCCGCGGCGGACAGCTGGTTCGCTCTGCGGGCAACTCCGCACAGCTCATGGCCAAGGAAGGCAAGTATGCCCAGGTGCGTCTGCCTTCCGGCGAGGTGCGCAAGGTTCCCATGAACGCCATGGCCACCATTGGAACCGTTGGCAACACCGATCACGAGAACGTCCGCATTGGTAAGGCGGGTCGCAAGCGTCATATGGGCTGGCGTCCCACCGTTCGCGGCGTGGTCATGAACCCCTGCGATCACCCCCATGGCGGCGGCGAGGGCAAGAGCCCTGTGGGTATGCCTGCTCCCGTTACTCCCTGGGGTAAGGTGGCGCTGGGTCTGAAAACCCGCAAGCACAAGAAGTACTCCAACACGATGATCGTGAAGCGCGCGGGCAAGTAAGCCCAATAGCTACGGAAAGGAGAGAGCCCCAATATGAGCCGTTCCATCAAGAAAGGACCCTTTGTCAGCGAAACGCTGCTCAAGCGGATCAGAGAGATGAATCAAACGGGCAAGAAGGCAGTGGCCAAGACCTGGTCTCGGGCCTCCACCATCTTCCCGGATTTTGTGGGACATACCATTGCCGTCCATGACGGAAAGAAGCATGTTCCTGTCTATATCACCGAGGACATGGTTGGCCACAAGCTGGGTGAGTTCGCCCCCACCCGGACTTATCGCGGCCACGCCGGTGAAAAATCGACCGCCAAGAAGTAAGCGGAAGGAGTGAGTCCCAATGGCAAGTAATTCCCAAAGGAAGGCAGAGGCCCACATGGCGTCCCGTGACACTCGCCCTTCCGCCCATGCCCGGTACGTGCGCATTTCCTCCCGCAAGGTCAAGATTGTTATCGACCTGATTCGGGGCAAGAATGTGGACGAGGCTCTGGCCATTCTCATGTACACCCCCAAAGCGGCATCCCCTGTGGTGCATAAGCTGCTTACCAGTGCCATCGCCAATGCTGTCAACAACAACGAGATGGACCGCAAGGCCCTCTACGTGGCCGAAGTGTACGCCAACCCCGGCCCCACGCTGAAGCGCTTCGTAGCCCGCTCCCGCGGCAGCGCGTCACCGATGCTCAAACGCACCAGCCACATCAGCGTGGTGCTGGACCAAAAGTAATCCAAGGGAGGTTTATCAATGGGTCAGAAAGTAAATCCCCATGGTGCTCGCGTTGGCGTCATTTTCAACTGGAGCACCCGCTGGTATGCCGGCAAGAAAGATTTTGCGAACAACCTCGTGGAGGATTACAAGCTCCGCAAGCTGCTCAAGGAAAAGTATTATTCCACCGGCATCAGCCACATCGATATTGAGCGGAGCTCCGGCCGCATCACCGTCAACATCTTTACCGCAAAACCCGGCATGATTATCGGCCGGGGCGGCGCTGGCATCGAAGCCCTCAAGCGTGACATCGAAGCGTTCCTGGGCAAGCCCGCCAATATTAACATCATGGAGATCAAGGTGCCCGACACCAATGCCCAATTGGTGGCAGAGAACATCGCTCAGCAGTTGGAAAAGCGCATCTCTTTCCGCCGCGCCATGAAGCAGAGCATGCAGCGGGCTATGCGGGCGGGGGCCAAGGGCATGAAGACCAGTGTCAGCGGACGCTTGGGCGGGGCGGACATTGCCCGGACCGAGCACTACCACGAGGGTTCCATCCCCCTGCAGACCCTCCGCGCTGATATCGACTATGGCTTCGCGGAAGCCAAGACCACCTATGGCCGCTTGGGCGTCAAAGTTTGGGTCTATAAGGGACAGAAGCTGCCCCGGCCCAAGAAAGCGCCCGCCGCTGCCAAGAGCGAAGGAGGCAACTAAGCGATGTTGATGCCTAAGAGAGTCAAGCGCCGCCGGGTTTTCCGCGGTCGCATGAAGGGCAAGGCCATGCGGGGCAACTTCCTGGCTTATGGCGATTACGGCCTGGTAGCCACAGAACCCGCCTGGGTCACCAGCCAGCAGATCGAGGCTGCGCGTATCGCGCTCACCCGTTACACCAAGCGTGGCGGCCAGGTCTGGATCAAGATTTTCCCCGACAAACCTGTTACCGAAAAACCCGCCGAAACCCGTATGGGCAGCGGAAAGGGTTCCCCGGAGTACTGGGTGGCAGTGGTTAAGCCGGGCCGCGTGCTCTTTGAGATCATCGGCGTGCCCGAAGAGGACGCCCGTGAGGCGCTCCGTTTGGCCGCTCACAAGCTGCCCATGAAGACCAAGTTCATGAAGCGTGAAGACAAAACCGAAGCGGGTGGTGAGGCAGAATGAAGGCAAAAGAGCTTGTGATCATGAGCAGGACCGAGCTGGAAAGCAAGGTGGCTGAACTGAAAGCGGAGTTGTTCAACCTTCGTTTCCAGCTTGCCACGGGCCAGTTACAAAACACCATGGTCATCCAGAACGTGAAGCGTGATATCGCCCGCTGCATGACCGTCCTTCGTCAACTGGAACAGAAAGAGGCCCGCTGAGGGCGTAGACTTTTAAGAAGGAGGCAGCCGCTTCAATGTCTGAACAAAGAGGACTTCGCAAAACCCGCGAGGGCTTGGTCGTAAGCGACAAGATGGACAAAACCATCGTAGTGGAAATCAAGACCCGCGTGCGCCATCCCCTGTATGGCAAGATCATGAACAAAACCAATAAGCTCAAGGCCCACGATGAGAACAATGAATGTGGAATCGGTGATCGGGTACGCGTCATGGAAACCCGCCCCTTGAGCCGCGACAAGCGTTGGCGCTTGGTTGAAATTCTCGAGAAGGCCAAGTAACCATCAGGGGCTGAGCCCACCCAGGGGCTGTCCCCTGGAACTCCCAACCCGCTCCGGTTGGATTCATTGACAAACGGATGCCGGGTGCAGTGGGTAAAAAATACCATTCATCTCCGTCCCCCGCGCATTGCGCGGTGATGGATCCAGGGCAAGACCCTGGTGGGTGCAGAATAAAACCTGTTCACCCTCGGAGGATCCCAAACAAGGAGGGAAAAGACCGTATGATCCAGCCGCAAACGCGACTCAAGGTAGCCGATAATTCCGGCGCCAAGGAAATCATGTGTATCCGCGTGCTCGGCGGTTCCTTTCGCCGGGACGGCTCTATCGGCGATGTGATCGTCGCCAGCGTTAAGAGCGCCAATCCCGGTGGCACCGTGAAAAAGGGCGATGTGGTGAAAGCTGTTATCGTGCGCATGCGCAAGCAGAAGCGTCGCCCCGATGGGAGCTATATCCGCTTTGACGACAATGCCGCCGTGATTATCAACGACCAGAAGATGCCCCGTGGCACCCGTATCTTTGGACCCGTAGCCCGTGAGCTTCGTGAGAGAGATTATATGAAGATCGTCTCACTGGCTCCCGAAGTGCTCTGATGGAGGATGACGAGACAATGAATAAAGTTCATGTGAGATCCAAGGATCAGGTTGTCGTCATCTCAGGTCCTGAAGGCATCAAGGGCAAGCAGGGTAAAGTGCTCAGCGTGGATACCAAGAATGGCCGGGTGGTAGTGGAAGGGGTCGCTTACATTACCAAGCACCAGAAATCCCGCCGTCAAGGCCAGCCCGGTGGTATCTTCCAGAAGGAGCGCAGCATTGACGCCTCCAACGTAATGGTGATTTGCCCCAAGTGCGGCAAGGGTACCCGCGTATCCCACCGCATCATGGAAGTCACCCGGGATGACGGAACCAAAAAGATGAAGTCCGTTCGTGTGTGCAAGCGTTGCCAAGCGGACATTGACTGAGGGAGGGACGGCAAATGGCGACAAGACTCATGGAAAAGTACCTGAACGAAGCCGTGCCTGCCCTGATGCAGAAATTCGGCTACAAGAACATCAATCAGGTCCCCAAGCTTCATAAGATCGTGATCAACATGGGCCTGGGCGACTGCAAGGATAATCCCAAGGGATTGGAACTCGCCGTAGCGGAGCTGGCGACCATCGCCGGCCAAAAGCCGCTGGTAACCAAGGCCCGCAAATCCGTGGCGAACTTCAAGGTCCGCCAGGGCATGAGCATCGGCGCAAAGGTAACCCTGCGGGGAGTGCGTATGGAGCAGTTTATGGACAAACTGGTCAACGTGGCTCTTCCCCGGGTCCGCGACTTCCGCGGTGTAAGTGACAAGGCCTTCGACGGTCGTGGCAACTACGCCCTGGGCATCCGCGATCAGCTCATTTTCCCCGAAATCGAGTATGACAAGGTGGAAAAGATCCGCGGTATGGAAATGATTTTCGTCACTTCGGCCAATACCGATGAGGAATGCAAGGAATTGCTCCAACTCCTCGGCATGCCGTACGTTCAGTAAGCAAGGGAAGGGAGAAAAGACAGTGGCCAAGACAAGCATGAAAATCAAACAGGCCAGAACGCCCAAGTTCTCGACCCGGGCTTACACCCGGTGCCGCCTGTGCGGACGTCCCCACTCGGTGCTTCGCAAGTACGGTATTTGCCGTATTTGCTTCAGAGAGCTGGCCTACAAAGGCCAAATTCCCGGTGTCCGC
Organism: Clostridiales bacterium; assembly: GCA_012729115.1. Taxonomy (GTDB): domain Bacteria; phylum Bacillota; class Clostridia; order Christensenellales; family Aristaeellaceae; genus Limiplasma. The sequence continues at coordinate 43,000 of JAAYDR010000020.1, read as the reverse complement.
AAGGCCAGTTGGTAAGCGGGAAAGAACGGAAGGAGGTTCTATCATGGTTGTGAATGATCCCATCGCCGATATGCTGACCCGCATCCGCAATGCCCAGGTCGCAAAGCATGACGCCGTTGTGATGCCCGCGAGCAATGCCAAGAAAGCGATTGCGAAAATCCTTCTGGCGGAAGGCTATGTCAAATCGGTTGATTTTTTGGATGATGGCCCCCAGGGGAGCATCAAGATTGTACTCAAGTATGTCAATGGCAAGCAGCAGCCCGTGATTGCGGGACTCAAGCGCATTTCCAAGCCCGGACTGCGGGTGTACGCCCGTTCCGAAGAACTGCCCAAGGTGTTGGGCGGCTTGGGCATCGCCATCATCTCCACCAGCAAGGGTTTGATGACGGACCGGGAAGCGCGCAAGCAAATGATCGGCGGGGAAGTGCTCGCCTACATCTGGTAAACCGACACGCAATGGAGGTGGAAACACAATGTCTCGAATCGGAAAACTTCCGATCACAGTCCCTGCGGGCGTGACGGTGCAGGTGGATGAGCATAATGCCGTGACGGTCAAAGGGCCCAAGGGCACTTTGGTCCAGGCGGTTCACCCCGATATCACCTTGAAGCAGGAAGGCGGCGTTCTCACGCTCAACCGCCCCAGCGACGCCAAGCCCCACAAGGCCATGCACGGCCTGTATCGTAGCCTGGTCCACAACATGGTGGTGGGAGTCACCACCGGCTTCTCCAAAACACTGGAATTGGTTGGAACCGGCTTTCGTGCCCAAACCGATGGGTCCACGCTGACCTTGAATATCGGTTATTCCCATCCGGTGGTTTTTGAAGCCCCGGAAAACGTCAAGTTTGAAACCCCCGCCCCCACCAAGATCGTGGTATGGGGCATCAACAAGCAGGTGGTAGGCAACCTTGCCGCCGATATCCGTGCCATGCGCAAGCCGGAGCCCTATCTGGGCAAGGGCATCAAGTATGACAACGAGCATATCCGCCGCAAGGAAGGCAAGACCGGCAAGTAAGAAGAAAGGGAGTGAACGCAAATGTACAAGAAGCGTGACCGTAACGCAGACCGAGTCATCCGTCATGCCCGCGTACGCAAAAAGATCAGCGGCACCCCGGACATGCCGCGTCTGTGCGTCTATCGCAGCCTGAACAACATCTACGCCCAGGTGATTGACGACACCAAGGGTGTAACCCTGGCCGCCGCCTCCACGCAGGAGAAGGACGTGCTGGCCCAGCTCAAGGATGTCGACAAAAAGGGCGCCGCCAAGATCGTCGGCAAGCTGATTGCGCAGCGTGCGATGGAAGCAGGCGTCAAGACCGTGGTCTTTGACCGGAGTGGCTATGTGTACACCGGCCGTGTGGCCGAGTTGGCCGCTGCCGCCCGCGAAGCCGGCCTTGAATTCTAAGAAGGAGGACGAACGCATGCAACGCATGGAACAGGTCAGCGAATTTAAAGAGAAGCTCGTGGCCGTCAACCGTGTTACCAAGGTTGTTAAGGGCGGCCGTAACTTCCGCTTCTCCGCGCTGGTCGTGGTAGGCGACGAGAATGGCCGCGTGGGCGCGGGCATGGGCAAAGCCGCCGAAATTTCCGAGGCGATCCGCAAGGGTGTGGAAGATGCCAAAAAGCATCTGATCCGCGTTCCCATTGTCAATACCAGCATTCCCCATGAGAGTGTCGGCCTTTTTGGCACCGGCAAGGTCGTCTTGCTGCCGGCTCCCGAAGGTACCGGCGTCATCGCTGGCGGCGCGGCCCGTGCCGTACTGGAGCTGGCTGGCGTGAAGGACATCCGCACCAAGAGCTATGGCACCAACAACAAGATCAACATGGTCAAAGCCACCATTGAGGGACTTCGTCAGCTTCGCTCTGCCGAGCAGGTTGCCAAGCTCCGTGGCAAGACCGTGGAAGAAATTTTGGGCTAAGGAGGAAGGCGCGCATGAAACTGCTCATTACGTTGAAAAAGTCGCCCATCTCCAGCCTGCAGGTCCACAAGGATACCGTGGCAGCCCTTGGCCTGCGCAAGATCGGCCAGACCGTGGAGAAGGAAGACAACCCCAGCATTCGCGGGCAAATCTTCCGAGTGCGGCACATGGTAGAAGTCAAAGAGGTCCCCGGTACGGCGGAAAAGAAGCAGGCTCCCAAGGCTGAGACGGTTGCCAAGGAAGCGGCCCCCAAAGCTGAGAAAGCTGTCAAGGAAGTGGCCCCCAAGGCTGAGAAAGCTGTCAAGGAAGCCGCCCCCAAAGCGAAAAAAGCCGTGAAGGAAGCAACCGCTGATATGTAAGGAGGGAAACCCCAATGAAACTGCACGAATTAGGGCCCGCCGCGGGTTCCACCACTGCACCCAAGCGCCTCGGTCGGGGCGTGGGTTCGGGGTTGGGCAAGACCTCCGGTAAAGGCCACAAGGGTGCCAAGGCCCGTTCCGGCGGCGGGAAGCGCCCCGGTTTTGAGGGCGGCCAGATGCCCCTGTACCGCCGCGTCCCCAAGAAGGGCTTTACCAACATCTTCCGCACAGAGTACGCCACGGTGAACGTGGGCCAATTGGAGATCTTTGACAACGGCGCGACGGTAACGGTGGAAATGCTAAAGGAAGCCGGGCTGGTCAAAAAGACCCTCGCCGGTGTGAAAGTCCTTGGCAACGGCGATCTCACCAAGAAGATCACCGTGCAGGCCGCCAAGTTTACCAAAAGTGCACAGGAAAAGATCGAGGCCCTCGGCGGGAAAGCCGAGGTGAAGTAAGATGCCTAAGACAATGAGCAAGGTGGGTATTCTGGCTTCCTTGCGCAATGCCTGGAAGGTCCAGGACATTCGCAAAAAGCTGATTTACACCTTTCTGATGCTGGTGCTTTTCCGCCTGGTGGGCGTTATCCCCGCCCCCGGCGTGGACTACGCCAGGGTGCTTGCCAACATGGGCAGTGCGCAACTTCCTCTGCTGGACCTGCTGAACATGATGACAGGCAACAACTTCTCCAATATGACCATTATGGCCATGGGCATCTCCCCCTACATCAACTCCAGCATCATCATGCAGTTGCTGACCATCGCCATTCCTGCGCTGGAGAGGCTGCAAAAGAGCGGCCCCGAGGGCCAGAAGAAGATTGCCTCCATCACCCGCTACGTGACGGTTGGCTTGGCCATCATTCAGGCCATCGGTCTGGTGTCCAGCCTGGGGTATATCAAAGCCGGATGGTTTAACACCCTGTTGGTGGGCATGAGCATGGCAGGCGGTACCGCTCTGTCCATGTGGATTGGTGAACGCATCACGGAAAAAGGCATCGGCAACGGAATTTCTTTGCTGATTTTCGCGGGCATCATCAACAACCTCTACATTGGCTTCTTCAATCTGGTTTCCAGCGCTCTGGGCGCAAATTCCCTCACCCCCTGGCTGACCCTGCTGGCAGTGGTGATTCTGGCCATGGTGATGATCGTCCTGGTCACCTTCGTGGACATGGGCGTGCGTCGCATCAATGTGCAATTTGCCAAGCGGGTTTCTGGCCGGAAGATGTATGGCGGCCAGAACTCCATCATTCCCATGAAGGTGGTCAGCGTGGGTGTGTTGCCTCTGATTTTTGCTTATTCCTTCATGGCCTTCCCAGGCACCATCATTCAGTTGGTGGGCGGTACCGACAGCGGCATTTACGCTTGGTGGAGCCGGTACATGAACGGCGGCTCTCCCTGGTATATGCTGGTGACTGCGCTGCTGATCATCGCTTTCACGTACTTCTACACCTCCATTTCCTTTAACCCTGAGGATATTGCAAAGAACATCCAGCAGCAGGGCGGTGCAGTTCCCTCGGTGCGTCCGGGCAAGCCTACCGTGGATTATCTCAGACGCATCAACAGCCGTCTAACCCTTTTTGCAGCCCTATTTCTGGCCATCCTGGCCACCGTGCCCACCCTTGCCACCACTGGGCTCAACACCCAGATTCCCTTCGCGGCCAGCAGCCTGCTGATCGCCGTAAGCGTGGTGCTGGAAACCAAGCGGCAGCTTGACGACCTGTTGGTAAGCCGCAACTATGACAAGATCTCCTGAGTGGGCATATGCCAAAGCGGCAGGGAGCCAAGGCTCCCTGCGCTTTGAGCGCATTGGGAGTCCGGGAATACCTGAGCAGGTTTTTCATGGGATCCCAGGTAAGGAGGCGATTGCGTGAATATTATCTTTTTAGGCCCTCCCGGCGCAGGCAAGGGCACCCAGGCGCAGTTCATCTGTGCTAAGCTTGGGATCCCGCAGATCTCCACAGGCGATATGCTTCGCAGCGCCATCGCCGAAGGAACGCCCACGGGTCTTAAGGCCAAGGCTTTCATGGACGCAGGACAGCTGGTTCCTGATGAGGTGGTCATTGCTCTGGTGAAGGAGCGGATCGCCAAGCCGGATGCGGTTCATGGCTACATATTGGATGGGTTTCCCCGGACAGTGGAACAGGCCAAGGCCCTGGAAACCATCGCTCCCATCCATGTTGTCATCAACCTGGCTGTGGAAGACGAGGTACTGGTGAAGAGGATCTCCGGACGGCGTTGCTGCCCCCAATGTGGCACCCCCCACCATGTGGAACGCCTTCATGGATCCAATGTTTGCCAGGTTGACGGCACATGCTTGGTCCAGCGGGAGGACGATAAGCCGGAAACGGTGTTAAGTCGTTTGAAGGTCTATCACGAAAAGACCGCACCCCTGATCAACTATTACCAGGAAAAGGGGCTTCTTAAGAACATCAACGGAGATGCGGGTCTGGAAGAGATCAGTGCTCAGATTCTGGAAACCCTTGAGGCACTGAAATGATCTACCTCAAAAATACGCTGCAGCTCCAATCCATGCGCAAGGCCGGTGCATTGCTCTATGAGGTGCTGTGCCGTCTCAGGGAAGCCATCAAACCCGGTGTCAGCACAGCCGCCCTGGACGTATATGCGGAGCAGCTGATTCGCAAACACAAGGCAACTCCATCGTTTTTGGGCTATCATGGCTATCCTGCCACCCTGTGTACCTCCCTCAACGACCAGGTGGTCCACGGCATCCCCTCGGAAAGCGTGTTCCTCAAAGACGGGGACATCCTCTCCATTGACTGCGGGCTGGTGCTGGAAGGATGGCAGGCGGACAGCGCATTCACCGTGGGCGTAGGCGCCATCACCCCTGAAAAGCAGCAGCTCATTGATGTGACGGAAGAATGCTTTTTCAGAGGTGTGAAACAGGCGGTCAACGGCAAGAATGTGGGGGATATCGGCCACGCTGTACAAATCTATGCCGAGAGCTTCGGTTACGGCGTGGTGAGGGATTTGACCGGTCACGGCATTGGCCGCAACATGCACGAGGAACCCAGTGTGCCCAACTATGGCAAGCCCGGCCATGGCGTCAAGCTTCGCCCGGGCATGACCTTGGCTGTGGAACCCATGATTTCCATGGGTGACTACCATGTGAATGAGTTGGAGGACAACTGGACCATCGTAACTGCCGATGGCAGCCTCTGCGCCCATTATGAGCACACCCTTGTGATAAACGAGGAAGGTCTGCCAGAGCTTCTCACCTATCCGGGGTTCATCCTGATGGAGGAAGCGTAAGTGAAGGCCATTCCCTTTGAACCAGGACGGCTGGCAGTATCCAGCCAGGGCAGAGACAAGGGCCGTTGGTTGGTAATTGTGGCCCTGCAGGACGGGGAGCATGTCCTGGTGGCCGATGGCCGCATGCGAAAGATTGAAAAGCCCAAGAAGAAGCGTGTAAAGCACCTGAGGATAACACCGCATCGGGCTGAGGACATTGCTCAGGCACTTATCAAGGGCAAACCTTTGCTCAACAGCGATCTTCGCAAAGCCATCGCAGCTGCAAGGGATCTGAATCAATCGCAAACGCAAATTCAGGTCCCAGACCCCAAAGATCAGAAGGAGGAATGCGCACTTGTCAAAGAGTGATGTCATTGAAATGGAAGGCACGGTTATCGAGGCGCTTCCCAACGCAATGTTCCAAGTGGAGCTCCCCGGCGGGCACCGGATCATGGCACATATTTCGGGAAAAATGCGCATGAACTTCATCCGCATTTATCCCGGCGACAGAGTTACCATCGAAATGTCGCCTTATGACCTGACGCGAGGCCGCATCACGTGGCGCAGCAAAGGCTGACGATGGTCAGATTCACGGGGGTGCAAACGCCCCCCCGAGGCAAAGGAGGTAAACCGCATGAAAGTTCGTCCCTCGGTCAAGCCGATTTGTGAAAAGTGCAAGATCATCCGCCGCAAAGGTCGCGTGATGGTGATCTGCGAAAACCCCAAGCATAAGCAGAAGCAGGGGTAATTGGGTACGCAAGCGCGGTGGAGGCTATGGCGTCACACCTCGTCAAGCACATCGTCCCTGGACTCAGCATCGGGAGCGCTCATACGGGCGTTCCCGATATTGGTTTGAATGGGATTGTTGATACCACTACATATAGTCTTTGATGCTTTATTGCCCCCAATTTTACTAAAATTTTTCACCTAAATCTGCTTTATACTTGTAAAAAAGCGTTGTCCAACTAAGAAAAGTATGATATACTTCGTTAGTTAGGCCAGGTAGAGCCATGGGCGGCTGCATGCGCGGGTATCCGCGTATGACCATGGGCTGCTGAGCCAACATCATTGTCAAAGCGCGGTAGCTCTCCAATGCCGTGCGGGGTCTTGGGTCGTGCGCCTCTCTCTACGCGAACACGGCCAACTTCAAGAGACCCTTCGCCCTAGCGGGCATGGTGAACACATTCAGGAGGAGGCATACTCATGGCACGCATCGCGGGCGTAGACTTGCCCAGGGAAAAACGTGTGGAAGTCGGGCTTACCTACATCTTCGGCATTGGTCTTAAGACCTCCCAGAAGATCATCAAGGAAACCGGTATCAATCCCGACACCCGCGTCAAGGATTTGACCGAACAGGAAATCAGCAAGCTTCGTGAATACATTGAGCACCATGTGAAGGTAGAAGGCGATCTTCGCCGGGAAGTATCCCTGAACATCAAGCGCTTGGTGGAAATCGGCAGCTATCGCGGAGTCCGTCATCGCCGCGGCCTGCCCGTTCGCGGACAGAACACCAAGACCAATGCGCGTACCCGCAAAGGGCCCAAGCGCACCATCGCCGGCAAGAAGAAGGCCACCAAGTAAGTGCCTGGAACGATTGCTGATGTAACATGGAGGGATTAACACAATGGCACCCAAGCAAAAGTTAAAGAAGGTTTCGCGCAAACGCCGTGAAAAAAAACTCGTGGAACGTGGCGCTGCGCATATCCGTTCTTCCTTTAACAATACCATCGTCACCCTGACCGACACCAACGGCAATGCTCTGAGCTGGGCCAGCGCCGGTGGACTGGGGTTCCGTGGCAGCAAGAAATCCACGCCCTTTGCCGCCCAGATGGCCGCTGAAACCGCTGCCAAAGCCGCCATGGAGTTTGGTCTCAAGACCGTAGAGGTCTATGTCAAAGGCCCCGGATCCGGCAGGGAAGCTGCCATCCGCAGCCTCCAGGCAGCCGGCCTGGAAGTGAACATGATCAAAGACGTTACACCCATTCCGCACAACGGATGCCGTCCGCCCAAGCGTAGAAGAGTGTAAGAGATCGAGGAGGTACAAGAATTATGGCGAGATATACCGATTCCGTATGCCGTTTGTGCCGCCGCGAGGGCACCAAGCTCTTCCTGAAGGGTGAAAAATGCTTCTCGTCCAAGTGCGCGGTTTCCCTTCGTCCCACCCCTCCCGGCCAGCACGGTCAGGCGCGGCAACGCAAAGCCAGCGAATATGGCCTTCAGCTCCGTGAAAAGCAAAAGGCCCGCCGTGCCTACGGCCTCATGGAAGGTCAGTTCAAACGCACCTTCAACCGTGCCACCGGCATGAAGGGGATCACAGGCGAAAACCTGCTCCAGCTCCTGGAGCTCCGGTTGGACAACGTGGTTTACCGCTCCGGGTTGGGTTCCAGCCGTGCCCAGGCCCGTCAGTTCGTGGCCCATGGTCTGATCACCGTCAATGGCAAAAAGGTCGACATCCCCTCCTATACCACCAAGGTGGGAGACGTGATCAGCGTTCGTTCCACCCGCAAGGATATGGAGCATTTCAAGGTTGTGAAGGAAGGCGTCAGCCGTGTGGTGCCCAAGTGGCTTTCTACCGATGCCCCCAACCTCACCGTTACCATCACCTCTTTGCCTGTCCGGGAAGACGTGGATCTTACCCTGCAGGAGAACATGATTGTTGAATTCTACTCTCGTTAACCACAGCGCTTCCCCCTCAACCAACAGGTCTGAAACAGGAGGGTATATCGAATGATCGAAATCGAAAAAGCGCGGATCGAGTGCGTAGAGAAAAGTCAGGACAACCGGTATGGCAGATTTGTCATCGAACCCCTGGAGCGCGGCTTTGGACACACCCTGGGCAATGCCCTTCGCCGTGTGCTTCTCAGCTCCCTCCCTGGTGTGGCTGTGACCGGTATTTCCATTGAGGGCATCCAGCATGAGTTTTCAACGATTCCTGGGGTAACAGAGGACGTTACCGAGATGATCCTCAACCTCAAGAACCTCTCTGCCAAGCTCTATTCCGACCAACCCAAGACCGTCCATTTGGACGTTCGCGGGCCTGCGGAGGTCAAGGCAGGAGACATCGGTTTGGATGATGAGTTGGAAATTGTGGATCCTGATCTTCATATCGCCACCCTCAACGAGGATGCACATCTGCAAATGTCGCTGACCCTGGACAAGGGCCGCGGCTATGTGAGCGCCGACAAGAACAAGTCCATGAACATGCCCATTGGCTTTATTCCCATGGACTCGATTTTTACGCCCATCCGAAAGGTCAACTATACCGTCGAGGATACCCGCGTAGGGCAGATCACCGACTATGATAAGCTGACCCTGGAGGTTTGGACCAACGGTAGCGTGCAGCCCGATGAGGCCATCAGCCTTTCCGCGAAGATTTTGACCGAGCACCTCAGCCTTTTTGTGAGTCTCACCGATCAGGTGATGCCCGTTTCCTTTGCCGATCAGGAGGACGACAAGAAGGAAAAGGTGCTGGAAATGACCATTGAGGAACTGGACCTCAGCGTGCGCGCCTACAATTGCTTAAAGCGCGCGGGCATCAACACCGTGGCCGAATTGGTCCAGCGCAATCAAGAAGACATGATGAAGGTTCGCAACCTTGGCCGCAAGAGCTTGGAGGAAGTGGAGCAGAAGCTGGAAGCCCTGAACCTCTCCTTGCGCCCCAGCGACGAGTAATCCCCATTTCCGCAAAGGAGGAACGAATCCCATGGCACAACGTAAATTGGGCCGTCCTGCGGACCAGCGCAAGGCGCTGCTGCGCAATCAGGTAACCAACCTGATTTGGTATGGCCGTATTGAAACCACCCAAGCCCGCGCCAAGGAAGTCCGCCGCGCTGCCGAGCGTTTGATCACTTTGGCTGTCAACGAGTGTGACAACACCGTGGAAGCCACCAAGCAGACCCATAACGACAAGGGTCAGCTCGTTACCCTGAACGTGGTCAACGACGCCCCCAGCAAGCTTCATGCCCGCCGCATGATCCTCTCCTACCTCTACGAACTCAAGGATGTTCGCAAGAAGGATGAGGACAAGGACGATTACAAGGAGCGCACCAAAGACATCAAGTATCCCGTGGTGGAGAAGCTCTTCCGCGAGATCGGCCCCAAGTTTAAGAAGCGCAATGAGGAAAAGAAGTGCGCCGGAGGGTATACCCGCATTTACAAGCTGGGACCCCGTCGGGGCGATGCCGCCGAGATGTGCGTCATTGAGATCCTGTGAGCCCTTCATAAGTAAAAAAGCCCGCCCTGGTATCGACCGGGGCGGGCTTTTGTTTATGGAGCAATACCTCATTCATTGCTTTGGAGGATCGCACTTCTTACAGGGCGTATAGCCAAGTTCCTTTGCCACATCCAGGCTCACTTGGGTTGGGTCTTTCATATTGCTGCAAGAGCTGGTGTCGTGATATTTCGTTCCCGACTTTGGAATCCACACCAGTTCCTCCCCCATCGTCTTTGTAGACCAAAGGGCGTCTTCCTGCGGTGATAGCAGCCCGCGTCTTTCCAATTCATCAGCAAGGTATTGCTGCAATTGCAAAAGTTCACTATCAGACAGCTTCATCAAGGAATCCCGGATGGATGTTGCTGCAGCCAGGGTTGGTGCTAACACAAGCAAGACAAGGAAGATGGCAATTGCTTTGGATCTTTTCATTTGCATCACCCACTCAGTTTATCTCTCGTTAGGATACCCTTTCTGTATTCTTGCATAAGCATATCTTAGCATAGGGCTTGGCTTCCTGCAATCAGATCAAGGAACTGATACCATTTGTAAGAATAAGCAATGGTATCCCATATTTTTTCACAATGTGGTTGTCTGCTCCCCTCCCTTTTGATATGATGGATAAGCAATATTTGTCATTGGATTGTGCACACTATGCCATAGGAGGAGGTGTGCGCAGATGAGGGCATGGCGGTCGGATAAAGGAAATGCGCAACCGGAAGCAGAGATATCGGCAGGAGATCAGCCGGCGGCGGCTCAGACCGGAGAAAGCGGCACGGATCCGGCGCTCTCCGGCTCTGCCGATAACAATACCGACATGGAAATCGCATCCGAGTTTGCTGCGGGGGTTTCCCCCGATACCTCTAAAGCAGCTCTGGCGGCCCGGCAGATCGACCGCTGGATCGCCCAGATGGATCGCCTTCGCTTGGCGGAGTATGTGCGTTATGCCGACGACAAGCGACGGGTGTTCTGGTCCAACTTTATGGGCGGGGTTGCCAGGGGCGTGGGGACGGCAGTGGGGTTTACCATTTTGGGAGCCATTTTGGTTCTCATTTTACAGGATTTGGCCAAGCGCAACCTGCCGGTAATCGGGGAAACGTTGGCTCAGATTGTATCCATTGTGCAGAAAAGGCTGCAGTAGGGGGAAGGCCATGCTGGCGTTTTGGGGTATCCTGGCGGTTGTGGCGGCCATAGACCGGGTGACCAAGTTCTGGGCGGGGGCAGCCCTGAATGGCGGCCGAACCATGGCGGCGCTGCCAGGGCTGCTGGATTTGCATTACACCCAAAACAGGGGCATGGCCCTTGGCTTTTTGTCCGGCCAGTGGCTGGCCAGCCTAATACTGCCTCTTGTTGCGGTGGTGGTGTGGTGCCTGCTGGGGCGAAGGTATGAGCCAACCGGGTACAAGCGGGTGGCCAGTGCCCTGATACTGGGGGGATTTGCGGGAAACTTTACCGACCGGTTGCTTTTTGGTTTTGTGGTAGACATGATTTACTTCCCGTGGCTGCCCTGGTTCGTGTGCAACATTGCGGATATTGCTATTTGCGCAGGTGTTGTGATGTTGGTCATCAGCCTGGCATTTCGCTCGCAGGATTGGAGAGAGAAGCATGCAAAGGATGAGGGGGCAAGCGCCCCGTAATGGACGGCTGGATGTGCTTCTGGCCGAGTTGTTTGGATGCAGCCGCTCTGCTTGTGCCAAGGCCATTGAGGAGGGGCGGGTCCAGGTGGATGGAAAGCCCGCAGGTAAGGCAGGACAGGCTGTGTCTGCCGGGGCAGACCTTTTGATGGAGATCCCCCTGGCCTCGGATTCCCCGGTGGAGCGTGAGGACATTCCCCTGGAGATCCTCTACCAGGATCGGGATCTCGCGGTGGTTGTGAAGCCTCAGGGGATGGTGGTGCATCCGGCGGCCGGCAACGAAAGAGGCACTTTGGTCAACGCCCTTCTCTATGCCCTGGACGGGCTCAGCGGTATCGGCGGGGTGAAGCGCCCCGGCATTGTCCACAGGTTGGACAGGGATACCAGCGGTCTGCTGCTGGTAGCCAAGAACGATGCTGCCCATTTGGCGCTGAGCAGACAGTTGGCCCAGCGGTCTATGGACAAACATTACCTGGCTGTTGTGGAAGGGAGAATGAAGCAGGAATGCGGTCTGATCGACGCACCGATTGCCCGCAGTCAAAAGGATCGCAAAAAAATGGCTGTGGATGCCCAGGGACGGCAAGCCATCACCCGGTGGCGGCTCTTGGAAGCCATGACCGATTGCTCCCTGCTGGATGTGAAGATCGAGACAGGCCGTACCCATCAGATTCGCGTGCATATGCGTCATATCCATCATCCTGTGGCAGGGGATCCCATTTATGGACAAAGAAACGGCGTGAAAGCGCCCGGTTTGATGCTTCACGCCGGATATCTCGGCTTTGACCATCCCCGCACCGGAGAAAAAATGGTTTTTACGGTTTTGCCGCCTCAGGAGTGGCGGTTGGCAGCGAGGAGGCTGGGTCTGGAGGATCGGGTGTTGGAGCAATGGGTCCGGGAGGTTCAAAGCCAAACAGCTCTGAAACAGTGACCATTTCGTACCCCTCAGCCTTCAGCCGGGGGATCAGTTCTTTCAGGCAGCGCAAATCCTTGGTGTTGGTATGATAGAGGCAGATACTGCCGTTCTTGATTTTCTTGAGAGCAATCTCCGGGTCGGTTTGGCTGACGGACCATAGGATCACATGGGAGTATCCTGCATCCAGTACCGGGCCCAGCGTGCCTCGAACGGCGATATGCCCGTAGGGAGGGCGCATGACGCGCATCTGGTAGTGGTAGCCCAGGATCAGATCCAGGGCTGCCTCAGTTCGATGAAGCTGGCTTAGAATGGTACGTCGGGTGGTCCGGGACAAATCTGCGTGTCCAAAGGTATGGTTGCCGATCTCGTGGCCCTCTGCAACGGCCCTTTGCCACAAGGCGCGATCCTTTTCCTGTAATGCGTTGCCAACAACAAAAAAGGTTGCATGAATGCCTTCTTCCTTGAAGAGATTCAGCATGCCCTCAAAAACGGTCATATTCCTGCAGTCATCCACCGTGATGGCGATTTTGCTTACAGTGGGATCGCCCGAGCGGTATACATCGGCGGTTTCGGCCACAGAGGCAAGGGGAATGAACAAAAGAATAAGCCAGGCGATGAGCTTTTTCATCAGCGCACATCCTTTTTCCCGGATGCAGCATAGTATACCGGATCAAAGGAAGATTGACAAGATGTGGGGGTGGGCAGGGCATCCTTAGGAGAATGTCCCCGACCCTGGTGCAGTGGCTGTTTTCTCGTATAGGCTTAAACTGCCGTCCCGGTTGGCCAGGCCGAGCAGGATTTCTTCCTCCCCCATAAACCCCTGTTCTTCCCAACCTTTGCGCAGCCACTCCTTGTCATAACCCAGTTCATCCAGTGCCTGGGTGATAATCTGTCCGTCCATGATAACGGGCAGAAGGGGACTTTTAGGTTGTGGGGACTGTCCCATATCGGCGGGGGTCAGGGGCCGGGCGGTCTCCTGGGGCAGGAAGCTGAGTTTTCCGTTGACTTCCATCACCACCATCTGCAGTTGGGACAGGTCAAAATACCCGCCACCCCGGCATTCCGTGAGAAACTCCGAGAGATCAAGCCTGACTTTCTTCAGGTTTTGGTAATACAGGTTGCCTTGGGAATAGAGCACCAGGGGTTCCCCCAGGATAAAGCGGCGTATCTTAAGGGAACGTTCATTCATCAGGTTGGTCAGCAGAGTGACGCCTCCATAGACGGCCATGGCTACCAGGCCCAGCCAGGCTTCCTCATCAGGATGGGTGGCAATCTCTGCGGCAATGGAGCCAATGGATATACCTGCGATGTAGTCAAAGAGCGTCAGTTGGCTCATCTGGCGATTGCCCAATAATTTTGTGATGAAAAACAGCGCAAGAATGGACACCAGGCTGTAGAGAAGCCCTGGTAATAACTTATCCATGTACACACCCCTCTCCATTGCCCATTGAAGGAGTATGCGCAGAGGATGGAGGGGGTATACCTGGGTATGGTCCGGTATCAGGCTTTGCATGCGGTTAACAAGCAGACTTCCTTTGCGCCAAAGGCCTTTAGCACCTGGGCACAGGCGACGGCCGTGGAGCCTGTAGTGCATACGTCGTCTACCAGTGCAATCCGTTTGCCGTACACTGCCTGGATGTCTGCCACTTCAAAGGCTCCGTGCAGATTGTTCCGCCGCTGTGCGCTGTCCAGTCCAACCTGGGGGCGCGTGGCGCGAACTCTGCGCAGGGCTGTTGGAATGACTGGCAACCCTGTATGATAGGAGAGGGATTGGCAGAGGGTCTCTGCCTGGTTGAATCCGCGCATGCGCTCACGAGAGGGGTGCAGGGGAATGGGAAGAAAAAAATCCGATTTCCTGAGGCTGCCTGCACAGTCCAATGCAAAGACAGTGGCCATGCCCTGAGCCAGGGGCAAAGCACAGAAGCGGTCACCGTTGTATTTGAGAGCCTGAGCCAGTTCCTTTGCGGCACCCTCATGGGCAAAGCCTGCATAGGAGCATGGAATCAGTTCGTGAAGAAAGAAGGGCTGCTCGCCGGGATCCAGCGCTGCTTCGTCCAGTGCTTTTTGGCAGGGCTCGCAGAGCCATTGTTCACCCAGCGTACGCAGGGGTTGGCTGCAAAGATGGCAGCAGTTGTTCTGGGGATAGCAAAGAGAGGCCAGAGCTGCAAGAGATTTGCGCAACAAGGCGGTCATCATGGCACAAGAGCCTGAAGCCTGGCTTTCAGGGTGGTGTAGCGGGTGGCCACATGGTCGTTGTTCACCATTTGTGCAATGACTTCCTCCCGGCCTACCAGTACCACCAGTTGTTTGGCCCGGGTCAGGGCAGTGTAGAGCAGGTTGCGGGCCATGAGCATGGGTGGTCCGCCTACCACGGGCAGTACTACTACCGGGAATTCGCTGCCCTGACTCTTGTGTACTGTCAGGCAATAAGCCAGCTCCAGGGCGTCCAGCTGCTGCTTTTGGTAGGTAACGATCCTCTCATCGTCAAAGCAGACCGTCATCAGGTGCTCGGCTGGGTCGATGTGCTGAATATAGCCCACGTCGCCGTTGAAGACGCCTGTGCCCTCCTCCAGTCCGGTGCAGGTCCTGCGGGTGTAGGTGATCTGATAATCATTCTTGGTCTGGATCACCTTGTCCCCCACCCTGTACTCCATCTCCCCGTGGACCAGGGACTCCTTTCCCTTCTGTTCCGGATTCAGTGCGGATTGCAACAGCCGGTTTAGGGCAAAGGAGCCGCACTCGCCCTTCTTGGTGGGGCTCAGCACTTGGATGCAGCGGGTGGCATCTGCTTGCCATTTCCCCTTGGGGAAGTTCAGATAGGCGGGCAAACGGCGGCTGAGCAGGTCGCAGATGGTCTGGGCCGCATCCGTCTGAAGGGTTTTGCGTTCAAAGAAGAAATCGTTGTGTCTGGCATTGAGGACGGGCATTTCTCCGTGGTTGATCCGGTGGGCGTTCACCACAATCATGCTGTCCCCCTCCTGGCGAAAGATGTCTGTGAGGCGTACGCTGGGCACAGTGTCGCTTTGAAGGATATCCCGCAGTACATTCCCCGCCCCAACACTGGGCAGTTGGTCCGCGTCTCCCACCAGGATGAGACGGGTGCCGGGGAGCACGGCTCGCAGCAACCCCCGCATCAGGGCAACATCCACCATGCTCATCTCGTCCACGATCAGGCAGTCCGTTTCCAGGGGGAAGTTTTCGTCCCTGGCGAAAACATTCTCATCCCCGCCGTATTCCAGCATCCGGTGAATGGTTTTGGCTTCCTCTCCGGTAGCTTCGCTCATGCGCTTGGCTGCCCGGCCTGTGGGGGCGGCCAGCAGGATGTCGTTCTCCTCCTTTAACAGCCGGAGGATACAGCGGATGATGGTGGTTTTTCCCGTACCGGGTCCGCCTGTGATTACCAGAACCCCTTCCTGTACCGCCCCAATGATGGCTTTCTTCTGGATGGGGCTGAAGGTGATGGACAATTCCTTTTCCAGAGCGGTGATGCGCTGGGTTAGACCAGGCACCTTCTTGTAAGGTCTGGATTCCATCAGGGTATGGAGGCGCAGCGCAATTTCGCTCTCCGCGTGGAAGAAAAAGGGCAGGCACAAAGCATTTTCACAATCAGGGAGGCGCTGGCCTATCAGCAGCTTCATCAGCAGGCCCTCCTCTATCTGAGCCTGCACCAGTTCCTCCTCCACCCGAAGGAGGGCCACGGCCCGTTGAACCAGGATATGCCGGGGCAGGTAGGTATGCCCTCCGTTCACAGCGGCTTCGTTCAGCAGGAAATACAGGGCGGAACGTACCCTAAACTCGCTGGAGGGATCCATGCCCATGGAGAGGGCAATCCGGTCGGCGGTTAGAAAACCAACCCCATCGATGTCCGTCACCATTCGATAGGGATTTTGCTTCACGGCCTCTATGGTGCCTTCCCCGTAAGTTTTGGCAATCTTCATGGCCAGGTTGGGAGAGAGACCGTAGTTCTGTAGAAAGACCAGAACTTGACGCATGCTCATCTGCTGGCCGTAGCTCTCCAGGATCATGGCGGCTTTCTTGGGTCCGATGCCGGGGACCTCTGTTAGCCGCTGAGGGCTTTCATCCAGGACACGGAGAGCGTTATCCCCAAAGGTGGCCAAAATCAGCTTCGCTGTGGCAGGGCCGATGCCGCGAATCAGCCCGGAGCCCAGGTACTTTTCTATGGCGCTCTGGGTGCTGGGCGGGGTGATTTGGCATGTTTTCGCGCTAAATTGCCGCCCGTACACCGGATGCTCCGTCCAGTCTCCCTGAAAGGTCACGCTTTCGCCGCTGGAAAGCTCCGGCATCTGCCCCACCACGGTATACTGGGTGCGGCCCAGAACAACCCGAAGCACGGTATAGCCGTTGTCGTCGTTGCGAAAGGTGGTTTCAAGCACTGTGGCGGAGAGCTGCTCCATAAAAGCCCTTCTTTCGTAGGGTTGTTCCTTATTATACCATGGATTCCACGCTGTGGTTCATGGATGAAAAACATTGCCGGCATTGGGCCTCCAGGTGGCATTTTGCGGCGGTTTATGGTACAATGACGCAAGGATAAAGGGGGCAGGCCGTTTTGCCTGGCCTCAGGGATCAGGAGGAAGAAACATGGCGGAGCTCCATTGCTCCCATTGCGGGAGAGAGTTGGAAGCCAAGGCCGGAGCGGCCTTTTGCCCCTATTGCGGAAATGCTGTACATCCGGTGGAAAAAAGGGAGGAAGAGCCTCCGGAGGCTTTGGAATATGTCCGGAAGGCGGAGGCGCTTCAAGACCCCAGGAAGAAATGGGAGCTACTGAAAAAAGCCGAGGAACAGTATCCGGACAGCCTCGCCATTGCCAGGGAGCTGCTTTTTTTAGGCAGGCTCCCTGAGCGCAACCCCAAAAAACTGGATTTTTCCGTCATCAAATCCCATCTGTGGATGATGTACTTAAAGCCGCAGGAGTTTACACAGGAGAAGATATCCCAAATGCGGGAAGAGCTGTTTACCCACCCCCAGCTCGCCCGGTGTATGGAGTTGAGCCCCAATCCCGACGCCTTTTTGCGGGCATACCTCACCCAACTGGGCCTGGAGTTTATTCGTCTGTTCCTTCGTGGCGACTCCGTGTACATGCGGCGTTTCTTCGGCCTGGGCATGGACAGCCGTGCTCCCAAGCTCCTGGCGGACCCGGTGGGTTATATGCTCTCCAACATCCGTCAGGACAAGGAACTCACCGAGTCCCAGCGGGAGCTCCTTTCCCAGAGCCTTTATGAGGCCTTTGCGAAGGATATGGCAGGAGACACCAAGTGGCTGGACGAGGCTCTGGGAAGGGCCGGAATTGCACGTCCCATCAAGGACCGGGAGTATTGATCGGGCACTGCGCCCTTATGAAGATTTTGATTCTGACTTAGATGCCGGAGGGTGAAGCATTGCTGGGAAGAGGTCCAAGTCCAAGACGCGAACAGGGGAACGGCTCCGCCCATCCCCAGCCCCGCAGCGCCCCGCAGGGGATGCCAAGGGATGTGGTGAACCAGAGCCGCGTTCCCAAGCAGACGGAAAAGCCGAGAGATGTGCTGCCTCCCCAGGAGGCCCTTACCAATGAGGAAGCGGTCAAGCCCGGGCCCAAGCGCTGGGTTGTGATTCTCCGCCGGGTCATGATCGGCCTTTTGGGGACCCTGGCCCTTGCTTTGGTCTACATCTTTTTGCTGCTTGGAGAGCCGGACAGCATGGCTGTGGAATCCGTTTCAGTGCCAGCGGACCCCATCCGCGTACCCATGGCGGCGATGGAAGCCCCTGGCGAAGCGGATCTCTCTGCCCTGGCAGCCAGTTTTGGCAAGCCGATTCTGGCCTTGTACGGCGGGTTGAACCTCCAGAAATGCTCCCTGTACGACACGGCCTTTCAGGGAGCTTATGCCCGCCGGACCACCCTCCATTATACCTTTGACGACGGGCAGACATTGCTGGTGGAAAGCATTCGGCCTGCACAGGCTGTGGCTCTGCTGGAGGGTGCCTCCCAGGCCCGGTTGAGCCTGAGCAACATTTACGCACTGGCCGGGGTGGACGCGGTGCGCATGGACAATGCTCAAAACACCATCATATTCGGGGAAAAGGAGGGGGTGGTCTATGCCGTCAACTGTCCCACGAGCCATAGAGATGACCTTGCGGCCCTCCTCAAGCAGACCACTTTGCTCCAACCCAAGGCCCCTGGTACCTGAGGCCGAGTTTTTCTGTGCCTTGATTTTATAGAGTCCTACCAAAGGAGCATCCCCCATGAGACAACCGCGCCATTCCATGAAAACTTCCGTTCTGATCAAACGGTTTCTTCCCTATTACCGGAAATATTGGGGTATCTTAATCCTGGACCTGCTCTGCGCTTCTTTGACCACGCTCTGCGATCTGGCCTTGCCTCTCATCGTACGCAACATCACCGATCTGGCAACCAATCACATTGCCCTGCTTACCCTGCAGTACGTGCTGCGGGTGGGTGGTGTGTATTTCCTGTTGAGAGTGATCGATGCGGCGGCCAATTACTACATGAACGCTACCGGACATATCATGGGCACCAAGCTGGAAAGTGATATGCGCTACGACCTGTTCACCCACCTGCAGCGCCTGGACTTCTCCTATTACAGCAACGCCAAGGTGGGCCAGATCATGGCTCGGATCACCAGCGATCTGTTTGAGGTAACGGAATTCTCCCATCACTGCCCTGAGGAATTTTTGATCGCGTTGATCAAGATCACCGCCTCCTTTGTAATCCTCTTTGGGGTCAACCCCGTATTAACGCTGATCATTTTCGCCATTCTGCCTCTGATGCTGATATCCACCCGGTTTTTCAACCGGCGCATGCGGGACGTGTTTCAGGAGCGGCGGCATCAGGTCGGGGAAATCAACGCCCAGGTGGAGGACAGCCTGCTGGGCATTCGGGTGGTAAAGTCCTTTGCCAACGAGCCCATGGAAGTGGACAAGTTCCAGGAGAGCAATCAGCTCTTTGTGCGCATCAAGAGCAGGAGCTACCACTATATGGCCGGGTTCTTTACCAGTGTGCGTATTTTTGACGGGCTGATGTACATCGTGGTAGTGGTTACCGGTGCCCTGTTTTTAATGAGGGGCTCCATCACCGCGCCGGATTATATCGCTTTTCTGCTGTATGTGAACATGCTGCTCACCTCCATTCGGCGGATCGTGGAGTTTACGGAGCAGTTCCAGCAGGGCATGACGGGCATTGAGCGCTTCTGCGAGATCATGGATGTAAAGCCGGAGATTGAGGATGCCCCCCACGCCAGGGAGCTTACGGATGTCAGGGGTGAGATCACCTTTGAGAACGTAAGCTTCCACTATAACGACGATAACAAAATTGTGCTGGCAGGGCTCAACCTTCATGTAAGAAAAGGGGAGAGGGTGGCCCTTGTGGGCCCCAGCGGCGGAGGAAAGACCACCCTGTGCAACCTGATCCCCCGGTTTTACAACGTCACATCCGGCAGGATTCTCATTGACGGCCAGGACGTGGCACACCTGACCCAGCGCAGCCTCAGGGAAAACATTGGTATGGTGCAGCAGGATGTATACATGTTCAGCGGTACGGTATACGACAACATCGCCTATGGCCGTCCAGGCGCCTCCGAGGCTGAGGTCATGCTTGCTGCTAAGCGAGCCGGGGCTCACGAGTTCATTCTTCAACTCCCGGAGGGGTACAACACCTTTGTGGGCGAGCGCGGGGTGAAACTTTCCGGCGGGCAGAAGCAGCGAATTTCCATCGCCCGTGTGTTTCTGAAAAATCCTCCCATCCTGATCCTGGACGAGGCTACCAGCGCCCTGGACAACGAAAGCGAGCGCCTCGTGCAAAAGTCACTGGAGGAGCTCAGCGTGGGCCGCACCACCTTTACCATCGCCCATCGCCTCACCACCATCAGGAATGCCGATACCATTTGGGTGTTGACGGAGAAGGGTGTGGAGGAGCAAGGCACCCATGCGGAGTTGATGGCCCGCAAAGGCAAGTACTATCATCTGTACCGCATGTATACGGAGGATGACCGATGAGTCTGCGCTTTCGCGTTGTTGAGAGGGAGGAGCATCCCATTCTTTGCGAATTGTTTCGCAAGGTGATTGCGGACATGCGCCGCCGGGGCCTGGGACAGTGGGAGTGGGGGATATACCCCAATGCGGACATCCTTGCAGAGGACATCGCCGAAGGCATCCTCTACCGGATGGACGCGGACGAGCGGCTTGTGGGAGCCTTTGTGATCTCCCCCCGGCAGGAGGAGGCTTATCATACCCTTGCCTGGCACTTTGGCATTTTCCCCGCCACCCTTCACCGTCTGGCCTTGGATCCGGATTGCTTTGGCCTTGGTTTGGCCCAGCGGGCTATGGTCTTTGTGAAGGAGGAGGCCCGAAGGCTGGGCTATGACTCCCTCCGTCTGGACACCTCCAGCGAGAACGATCGGGCATTGAAGCTCTTTCGCAGTTCCATGACCCGGGAAGCCGGTACGGTTCACTTTGGCGATCCAACGAAAACCTATCGCTGCTTTGAGTCCCCCCTTTGGGAGGGCAGCCCAATTCTGCCCATTCGCATGCATCCGGCCTTTCGCCATGGGGACATGACCCCCTGGGGTGGAGACGATCTGAAGAAGCTTTATGGCATGGACATTCCCGATCAGCGCACCGGTGAAGCCCTGGTGGTCAGCACCATTCCCGGCTTGGAAAGCCGGGACGACATGGGTGTGCGCCTGAGCACATTGATCACCCGCTACGGCAAGGGGTTGGTGGGCCGGGACAGGGAGTTCCCTCTGCTGCTCAAGCTCATTTCCGCCAGGGAAAGTCTCAGCGTTCAGGTGCATCCCGACGATGCATATGCCAGGGAACAGGAGGGCAAGCTCGGCAAGACCGAAGCCTGGCTGATCCTTGAGGCCCGGGAAGGCGCGGAGTTGGTCTACGGCCTTCAGCCCGGTACGGACAGCATGACCCTGGCATCAGCCTTGGAACGGGGCGAGGACATCGATCCCTTGCTGCGCCGGGTCTCTGTGCAGGCCGGGGATGTGTTTTATGTACCCAGCGGCATGGTTCACGCCATCGGGGGCGGCATCGTGCTTTACGAGATCCAGCAGTCCAGCGATGTAACCTACCGGGTCTGGGACTATGGACGCGTCAACGACAAGGGGGAGCAGCGCGAGCTTCATATCAGGCAGGCATTGGATGTCATCAATCCCAGCCTTTTGGGGGAAAAGGTGCGTATTCAGCCGAAAGGTGCCCCCAGCGGCATTTTCCGCCTGTTGTCTGCTGCCGCATTTACCTTGGATAGTGTGGCGGTGGACGGGGAATGGGAATTGCCTCCACACCCGGAAAGTTTCCGGATTTTAACCGTGTTGGATGCCCTCCATCTGTGCTGGGAGGGAAGTGACATGGCCCTGAAGGCAGGGCAGAGCGTACTGATTCCCGTAAGCTGCCCCAGGCTGATACTGCGGGGAAATGGACGTGGGCTGATAGCAGCCCTGCGGTAGGGGATGCAGGCCCTGCAGCACGTTACCGTGAAAGCGACGAAGTCACCGTAATCCTGGAGTTGTCGGAGTAATGCAAGCAGGCTGGCCGTTAAGCTGCGGCAGGTTACCAGGCGGCAGGCAGCCAGACAGCTCAAGTGGCAGAAACAGCCCTTATCCCTTTGGATTGACGGGCTGTTTTTGTGTCTACAGAAATATTTCGAAACATTTCTCAATACCCCTTGACAGAGCTTGCGTGACCGTGTTATCATAGCATTGCGTTAGCGAGATAAAGTGATAAAGCACAGCGAAACGCAATCGGACATTCAGCCCATAACGCAGCCGGAAAATACCATGCCAAAAGGCATGACAGGAGGTTTCTCATATGAAAAAGGCCATCCGGAAGATCATTGCCCTGGTTTTGTCTCTCTTGATGCTTGCCGTATTGACCGCCCTCCCCGCCCTGGCGGAAGAAGCCTCCCTCCAGGCCATTCTGGATAAAGGCCAGTTGATCCTGGGCCTGGATGACAGTTTCCCCCCCATGGGCTTCCGCAACGAGGCCAACGAAATCGTAGGCTTTGACATCGATGTAGCCCAGGAGGTCTGTAACCGGCTGGGTGTGGAGTTGTTAAAGCAGCCCATCGACTGGTCCGCCAAGGAGTTGGAGCTTGCCGCAGGCAATATTGACTGCATCTGGAACGGTATGTCCATCACCCCTGAGCGCCAGGAAAGCATGTCGATGACCTTCCCTTATCTCAACAATGCCATTGAGGTATACGTCAAGGCAGATTCCGGGATTGCCACCCTGGAGGACTTGGCAGGCAAGAAAGTGGCTGTGCAGGGGGCTTCCTATGCTGAGGATGTCATCAACTCTGAGGAATACGCTCAAACAAAGGCATCCCTTGGCGAGCTGCTCAGCTTCGACGACTACCTGACCGCACTGCTTGATCTCCAGGCCGGTGGCGTGGACGCGGTGCTCATGGACCGGGTGGTGGGTGATTATAAGATCACAGGCATGGGAGTCACAGACATCAAAGCTGCCTTTGCCCTGGCGGATGATAACTTCGGTATCGGATTCCGCAAGGAGGACGGGGCTTTGCGCGACCGGATAGAAGGCATTCTCATTGAGATGAAGCAGGACGGCAAGCTGGCTGAGATCGCTACCCAATGGTTTGGCAGCGACCTGACCATCGTCCCTGCTGAATGACCGCAACACCACAAAGGATTATCACAAGGGACAGACCGGAGACAGGGCTTTGGCCCTGCTTCCGGCTTTTCCTGTGACAAAGGAAGGGGCCTGGGCCTGTGACCCTCAAGTTTTTTACTGATTCCCAGAAACTGTGGAACCTGACGGCACTGATGCTGGATGGAGCCAAAACCACCCTCTCCATCTTCTTTTTAACGCTGTTGTTTTCCATTCCCCTGGGAATGGCGGTGGCTCAGCTTCGAATGTCCAAAAAACCCTTGCTGCGGGGGCCTGTTGCTTTCTATATCTACCTGATGCGCTCCACTCCCCTGATGCTGCAGATTATGTTCATCTACTTTCTGCTTCCCATGGTATTGCCCTTTCGGGTGGACCGCTTCTGGTCGGTGATTGTGGCATTTACGGTGAACTACGCTGCTTATTTTGCGGAGATTTTCAGGGGCGGCATTCAGTCCATCCCCCCCGGCCAGTACGAGGCGTCCCAGGTGCTTGGTTACACCAAGACCCAGCGGTTCTTCCGCATTATCCTGCCTCAGGTAGTCAAGCGCGTGCTGTTGCCCGTCACCAATGAGGTGATGACCCTCATCAAGGACACGGCTCTGGCCTCCACCGTGGCGGTGGTGGAGCTCATGACCGTGGCCAAAAAGCAGGTTTCAAGTTCCAGTTCCATTGAACCCTATGTGGTGGCAATTGTGCTGTACCTCCTTCTCAATGGCTTGGCCGAGCAGGCATGCAAATTCTTTGAGCGCAAGTTCAGCTATTACCAGTGAGGAGGAAGAATGATGCTTTACGCAAACGACATTCATAAGAGCTTTGACGGATTGGATGTGCTGCGCGGGGTTTCCCTCTCCATTGCCAGGGGCGAAGTGGTAGCCTTGATCGGCCCTTCCGGCTCGGGCAAAAGCACCTTCCTGCGCTGCTTGAACCGTCTGGAAAGGGTTGATGCAGGGGAGATCGCTCTGGACGGCGACATCATGTGCCGGATGGAGGAAGGGCAGATTTGCTATGCGCCGGAGGACACCCTGAGGCGGATTACCTTGCGCATGGGCATGGTCTTTCAAAGCTATCATCTGTTTCCCCATATGACGGTTCTTCAAAACCTCATCGATGCGCCCATGTCGGTGAAGAAGCTGCCCAAAAAAAGGGCTGTGGAAATGGCCAGGGTGCTGCTTGACAAGGTGGGACTCAGTGACAAGGCGAACATGGTGCCCTGCCAGCTCTCCGGCGGTCAGGCTCAACGGGTGGCCATCGCCAGGGCCCTGTGCATGGAGCCGGAAATCCTTTGCTTTGACGAGCCCACCAGCGCGCTGGACCCGGAGCTTACCCAGGAGGTCCTGGCCGTAATGCGGAATCTGGCACGGGAAAAGATGACCATGCTGGTGGTTACCCATGAGATGGCTTTTGCCAGGGATGTGGCGGATCGGATTGTGCTCATGGAGGATGGGCTGGTGGTGGAGGAAGGGACCCCTGATCAGCTTTTTGACTCAACCAACCCAAGGACCCGCAAATTTCTTCGGACAGATGGATAAACAGTAAAGTGTTCCGTAAAACACAGTTTACTCCAATACAGACTGATGGTATAATAAAACATAACAGGATTTTGTTGATTGATTTTTGCCTTTGCCCCGCACAGTGTTGGAGGACATGCAACCAAAGCGCGTTGTGAGGCTTTTCAGTCCAAGGGATTGCGGGCTTTTCTCATACAAGGGCAGGGCTTCTGAATACACTACTAGCCAAGTTGTAAGGAGGAACATGAGATGAGGACTTTCTGGAAAAAAGGGATTGCTGTTGTATTTGCACTGATGATGGCGGCTGCGCCTCTGCTGGGCCTGGCGGAGGAAGCCATGCTGAGCCGGTACATGAGCGAGGCTTTGGAACAGGGCCTGCAATTGGATACCACCGCCGATATCCGGCTGGGAGAAGGAATCCGCACGCTCCTGCCGTTGCTGATGATGCCCGAGGGATCCTTTGAGGCTATTCAAAAAACACTGGAGAGCCTGAAGATCACCGCCAGGTTGGCCAAAGATCCCAAGGGAGGGAATGTAATTGGCATGGCGCTGTCACTTCAGGATACGCAGCTCCTGACAGGGGATGTGCAACTGCTGCCCACCCAGCTGCAGATGACCACCAACCTGCTGCCCGGAAAGACCCTGGCGCTTTCTTTGGAGGAACTGGGCAAGATTCAGCAGCAGATCCCCATGAATCTGGACGCAGAGAGCCAGGCCGCCTTGGTGAAGTCTGCCGGAACCTATATTGGCATCGTGCTGGGCTGGGCCATGAGCAACCCTGGCATCATGGCGGAGAGTTCGGACAATATCCCCCAGGATGCCGGTAGGGACGTGGCCACCAGCATGAAGACCATCCGGCTAAACGGCGACCAGCTCAAGGAGTTGCTGGTAAAGCTCGCCGAGGCATTTGAAAAGGATGCGGAGCTGCAAGGGGTGCTGGAGAAAATGGAGAAGACATCCTCATCCGGTGGCTCCCTGGCAGAGAGTGCCGAAAAAATTGCCAAAAAAATCAAGGACCTGAAACCCGCCCAGGGAGAGGTGGTAGTGGAGATCTTAACCGATGCCCAAGGCACACCTGTGGAATGCAGCTTGACCATGGGCAAGCTGTTTGAGCGGATGGACGTGGATTTTTCATCCAAATACACCCGCTTCACTCAGGATGGAACGACCTACCGGCTGGAAGCGCAACTGACAGCGCCCGGTGGCCAAGCGTCCGTCAAGGTAAGCTATAACGATTCTTGGGACAAAGCCGCCAATGCGCATAACCTGGACCTGAACGCCGAGTTCCTGATTCAGGAAAAGGATGCTGAAACACAGCAGCTCACCCTCACCAACAAGAATACCACCGTCACGGATGCAGCCAAGGAAACCGTGAACAATGCCTTTGCCCTGGCCCTGGAAAGCAAATCCGCTGACGGGCAGGAAAGTGACTCGATGTTTGGTTCCATGACCCTGGAGCTTGGCAGCCAGAGCGTGACGCAGGGTACCGGCGGCAAAGATTTTACGTCGGAGCAGGACATCACCCTGAGCGCCATGGGCATGGAGATCCTGAAACTGCACCTGGGCATAGCGCCCACGGCTTATGTGCCTGAGGACCTTTCCGCCAATCAATTGGTGGATCTGAGCGCGCTGTCCCAGGAGGAAGGGAGTAAACTGTTGGCCGAGATGCAAGAGGAGGCTGGGAATATCCTGATGACCGCTGTGTCGCTGCTGCCCCAGGAACTCCTGTCTTTGCTGAGCGAGCAATAATTGGATGGAGACAGGTGGTCCACCGGGAGAGGATTCTCCCGGTGGACCGGATCAAGGGAGTGAATGTCCATGAAAAGAATCGCTGCGTTGATCCTTGTCGCACAGATGCTGTGCTGTTCAGTAGCCCACGCCCAGGGGTTGATCTTGACCGGCATGACCCAAACCTGCCAGATCAGGGAAGGGGAGGTCCTCCTGGCAACGCGGCAGGCTTCTTATCCCCTGGTGGAGGGTCTTACAGACACCGATGTTCAGGAACGGCTAAACAAAGGGATTCGGGATGGATTGGAAGCTGGTGGCGGCTTTCAGGTAGCCATTGATTATGCTCTGGAGGACTATCGTCAGGACCCGGCGCGCTTTGCAATCACCCAATATGGGCAGGACGCAACGGCGCAGGTGGTTTTTCAGGGGAAAAAGCTTCTCTGCGTGAGCTATCAGTTCATTACCTACACGGGAGGCGCTCATCCTTGGCCTTCCAGCCTGTCGTTGGTGATGAACCTACAGACAGGGGAAGTGGTACCCCTCACAGCGCTGTTCCGGGAGGACAGCGCTGCAAGGGACCTGGTGACCGATGAGGTTTTGCGGCAGTTGGGAGATCAGGAGTATTTCCTGGCGGAAGACTACGGGGAGGGTGGCTCCCTGTGGAGTTGGGACAAGGCATTGCTGACGCCTGACGGGCTCAGGATTGTCTTTGATCCTGGCGAGTGGGGGCCTTATGCTGCCGGCACTCTGGAGTTTTTGGTGGAGTACGACCTGTTGGCTGGAGAATGGGGAGACATGGGTGGGCCGGAGAGTTGGTAAGGCCGGTGGACCAGGAGGGCTTTGACAACATGATCGGATCGTCACATTCAGAGGTGCCGGGTTTTGGGGTTTGCCCCAGGATCCGGTGCTTTTTAGAGATCAGGTGCGGGGAGGCCTTGAGAATGAAAAGAAGGATTTGCCTATGGTTGCTGATCGCAACATGGATGATGCTGTGCATGGGGATCCCGGCCTTGGGGGAAGAGGCGGGGTTTCTGACCGACGGTGAAAGCATCGACCGGGAGGAGAGCCAGTCATACATTGAACTGGATGGGGATGTGGTTCCTACCATATTTGCAGCTGTTGGCAGACGACGAATTCAGATCTCTTCGCAGTGGCGGGACGTGGAAGAAGCCGGTATCAATGTACGCTTTGTCTATCGGGAGGACGGGGAGTACCGGGACCTGGTGGAGTACGGGAAGTATTTGACGGGCCTGGGTTGGAAGGTACTGTCCCCGCCCACCGACTCCAACAAGGGGATGGCGGTGTATACCTTGCCTTCCGCGGATGGGGAGAACACCTTGACCATACGACTGGACTATGACGAAGCGGGGTATGTATTCACTGCCACCAAGCGCGCGGAGGCGGTCTATGCCAGGGATGGCTGGAAGCCCAGGACGTCTGTGATGCCCACTCCCCAAGGGTTAGGAGAGCCCCGACCCCTGACAGGGGAGGGCATTCCCGCCTCCTACCGGCAAGCGGGGAGGCTGGATATGGCGGAAGGCTGGATCGCCTACTCTGCCTTTGGCAGCGAAACCACAATTCTGGTGGGAGAACTGGGCGGCAGCTGGCGAGAGGATTTTCGGGAATTGTATACCAGCGATTGGATGCTGGGGTTTCTCCTGCGCCAGGAAGATGTTCTCTGTTTGCTGGCGAAAGGAGATAATGGCAGACCTACGGCGCTGGAGAGACTCCTCTTTGACAGGAAGACCCAACTCATTCTGGGGGGAACGGAGGATGGGGATTCATACGGCGGGCCTCTGCTGGAGTTGGAGGACGGCAGGCTGCTGTTTGCTGATCAGAGCGGGATACTGTATATCTGTGATGGAGACGGTTTCAGTCCGGTACCTGTCCCCGGTATCCGCACCCATGACTTTGTGTATCATGACGGTTATGTGTACTTCCTCAACCTGCTGGACCAGAAGGTTTACAGAAATGTCTATGACCAAGGGATCAATCGGTATCTGGACCAGTCCTTCCCCCGGCTGTACCGGGCCCGGCTGGACGGGAAGGAGCTGACCAGGCTTACGGACTGCGGAGCGCGGGGACTGGTTTCCCAAGGGCCTCTCATCCTGTATCAGAACCTTGACGATCCCTATACCCTGCCTCTGGACGAGGAGATGTCGGATACTTCCTTCCTTTATGGGCCTGTGTATTGCTACGATGCGGCTACAGGGGAGCATCGTGCCCTTGGCATCCAATCCGATGACTACATCCCCACCCCTTGGGGGCTTTTGGTGTGGTACCATGACTCCTCCCTGGAGCCCTACGATATTCAACGGGCTGATTTGGTTTTCCACAGTTATGACGGTGTACCGATGTATGCCCTGGATGCCGGCCCCGGAGAGTACATGGGTGCGAGCTGCCTTTATGGAAGCAGCCTTTGTTTCTATGCCTACAATTGGGCTTATGAATGGGAGGAGGGGCAGGAGAAGGCGCTCTTCACCGTGACGCCTTTGGATGGCGGCCCTAAAACTTGGGAGATACCCCTGTCCCAGGAGGGTGATGAGGAGATCATCCCGCCACTGGTCAGCGGGAGGCCTCCATCCTCCATGCACCCATCGCCCCTGGAAAAAACGGATGCAATCCTGCCCTCCTATGTCTTGGGAGGGGAGATTGCTCTTCAGGGGGACAGAATCGCCTATGTGGGGCGGGCGGATGAGCAGCCCACCCTCCGGGTATTGAGAAAACAGGGAGATTCCTATGTCCCGGAGGCCGTTTACATTGCTGAAAGCGAAATCTCCAACGTGGTGCTGATGGGGGATACGGTAGCCTATCTTACCGGGCCCATTCACTGGCAGGAGGAGGGAGCCATGTATACCCTGGAGATCGGAAAGGGTGGGAAGTCCGTTTACACCATGGCCCTGGGGCCTTCTCAGAAGACCCGGCCTCCCTACGCGGGGCCTCTGCTGGGCCTTGAAGACGGCAGGCTGCTGTTTGCGGACAACCTGGGCACCCTGTACCTTTGTGGACCGGATGGCTCCATCTTGCAACGGGTCGCGGAGTCGGCAGGACAGTTCGTCTACCATCAGGAGCAGGTGTACTTTGAGAATCTGAGCGATATCAAGGAGTACCCACGGGTATACTGCCGGGAGCTTGGAGAGTTCCTGGCGCTGTCCTATCCCAACCTATACGCGGTGGCTCTGGATGGCTCCGGGCCTGTACGGCTTACGGAGAATGGGGTTCGTGGCCTGGGCTCTTGGGGAGGCAGGATTTTTTACCAGGATATGGGAGATCCCTTTGTCCAGCCCTATGGCGAGCTGCCGGAGCACTGGCTGTGCGGTGCCCTGACATGCTTGGAACCGGGCAGGGAGAATGTACAGTCACTGGGGCCTCTGTCCGATCGGTATATCGTCACCCAGGAGGGGCTGGCAGTATGGTATGGTCTATTGGAGGGCGAGGAGAGCACAGAGGAAGCCGGCCAACTGGTGCTGCATGACTGGGAGGGGAATGCCCTTCGCCTGCTGGATGCAGGCGGCGAACTGGCTTATGCTCCCTGTGCGGCGGCCGGGGATTCCCTTTGGTTTGTAATGCCTCCGAGGGATTGGCAGCCCGGGGGAGAGTACTTTCTGCGCGTACCCCTGGATGGAAGCGCTGCGGAGATGGTCATCCCTTCCCTGCAGTGACCGGTGAATGCCGGGGTGACGCTGTTCATCCGATTCATCGACAAGCCTTGCCTCCTGTGGTACAATTTTCCTATAGGACGTTCTGCGTCAACGAAAGTTAAATCGGGAGGAATAAGCATGGATGTGATGGAGGCCATCTGGCAAAGGACCAGTTACCGGGGATTGTATCAGGATACCCCAGTGCCGAGGGAAGATTTGGAAACAATCATGAAAGCGGGCCTGGCCGCGCCCTCCGGCTGCAACAAGCAGACCACTTCCCTGATCGCCGTGGACGACCCGGAACTGCTCCGGCAGCTGAAAGCGGTCATTGATTCTCCCGTGGGTCACACTGCCCCTGCGATGATTCTGGTCCTGACGGAAAGAATCATTGCCTATGATGACAGAACCTACTATATCCACGATTATTCCGCTGCCATTGAAAACATGCTGCTTGCCATCGTAGGCCTTGGCTACCAGAGCTGCTGGGTGGAGGGTCATATCACCGGGGAAGACCGCATCGGGCGGCAGATGGCTGATATTCTGGGAGTGCCTCAGGATCGGGATCTGATCTGCTATCTCCCCGTAGGCGTGGCTGCCGAGCCCGTGAAACGTGTGCGCAAGCGTCCCTTTGAGCAGCGAGCGTGGTTCAACGGGTTTGGGGGCGGGGAACGGTAGCGCAGCAGATGACAAGGGAACAAGTTTGAGATTCTGTCCTCAACGCTGACCGGGATTCTGCTTAAGAACGTTTCACTGGATCGCGTTTCATGCAATCATAACTGGAATAAAAATTTACCCTTGACTTTGACGTCGCGTCAGGCAGTATGCTGAGGATGTCAAAGCGCTTGACATAGCAACGGGACGGGAGGACCTCATGCAGCATGAAACCATTTCCGATCTGACCCGGCGTTTCGGGCTGTCGACCCGAACCCTGCGATACTATGAACAGATCGGCTTGATTCGGAGTATCCGGGGCAGCGGGTATGCTTACCGGATGTATGACCAGTCAAACATCACCCGCCTGAGACAGATCATGCTGCTGCGAAGGCTTCGCATTCCCATCAAGCAGATCGCCACCCTGCTGGAAAGCGGGGAAGCTCGGGAGGCCATTGGGGTGTTTGCAGAGCACGAACGGGGGATCCGGAATGAAATCGATGGACTTCAGGCCCTGGAAACCGTCCTGCAGGTCCTGATCCGGCGACTGGAGCAGGCCCGAACCGTAAAGCTGGGGGAGCAGCTGACGTCGGATGAAGGGATCGCTACCCTGATTCAAACGCTTCCCGAAGAATCCAACAGATTGAAGGAGGTACGAAGTATGCAGGATATACGTCCTATGGAGAGGCCCGCAAAGCTGCGGGATGTACGCCTGGTTTACCTGCCACCGGCTACTGTGGCTGCCAGCCATTTCATCGGGGAGGAACCGGAAAGCGTGGCCGGGGAGCGGATTCTCCGCCTGGTGAAGGAAACCGATCTGCTGGCCCGCAAGCCCGATGTGCGTCTGTATGGGTTCAACCATCCCAACCCTGTGGATGAGAGCAATGACCATGGCTATGAGTTCTGGCTGACCATTCCCGATGACATGGAACTTCCTCCATACCTCACCAGAAAGCGGTTCGAAGGTGGTTTGTACGCTGCCCATATGATCGCCTTTGGAGATTTCCATGAGTGGGAGTGGCTCAATGAATGGGTACAGACCAACGGCGAATACGAGTATCGGGGCAATGGATCCCCAGAGAATATGTTTGATGCCCTGGAGGAACACCTGAACACGTATACCCATCTGGGAAATGGAAACATGATCCCCATGGGTCTGCAGCTGGACCTGCTCATCCCCGTGAAAAAGAAGGTGGAAGAATAAAAGCTTGCGCGCCCAGAATCAATCTGCTAAAATAAACAAGGTTTAGCACAGGGTACGCAAAATCTGAAAGAACCGCAAGGGGGAACGAGAGCATGGGCAAGGTTCACGTATTTGACCACCCGTTGATCCAGCATAAGCTCAGCATGATGCGCAACAAGGACACCGGTTCCAAGGACTTTCGGGAGTTGTTGGAAGAGATCGCAATGCTGATGGTCTACGAGGTGACCAGGGACCTGCCCACGGAAGAGGTGGAGGTGGAAACCCCCATCTGCAAGGCGAAAACCCGGATGCTCAGCGGCAAGGCCATCGGCCTGGTACCCATTCTGCGGGCGGGCCTGGGCATGGTGGACGCAGTGATGACGCTGGTTCCCAACGCTAAAGTGGGGCATATCGGCCTGTATCGCGACCCGGAAACCCTGCAGCCGGTTCCCTATTACTGTAAATTGCCTGCCGACGCCAACGAGAGGGAGCTATTGGTGCTGGATCCCATGCTTGCCACCGGAGGCAGCGCAGCGGCGGGCATTCAGCTGCTGAAGGATCATGGTTGCCACCATATCCGCCTGATCAACCTGATTGCCGCACCTCAGGGTGTGGAGCGTGTGCAGCAGCAGCATCCGGACGTGGACATTTACATCGCGGCCATGGACGAGAAGCTCAATGACCATGCCTACATCGTGCCTGGCCTGGGCGACGCGGGCGACAGGCTGTTTGGAACAAAGTAAGGATAGAGTATTTCTGCTCTGTCATCGTCTCGGACTTACATCATGAATCCCTCATGGCACACCGTATCCGTTAGAGGGTGCAAGAAGAAACAGAAGGAAACCGCCTTGGGGCCGGGAAACGGCTCCAAGGCGGCTTTTTGCTTGTGGGTTTCAGTTCCCAATGGGTTTGGGGACGAGTTCGGGATGCTTACTGATTCCCTTCGTTCCTCGCTTTCGGCTTGGCCATGACCAGAAGATGGGTGGTAACAGCTGCGCCGACGGCTGTGAGGAGGAGGATGGCCCATAATTGACGGGAGAGAGCCATGGATAGGAATAGAAAGACCCACAGAAAGACAAGGCTGACAATGACATTGCGTTTGGGAAGGCCGGTGCGGCTGCGGTAGTTGTCCACATGCTCCCGAATGAAACGGATGCGCAGGAGCCGCGACTGAAGCTTGGGGTTTCCCGAGAAACATGCCACGGCCAGGAGCACAAAGGGGGTGGTGGGCCAAATGGGCAAGAAAAGTCCGATGGCTGCCATGGCCATCAGGACATAGCCTGCGCCGGTCAGAAGAATGCTTTTCAGTGTCATGTTTGATGGGTTTCCTCCACAAGTTTTTAGCTGAGGGAACACATGAATCATTCTGATTTTCATGGATTATGGAGGAAATGTCAAGAGGGAGAAGGATATCCCTCCCTCTTGGCAGGATACATCAGATTCCTTCACACAGCAGGCTTGCTGCCAATCGGTTTATTCCAATTCGATCCTCACCGGATTGCCTATTTCCATGCTGCTTTCCGTAACCTGACAATCCAGGGCCCACAGATGCACTCCGGCCTGGGCCGCCTGAACCAGGGCATGGGCAAAGGCGGCGTCGGTGCGGTGGTTGGGCCGAAACAAGGAGCAGCCTTTCATCTGGATCACAAAGACCGCGTGAGACTCGTAACCAAGGGATACCGCACGGGCCAGTTCCCCCAGATGCTTGGTTCCCCGCAAGGTGGGCGCATCCGGAAACAGAGCTACGCCGTCTTCCTCCAGGGTGACGCCTTTGATCTCTATAAAGATTTTCTTATCTGATGTTTCTGCATAAAAATCAAAGCGGGAATCCCCAAACTTGGTCTCAGGACGGATGATGGTGAGGCCGGGGAGAAAGCCGCCGCTTTGCAAATATTCTCCGAAGGCCTTGTTGGGGGCGGAGCTGTCGATGTTAATGAGGGTATCGCCCTTGTAGACGGCAACCACATCATAGGGGGTGAGCCGCGCGGGATTTGCGGCCTTGTCCAGGATAAGCGGAACACCGGGAAGAAGGAGCTCCTTGCAGCGGCCTGTATTTTTCACATGACAGCGGTGGACTTGGCCCTTCACCTGGACCATGGCGATGAAACGGTTGGGCCGGGACAGAAAAATACCGGGGATGGGGTGCCTGTAGATCAAATGCTCACCTCGTTATGAAAGGATAGACAGGTCATCCCCTGCGCTCCCATCGTCCTTGATCCCGATCCCCTTGCCAAAGGAGACGTCCTTGGGCTCATTGTGCCAGAATCCCTCTTCCCAACGAACCTCATCCAGCCCATGAAACTCCTTCAGCCTTTCCGCTTCTGCCTCCATGGCAGCCCGGAAAGCGGGGGTATCCCGAAACCCCTTCTCCGCCCAGAAACGCCGCATGATCAGTGCCTTTGCCTTTCGGTCACAGATGGGCTCTACTCGTCCGGCAAAGCGTTGGCCGTAGATTACGGGTAGCACATAATAGCTGAATCGCCGCTGGTGCTCCGGGTTGTAGATTTCCCACTTGTAGGAAAAGCCGAATAGTGCCTGTATCAGTTTGCGGTCCCACATGAGGCAGTCCAGGGGTGCGAGAAAGCGAACATGCTTTGTCCCTGAGTGAGGTTTGCTGCAGGACAGCAGCAGCTCTTCATCCCTGCTTCGGATGTACAGAGGAGTTCCCATCCCCTCCACTTCCACGGGCATGATGGCTCCCTCTTCTTCCAGGCGGGCAAATACCGCAGACCGCGCCTTGCCGGTAAACTCCGTCATCCCCAGCCAGGCATCCGAGGCCCGATTCCAGAGCATGCCCACAGCCCCGATCCGTCGCAAGGCTTGCCAGGCCTGCTGATCCTCAAGAGTCCCACAGGGATTGGGTGCATGGAGCAAAGCCTCTGGCAGGCAGTCCTCAGCAAGGGCATAGCTTTTTACCGTGCCCTTTTTATGATGGACCACCAGCTCGCCCCTGAAATACAGGCATTCCAGGGCTGCACGGCTGAGGGCGGTTTCGCTCCAGTACCAGTCGGCCTTGCCCTCCAGGGGGAGTTCCTGGGAGCTGGTATGACCATGCTCCTTCAGATGGGCGCGAACCGCACCCGCCACGGCGTCGATGGCTTCCCTGCTCCTCACATCCTCCCGGTAGCGGCGGCGAACCGGTTCAAAATATGGCCAATCTTCAGTGAGCACCAGGCACATGTTCTTATCCCAAAAATCCATGAGGACTCTCTCCTCATAGAGAAGTTCCCATAACATTTCCTGGCGGAAGCCCTTGATCCGGCTAAAAAAGGCCAGTTCATGGCTCTTACCGCACACGTCCACAGGGTCGTACTGCACGCAGCCGGTCTGGCGCACATAGGCCACGATGCCGGCCTTGCCCGCAAAGGGACTTAAGCCCAGCAGACCATGCTTTTTCAGCAGAAAGCGTTGGGCCTGTTCCTTGGATATGGTATTGGGCATGCAGCTTCTCTCCTTAGGACAGGATGGGGGAGACCATATCCGCATCGTAACACAAGAACTAGAGTTCTGTAAAGGGGAATGCCGCAAAATCAGGCTGGGAGGATGAATCGGCTTTGCGTTGCATTTGCCCCTCCCGTGCGCTATACTGAATGTCAAGGGTTGATGCGTGTATCTCACGGATGGGAGGTATTTGGCATGCGGTACAACATGATTTGCATCGGTTCCACCGGTGACGTGCGCCCCTATGTGCTTTTGGCGCGCGAACTCACCAAACGGGGCCATGATGTGGGGATTTGCGCCTTTGAGAATTTTCGAGATATGATCCTGCAGGAGGGGTTTCGTTTTTTGCCCCTCACCGGTGATGTAAAGCTGTTCATGAGCAACCTGATGAAGCCCGGCACCAATGGGATCGCTTTCCTCAAGCAGGTAAAGGTTACCCTGGAAAAGATACTCTCGCCTTTTTTGGCGGACCTGGAGGCAGCCTGCCAGGACTGTGATGTTATCGTGTCCACTTATTTGGGTACGGTTATTCAGTCCATGGCGGAGGTGCGGGGCGTGCCCTTTATCCAGACCCACTACTTCCCCATGGACCCCAACACCACCACCCCCATTTCCTCCGCCCCAGGCCAGCGGGTGGGCCGGGGCTGGAACCTGATGACCTATCAGCTTGCCTATCTGCTCATTAACATTCTGGAAAGGTGGTACCTGGCGGATTGGCGCAAGCAGCACGGCATGAGCCCCCGCAAGCTTCAGGCCGAGCCCAACTACTATCTGAACGGCCACCTGATTCCCGTGCTATATGCCATCAGTCCGCTGTTAATGCCCAGGCCGCGCTCCTGGGGAGAGAATATTCACATGACGGGCTTCTGGCTGGACGACCAGCAGGAGGATTTTACCCCGGATGAGGAGTTGGCTGCTTTCCTGAATGCCGGGCCCAAACCTGTATACATTGGCTTTGGTTCCATGACGAGCGGCGACATGGGGGAAACCCTGAACATCGTGCTGGAAGCCATCGAGCGCAGCGGCGTGCGGGCAGTGCTGTCCACCGGATGGGGCGATGTTCAGGTTTCAAAGAATAAAAATGTGTATGTGGTGGGTTATGTGCCTCATGCATGGCTGTTTGAGCATGTGGCGGCGGTGGTACATCATGGCGGGGCAGGCACCACGGCGGCAGGCATCCTGGCTGGGCGCCCCACCCTGGTGATTCCCTTTGGAGGAGACCAGCCCTTCTGGGCCATGCGTGTGCGAATGCTGGGCCTGGGCCCCAAGCCCATCCGCCGGGAGAAACTTACAGCAAGCAAACTGGCCAGGGCTCTGAAGAACCTGGTGACTGTCAAGGCCTACCGGGTGGCTGCCCGGGAAGTGGGCGAGCGTCTCAGGAGCGAACAGGGCACGGTCATCGCCGCCAACATCATAGAGCACGAAGTCCGCAAATGGCTCCGGGAGGACGATGCCTGGATGCCCATCATCAAGTAATGCGCGATCAATCGGACAGGAGGCCAAACCATGACCCATGAAAACCAACAGCTCCGTACCTTGGCGGATTTAAAGCCCGGTGAACGGGGTATCGTAGCCCAGGTAGGCGGAGAAGGAGCTCTCCACCGGCATCTTCTCGACATGGGCATCACCCCCGGCGTTTCCATCCTCCTCCAAAAGACCGCGCCCATGGGCGATCCCCTTGAGCTTCACCTGCGGGGATATGCTCTCACCCTCCGCGTGGATGATGCGCGAAAGATCGTACTAAGAGGGGACGATGAGGACGTGGAGGACCCGGGATACGCTACCCCCAACGCCCATCCGCAGGGACTGCCTCACTGAAGTAACCACTTGGGTCCAGGGGGCATTGCACCCATGTGTCCCTGCCCACACGGAGGAATAGCGATGCACTACACCTTTGCCCTGGCAGGAAACCAAAACAGCGGAAAAACGACCCTTTTTAATCAGCTGACAGGCAGCAACCAGCATGTGGGAAACTGGCCGGGGGTGACAGTAGAGCAGAAAACCGGGACGATGCTGCACCACCATCATGGAAAGCAGACGCATTTAGGCCTGCCCGTTTGGAGAAGGTCGGGGCATGGCGTGCTGCGCAAAGAGACTGATTTAAAGGAAACAAGAGTCCCCGAGAAGTACAGCGATGTGACCATCGTGGACTTGCCGGGCATCTACTCGCTCAGTCCCTACTCCATGGAGGAAATCATCAGCCGCAATTATATCGTGAAGACGAAGCCTGATCTGGTCATCAATATTGTGGATGCTACCAATCTGGAGCGAAATCTGTACCTGACACTTCAACTGCTGCAGTTGGGGCGTCCTGTTGTGGTGGCTTTGAACATGATGGACGAGGTGAGAAGCCATGGAGACGTCATCGACCTGAAGGCCATGGAAAAGGCTTTGGGTGTGCCCGTGGTGGCGATTTCCGCCCGCAAGGGGGAGGGTCTGGACGAACTGGTTCGGCGCTCCATGGATGTGGCAGAACACAGGCAGCTTCCCGGCAAGCTGGATATTTGCCGGGGGGAGGCCCATAAAGCCCTCCATGCGGTGGCTCATCTGGTGGAACGCAATGCCATGGCGAGGGACATTACCCCTCTGTATGCGGCTACCAAGCTCTTTGAGGGCGATGAACCCATGATAGCGGAATTGGACTTGTCCGAGGAGACCAGGCATATCATCGAGGAGATCCTTTCCTCCATGGAAAAGGAACAGGGCATGGAGAGGGCGGCGGTGATGGCAGACACGCGCTACCGGTTTATTGAGGAGATGCTCACTGCCTGCGTTATCCGCAATCCCGAGGGACCCGACAAGCTCAGCGACCGGATTGACGGGGTGCTGACCCATCGGGTGTTGGCGATCCCTGTGTTTCTTGTCATGATGCTGCTGGTGTTCTATATCACTTTTGGTCCATTCGGGTCCATGGTAGTGGATTGGTTTTCCGGGCTGGTGGATGGCGGCATCCAGGTGATGGGCAATGCTCTGGAAAGATGGGGCGTGGCTCTGTGGGTCAGGGAGCTTGTGGTCAAAGGCGTGTTTACCGGTGTAGGCAGCGTTCTGGGTTTCATGCCTACGATCCTGATTTTGTTTTTGCTGTTGTCGGTTTTGGAGGACAGCGGGTATATGGCCCGGGCAGCATTCTTGATGGATCGGCCCCTGCGTAAACTGGGGCTCAACGGTCGCAGCTTCATCCCGATGATGATGGGCTTTGGGTGCAGTGTGCCGGCCATCATGAGCGCCCGGAGCATGAGTACCCAGCGGGACCGGCGGTTTACCATCATGCTGACGCCCTTTATGAGCTGTGGGGCCAAGGTGCCTATCTACGCGCTGTTCACGGCCGCGTTTTTTCCGGACCATCCGGTGACAGTGATGACCGCTCTGTACCTGATGGGGATTCTCATGTCCATCGCAGCCGGGTTGCTGCTCAAGCGATACGTTTTCCACGGGGATGCGTCCCCTTTTATTATGGAGCTGCCCAGTTACCGCCTGCCAACTCCCCGCAATGTGGGGCGGCAGATATGGGAAAAGGCCAAGGACTTTATTCGCCGGGCTTTTACGGTGATTTTTCTGGCTACGCTGGTGGTATGGTTTTTGCAAAGCTTTACCTTTAACCTTACGGCCGCGCAGTCCATCGGGGAGAGCATGCTGGGATCCATCGCGGGCTTCCTCGCACCGGTGTTTGCCCCCGCCGGGTTTGGCAATGTGCAGGCCTCCACTGCCGTGCTGACGGGGATTATGGCCAAGGAAAGTGTGGTCAGCACCCTGGCTGTACTTTCGGGTGCTGAGGTGGACAGCGTGGAGATGCTGGCGAATTTGCGGAGCATCTTCCCAAGCACCCTGTCGGCAATCTCCTTCTTGCTGTTTGTGCTGCTGTATATGCCCTGCATAGCGGCCTTCGCAGCCATGCGTCGGGAGATGGGAAGCCTGCGCTGGGCTTTTTGGACGGTTGCCGGTCAGACAGCCCTGGCCTGGGTGGTGGCCACCGTGGTATATCAGGGCGGCCTGCTGCTGGGGATAGGCTGAGACCGGATCTCTTGTGGATGGGGAGGGGTAGCGATGGGCATTACACTGACGATTTTTATCCCCGTGGTACTGTTGGCTTATGCCATTTGGCTGGTGGCCGGGATGGTGCGGCGTCGAAGAAGGGGGGAAAGCGTCTGTGGCTGTGGCGGATGCGCAGGCTGCCCCATGGCGGAGGGCTGCCGGTTGGCCAAGAAGCAGGAGCAGGATGCCGCAGCTGCCGGTAACGACACAAAGGGGGAAAAGGAATGAGCCAGACCATACGTTTGCACGGGCTGGAGACGGATTCCATCGTGGATGGGATCGGCTACAGGGTGGCGATTTTTACCCAGGGCTGCCACCGAAACTGTGAGGGCTGCCACAACCCTGGAAGCCATAACCCGGCTGGAGGGCTGGAATGGAGCCTGGATGAGATTGAGAAGAAATTCTCGGGGAATCCGCTGCTGGATGGGATCACCCTTTCCGGTGGCGAGCCCTTCTTGCAGCCCGCACCCTGTGCGGAACTGGCCCGGCGAGCCCATGCCAAAGGCTTGTCCGTGTGGGTCTACAGCGGTTTTACCTATGAGGAGCTGCAGCGCTGGGCCCAGCGGGACGAGGACGTTAAAGCGCTCCTAGGGGAATGTGATGTTCTGGTGGATGGACCCTTTGTGCTGGCCGAGCGTTCGCTGGACCTGTTGTATTGCGGCAGCCGCAACCAGCGGGTGATAGATCTGAAACGGACCCGCCAGGAGGGCAAAGTGGTTCTGTTTACACCGCCAGAGTGGTAAGGGAGGAAACATGGGCAAAAAGTTGACCTTATTGGCAACCGGAGGTACCATCGCCAGCACGCCCGGGGAAAACGGCCTGATACCCACCCTGCGGGGGGAGGAATTGCTGGACATGGTGCGGGATGCCCTGCCCTGCCAGGTGGAAGCCCGGGACGTATTCATGATGGACTCCAGCAACATGCAGCCCGAGGAATGGTGTGCCCTGGCCAAAGCCGCCCACCAGGCGCTGGAAGAGAGCGATGGGGTGGTGATTACCCATGGCACGGATACCATGGCTTATACCGCCTCAGCTCTTTCTTTCATGCTGGCGGGGATTCCCAAGCCCGTGATTCTTACCGGCTCCCAGCTCCCCCTGCGCCATCCTCTCTCCGACGGCAGGAGCAACCTGCTCCGGGCTATGGCTGCCGCCTGCCAGGGAGTAGGCGGGGTATATGTATCCTTTGACGAAAAGTTGATTTCCGGTGTGCGCTGTGTGAAAACCCACACCACGGCCATGGATGCCTTTGCCAGCATCAATGGACCCATGGCGGGCCATTTTGATGCGGAGGGCATGCATTTTGACAATCCCCAGCCCTTTACTCCACCCCAGGGAGAGGGCTACTGTCTGCGGGCCACGCTGGACCCCAGGGTGTTTTTGCTGAAGCTGATTCCGGGCACATCTCCCGGCGTGCTCCGTTTTGTACGGGAGGCCGGGTACAGAGGCCTGGTGATAGAGGCCTTTGGCCTGGGCGGGTTGCATTACATCCGCCGGAATCTGGTAAGAGCACTGGAGGAGTTGGCCGATAGTGGGATGGAGGTGTTGGTGGTGAGCCAATGTCTTCACGAAAAAGCAGATTTCTCCGTATATGAGGTGGGTCGGGGAATGATGCAGGGCCATATCCACAGCGGCTTTGACATGACCACGGAAGCGGCGGTGTGCAAGCTGATGTGGGCGTTGGGGCAGAAGGAGCCGATGAAATGGATGAAGGTGCCTGTAGTGGGAGAGTATTCACTTGGGCGGCCGCTTCCTGCCCCGGGTTCTGTATC
Source organism: Clostridiales bacterium (assembly GCA_012729115.1). Lineage (GTDB taxonomy): Bacteria > Bacillota > Clostridia > Christensenellales > Aristaeellaceae > Limiplasma. The sequence goes on along the minus strand of JAAYDR010000020.1, from coordinate 2,125 downwards.
GCCAGAAAGGTTTCTTTGAAGAAGCCGGCGTAACCAGGGGCAGAAGCGTCTGTCGGGAGTGAGTTAACGATTATTCTTCATCCTGCAGCGCGTCATACCCCTCCTCCCCGGTCCTCACCTTGATGACATTCTCCACGTCATAAAGAAATATCTTTCCATCCCCCACATTGCCTGTGTAGAGCACTTTCTTTACCGTGTTGACAAGGGTCTGAATGGGAATTTTGCAGATGACGATATCAACCTGTACCTTTGGGAGAAGCCGGATGTCCACCGGAGCGCCCCGGTAGTAGGTGGGCTGCCCTTTTTGCATGCCATGCCCGAGTACATTGGTAACGGTCAGGCCCGTGACACCGATTTGATCCAGGGCTTGGTGCAGCTGGGTGAATTTTGTCTGGTTCATGATGATGGTGACCTTGGTCATCTTTGCGCCAGGCCGCGCTTTGTTGACCACGGGGATGGCATCCTCCGGAGATATTGCGCCGGGCGCCGGAGACGGCAGGGGTATGCTTACGGCAGATCCGTTGACGGGGCCCGTCACCTGCGTCACCGGAGCGAAGTCCGGATAGGCTGAGTTCCCGTGTTCGCCTATGTCCAGACCCTCGATTTCCTCCTCCAGGCTGACGCGGATTCCAATGGTTTTCTTGATGGCAAGCCAGGTCAGGGAGGAGGCTGCGAACACAAAGGCACCAACCGCGGTGATGCCCAGGATCTGCGTACCCAGCAAGCCCCATCCCCCTCCATAGAACAGTCCGTCCACCGTGGATAGGCTGGTTGCTCCTTTCTGGGCGAACAAGCCCACGCAAAGGGTTCCGAAAACACCGCAGACCAGATGCACGGAGGTTGCGCCCACCGGATCGTCAATCTTATTGCGGTCAAAGAGGATGACGGCGAATACGACGATGACACCCGAAATCGCGCCAATCAGCAGGGAAGTAGGCACATCCACGAAGGCGCAGCTTCCGGTGATGCCCACCAAGCCCGCCAGGCAGCCATTGATGGTCATGCCAAGGTCCGGTTTGCCGATGAAAACCCAGGATGCAATGGTGGAAGTCAGCACTCCCGCGATGGCGGCAGTGTTGGTGGTCATCAGGATATGGGCCACGTCGGCGGGGTTTTGAAAGCTCATGGTTGAACCGGGGTTAAAGCCGAACCAACCCAGCCAAAGCACAAATAGACCAATCACCGCCAGGGACATATTATGACCCGGAATGGCCTTGGGTTTGCCGTGTCTGTCATACTTGCCATATCGGGGACCCAGGATCAGCGCACCTGCCAGAGCCGCCCAGCCGCCCACGGAGTGGACCACCGTGTCACCGGCGAAGTCCAGGAAACCCAGCCGCGCCAGCCAGCCGCCGCCCCAGACCCAATGGCCTACGATGGGATAGATCACCAGGGTGAGAATAAAGGAAAAGAGGATAAAGGAAAGGTATTTCACCCGTTCCGCCACTGCACCGGACACGATGGTGGCTGCAGTGCCACAAAAGACCAGCTGAAAGAAGAACTTTCCCCAGAAGGGGACATGAGGCGTCAGGGTATCCCTGTAGAAGTCCAGATTGGCATTTCCCAAAATCCAAAGGTTCTTGGTGCCAAGAATGGGATTATTTCCGCCAAACATCAGACCCCAGCCCAGCAGCAGGAAGCCCAGGGACGACACAGCGAATACAATGAAGTTCTTGGACAGGATGTTGACGGCGTTTTTCGCCCGGGCCATTCCCGACTCCACCGCCGCAAAGCCCAGATTCATGAAGAAAACCAGGATTGCCGCCAGCAGTACCCACAGGGTGTCAATGATCATTGTGCTGTCCATCGTATTCCTCCTTTATGATTCGCAAAAGGGGTGCGTTTCGCCCTTCCTTGGCAAAACACACCCCTTTGTGCGTCGGGGATATAAGCAAAGCCGCTATGTGATATGCATAGCGGCTTTGCCATTTACAGGGATACTGTAGCATGGATAGGCCGGGCTGTCAACAGGCTTTTTACATGGCTTGGACATGTTTCTGTAGGAGTACCATACATATTGGACAACGCCTGTGAGAAGGGAGGAGAAAGAAGAAGAGAAAGAGGTCAATCGGTTAGAATGTTGTTGCTGGACAAACACTAACGAAAGGAACTCTTTCTCCATGAG
>JAAYDR010000019.1 GCA_012729115.1 Clostridiales bacterium | reverse complement strand
TTTCTGTACATCAGATACCCCAAACACATGATTTTGACTGGCTTCTTATGTGTTCAGTATACCATGAATCACGCGGTTTCTCCAGTGTTTTCAATGGATTTCAGGTTTTTCAGCAGGCCCTATATAAATTACATTCCAACCCTTGACACAAGGCCATTTAGCTTGTATAATGCACTTTGTTGTCACTGCCGTTATGCAGCACACAGCCTATGGAGAGTTGGCTGAGTGGTCTAAGGCGCACGACTGGAAATCGTGTGTGGGCTTATACCCCACCTAGGGTTCAAATCCCTAACTCTCCGCCAAAAAAGGCCGTCAATCTCTATATGAGGTTGACGGCCTTTCTGTATAGGTGGAGAGTGTTGGTTTGTAAAGGTTTGTACGATTTGATGGGTTGGTGATATGGCTTTAGTGCCGGTCTTTAAGTCTTAGGAGAATATTGATATTACCACTGGAAGGACACTCTTACACTAAAACACGGATAGGTGCATTTAGTGTGTATGTGTTTTGAGATACAACTTTGGTTTGGGATAGACCCAAAGAATGTGTCTCGCTTGAAAATCATTGATTAAACACGGTTTTCAACAAGCCCCTTATTGCAGGTTATCCATTATCTGTAGGAGTATCGGATCCCTTCCAGCAAACCCTTCAAATAACCGATTGCGAATAACCGGCCTACACTGGCATATCCGGGCAAGGCATTTTCCTCGCCCGCCATTGTTGGCACATGATCAACACGCACAGGGCCATGGTATCCCATCTCTTGATAGCAACGCAATGTTTCCCTCATGTCTGTCTGTCCGTTGTCATGAAAGGTTTCGTGGAAATGCTCCCGGTTCCCCCTGACGTCTCTGAAGTGTACAAAAAACAACTTGTCCTGCCTCGCGAACTGTTTAATCACACTGCACACCGATGCGCCCATTGCACTATAGGTACCCTGGCATAATGTAATGCCTACCGCCGGGCTGTTTGTGATGTCGACCGCTCTTTGGATATTTTCCGGACTTGTTAGAATACGGGAGACCCCCATCAATGCCGGAACAGGCGGGTCGTCGGGATGCAGCGCTATACGGATCCCATATCGCTGGGCATAGGGCGTGACCCCTTGCAAAAACACCGTGAGGTTCTCCCACAACGCCTGGACCGTCATGCTACCCCGAATCTCACGTTTCACCTTTTCCGCGTCAAAGCCCGTTACCAACGCGCCGCCTCGCTCCTCAATCGCATTATCAGTGCGAAACCAACCTATACAAGCCATGAAGTTCGTACAGATCGTATGGACCCCGCTGCCTTGCATAGCGCGCATCATATTAATCACTTTTTCAATGCTTTCGTCGCGCTTTTCATCGCCCAACTTGATGTGGTCGTGCAAGTGATTGGGCATCGGTTCCACCACCAGGGGTATGAGGCCTTTTTGTGTGTAGCGGCTGATAAGACTCTTCCAATGCGTCGGATCTCCCTCATCAAAGCTGCCGTCCTCCGGCAGGCGAATCACCGCATGTTCTACCCCAACCTGACGCGCATAATCCCACTGCAAAGAAGGCGTTGGCAGCAAGTAATCCGCTAAAATCATGTTTTTCTCCTTATGCAAAAACTATGCATCAATCGGTGACGGAGTCGATTGCTTCCAGCACTGCTTTTTCTTGTAGGCCAGACACCTGTATCCGCCGTAAGATTTCCTGTTCAAACAGATGGATTCCTTCACCTGAAAGCGTCGGCGATAGAGCTTTCAGCGTCACGGGAACCCCCATGCGCGAAAACAGTTCCCGTCTTGCTGCGATTTGGTCCAGGTGAGTGCCATTGGCATGCATTTGCGCCAAAATACCCACTGCTACCACTTCTCCATGTAACCACTGGTGCGGAGAAAACCATTTGCCGCGCAATACCTCATTAAAAGCATGGGCAATCGCAAACCGTGCTCCACCCCTGCCGTCAAAGCCGCCCAAGCCACTCACGATACCGGTACAGGCGATGGCACAACAAACCGCATCCTCCAAGAACGGAGAAACCTCACGCCTGTGTACACTTTCCATCGCAGGCAGAGCACATACGGCAATCGCTTCATCAGCCGCTTCGGCCAACCGAAATCCAAGGTACTTTCCCATGGGAAGCGTACCATAGGCCACATGGGGCATCATAGTGGCATATTCACATGCCTTTGCCATGGCATCCGCCAACCCTGCGGCTAACAACCGTGGCGGCGCTTGCGCTATCACCTGCGTATCCACAAATACGCCGTCCACTTCCCTGTCAAAAAAGCGTATCTCATGCTGGGTTCCGTCCGAATTATAAACTACACTCAGCGGTGCGTAAGCAGCACAAGTAGCAGCACTGGCGGGGACTTCAAACACAGGAAGCCCCGCTTCGTCCGCTGCGGCTTTAGCAAGATCCATAACCTTTCCACCGCCCAAGCCCACAATGCAATCCGCTTGTTGTTTTTGGGCCTGGTTTGCATACCGCGTGATTTCTTCTGCAGTACAATGCCCGCCAAAGAACGTCGGCGTACAAAACCCATCCAGCTTTATCAGTTCCGGCATCAGCCTTGACTCGGCCGCCCCAAAGGCTTTTCTTCCCGCAATCAGGAATATTTTGCGATATCCTCGCTTGCCAAGCAACACGCCTACCTTTTGCAATGCATCAGGTCCTTGCAGATAGACCCCGCATCCTGCCAACAGCCGCTTCATTGTATTAGCTCCACAGCCTGTCATTGGACCACTCGTTATCCCACCGGTCGGTGGGTTCCCATACACCTGGAATATCCTTGTGGATGTGCTTGGCGATGAGTTCTTCGTTCAATGACTCTATTCCCAAACCAGGCGTGTCCGGTACGGTGATAAAACCATTCTGGACAATGGGATTTGGCAAGCCGTTTACAAGATGGTTCCACCAGGGAACGTCCGCACTATGGAATTCTACCGCCAGTACCTGCGGCATGGCTGCCGCTGCGTGCACCGCAGCCATACAGCCTATGGGGCTTTCAGCCATATGGAGGGCTGTGGCAACGCCATGATCGTAGGCATATTCCGCGATTTTCTTGGTTTCCAGAATACCGCCCGCGGTCAGCACATCGGGATGCACCAACGATACCCCACCGCTGTCAATCAAAGGTTTGAAGTTATCCAGCAAGAAAATGTCTTCTCCAGTTGCGACCGGGATACATGTACTGTTTGCAAGCCGTACATACTGCTGTGTATACTGCCATGGAACCATATCCTCCATCCACGCAATACTGTACTTTTCCACTCGACGAGCAAAGCGGATGCAATCCTCGACGCAAACATGTCCAAAATGATCAATCGCCAACGGCACATCATAGCCGATGATATCGCGCACCTGTCGCACGTATTCCTCCAGCATATCCAGCCCTTTTTCAGTGATGTGGATGCCGGTGAAGGGATGAGCGACAGTATTGATCTCATAGGCTTTTCCCGCGGCCTGTTTGCGCTCCATCGAGCCACGCGCCTCGTTAATGGCAGAGGACGCATGTTTTTTCATATCGTCAAGAAACCCAAGGGGCGCGGTAAGTGTACCAGGTTCGTCCATTAAAAGCCCAATGCCCAAATCCATTTTAAGAAATGTGAAACCCATATCCATGCGCGCTTTCAGTGCCCGGCCCATGTCTGCACCACTGTGCCGCCCTTCCACGTCCGTATCGCAATAAATGCGCACCTGATCCCTGTACTTTCCACCAATCAGTTGGTATACAGGTACGCCATATGCCTTGCCTGCCAAATCCCACAGCGCTACCTCCACACCTGAAACGCCGCCACCTTGACGGGAATGATGGCCAAACTGCCGGATGCGCCGAATCAGCTTCTCCACATTGCAGGGATTTTCACCCACCAAGCGACTTTTCAGCATCGCGGCATAGGTTTTGCTGGACGCGTCCCGCACCTCGCCATACCCGACAATACCTTGATTGGTATAAATCTTGATGAGAGGGCAATGCTTGGGTGTACCGTCCAAATCAGCAAAACGGATGTCTGTAATTTTTAATTGAGAGGGATTGGAATTCGTATTCATTGTGAACCTCCCGCACTGTTTGCCCTATTGAGGGTGATCAGAATCACATTCTCCAGCCATTATTGAAAACCTCGGTTACAAAACAGCCATTGCATATTGGTATGCTCCAAACACGGGCATACTCCGTTTAGAAATAGCCGCCCTTGTCCACCACTTCTTTTGCGGACATACCACTCTCCACCCAACCACGGATACTGACCTCGCCTTGCTTGATCTCCTCCGCACGAATCAATACGTCGTAGGCTATGTTTCTTGGAATGATTACCACACCATCAATGTCACCGAACACAATATCGCCCGGGTAGACCAATACTTTACCAATTTTCACAGGCACATTGTATGCGGTGATTCGACAGCGGGACAGCGTACCATTTGAGGTACGGTATTTATGAAACACGGAAAACTTCTGTGCGAGCACCTGCATGGTGTCACGCAGGCCGCCGTCCACCACTGCCCCCCGCGCTCCGCGTGCGATTGAGGCCGCTGTCATAATCTCTCCCCAGTGCGCTGCCTCAGTCTCTCCGCCGGTATCCCAAACGCAAATGCAATTGCGGGGCATGTTGTCAAGCATTTTTGCGCGTGTATCCATCTCACCCGTGATCAATGGGTCCTTGCTGCTGCGGATGGTGTAGGCAATACCGCATACTTTCATTTCATCTCGCAAAGGATGAATCTCCGGAGGCAACGCCTGGTCGACCAGGCAGAATTCCCGCAAAACATCATTGACAGCGGAAGTATATAGCTTTTCATACCTTTCGCACAATTCCTCCGTTGAAATTGGGAAAGGAACTATTTCCTTGGGCTCGCGCAGACGAATTAAATCATCCAAATTCATTTTGCTTTTTCGAACAGTGTTATTCTCCATGATTCTCCCATCCTTTTTCATTGCCCGCCCCTTGGTGGGACCCCGGGCATATTTTATCCCTTCACCGCTCCCCCAATAATTCCCTTAATGAAATGGTCCTGTAAGAGAAAGAACACAATGAGCACAGGGATTCCCATCAAAATTGCAGACGCCATCACGGCACCCCACAGATTCGCGTCCTCGCCCAAGAACAAAGCAATGCCTACCGAAACCGGCTTCGCGCGTGAGGAAGTGAATGTATAAGAAAATATGAACTCTTCCCAGGAGAGCATGAAGGCATATACCCCCACGGAAAACAGGCCGGGTCCCGTAATGGGAAGCATCACCCGTACCAATGCTTGGGGTTTGTTACACCCGTCAATCAATGCCGCTTCCTCCACGGCTACCGGGACAGTCTTAAAAAAACCTCGGGACATCCAAATTGCAAACGGTACCATGGTAAACAAGTGTACATAGGCCAACCCAAAATGTGTATCCATCATCTTCAGTTTGCCCATAATGATGTAAAGTGGAATCAGCGCAGCGGATTGAGGTAAAAGCTTAAACAAAATCACGCCGGAGGAAACGATTTTTCGCCCTTTAAAGGGAAACCGCGCCAGTGCATATCCTGCCGGAATCGCCGCCACCAGGCACATGAGCGTTGCACTGATGGCAATAACCACGGAATTGAGCATATATTGCGGAATGCGTGTTCTTGTGAGAACGTAGGTAAAATTTTCCAGCGAAGCCGACGCGGAAAAAAGTTTTGGGGGGATTGTAAACAGATCCGACTGATCCCGAATGGCGCAGGTGATCATCCAGAAATAGGGAAACAATGCCGACAAGATAAAAAGCCCGATGATGATATAGGCCACCGCAGAGGAAAATGCTTTCAGTTTCTTCATCAGAACATATCCTCCTCTGCCTTCTCTGTTGCGAAAATATACCCTACAGCCAGCGTCAGCACAACAATTAAAAACACCATGGAAGCGGCCGCACCATAATTGTATTGAAAGCCCGCGATACCGGTATTGAAAATATACATCTGCATCAACTCTGTGGAACGGCTGGGGCCGCCCTTGGTGATGGAATACGCGATTGTGAACTGGTTCATAGCAGTAATGATGGAAATGAGAAGAACTGAGCGGATGACAGGGAACATCAGCGGGAGCGTTACCTTGAACAACTGCGTATACCAGGGCGCACCGTCAATCTTGCACGCTTCATAGATATCCATGGAAATGCCTTGCAAGCCGCTTAGGTACATCAACATCACAAATGAAGAGCGCTTCCAGATATATACCAACGATAGCCAAATGACAGCTGTAGCAGGATTACTCAAAAAAAGAATATCTGAGCCAAACAATTGATTGATCCCGTGATTTAGAATACCAAAGTCTCCATTGTACATCCACGCCCAAACAGTACATACCGCGATCATCGGTGTCATCCATGGGATCATCAACAGCGTGCGAAACATCTTTGTTCCCCGCAAGCGCAGATTGATGAGATTAGCCAGCAACAACCCCACCAACAATTCTCCGGCAACTGTCAGAACCATCCATTTGCCGGTGGTGAGCATTGAATTCCAAAACCATTTGTCGCCAAACAAACGGGCAAAATTCCCAAGGCTCCATTTTCCGGCCTTTGTATGCAGACTTAGCCAAACATTGTTGACCAGAGGATAGACCGCCAGTGTGCCCAGAATAATCATCGCCGGGATAAAATAATAGATGATGCGTTCTTTGCCTAGCGTCCTTTTGATCTTCGCGTACAACAACACGCACCTCCTCAACTGCTTTTAGGAAGTTCACCCCTGCGCACTGGCAGGGGTGAACATAGGGTTCATGGTTTCCTTAATCAGCGTTTTGCTCGTCCAGCAGCATCTGAATTTCTTCCTGTGCGGAAGCAATCGCATCGTCAATGGTTGCACTATCTGACAACACAGACTGCACCATGTTCATGATGATGGTCTGCGCACCCGCTGTGTTTTCAAAGGCAGGGAAGTCACGGCTGTGCTCAGCCAGCATGGTGCTGTAGGGACCATAAAAATCGTCTGTCCAATCGCCTGCGCTCAGAACTTCCGCAAGAGCGGGCATCAAAAGCTGTTGCTCCATGCCTTCCTTGCCAGTTACCAGATTGATGAAAGCCGCTGCGCCTTCCTTATTTTTCGCAGAAGCGGGAATACATGCGTTCCAGCCGCCCAAACCGGCGGTATTGATGCCATCCATGCCCGGGTACAGAGCCACACCCACATTAAACAGATTTTTCTCAACCACGTTATTTCGAATCCATGTCACATTTTCAATGGTCATGGCCACGGAGCCGGAAGCGAACATTTGGCTGGTTGCCGTCTGATCATTTTCCAACATGCTGCGGGGGGCAAAACCGTTTTTATAGAAGCTGCAATAGTATTCCAATGCTTTACGCGTTGCTTCGCTATCCAGCGTAGCCTGGGTCATTTCTGTATTGCAAATGTCCCCGCCGGCACCCCAAATTTCAGGGATGATACGGTACCAAATGTGACTGCCGCCTGTACCCGGAAGACCAAAGCCATATACGGTCACATTGCCATTCTCATCCTTTTTGGTCAGCTTTTCAGCATACTCGAGTACTTGAGCCCATGTTTTGGGAGGCTCTGTGAGCCCGGCTTCTTCAAACATATCCTTGTTGTACACAAGCGCCAAAGCTGTGCGGCTTTGCGGCACGCCATAAAGCACATCCCCATCACGCATCAGCTCAAAGAAATCCTCGTTGAACTCCTTGAGCAGGTCGCGCCCCGCACAGACCATCAGGTCATTGACCGGTTCCAAAAGACCGAGCTCCATAAAACCATTGGTCGCAGCGATGGGCTGGCTCATCACATCGGGGCCCATACCGCTTTGGCACGCAGTCATCTGACGGGAAGCCAGCTCAGCCATCGGAATCACTTCCAATGTAACCGTAGTGCCGGGGTACGTTTTTTCAATCTCTGCCTTTGCCCACTCATACAATTCCACCCGGGACTCCGAGGCACCGGCATACCAAACAGTAATTTCCCCTTCAACCTTCAGCGGTTCTGTTGCACTGGCACCAACAGGAACCATTGCACAGAGAAGCACCAAACACAGAACGATTGACCCGATCTTTTTTGTCAGCATCATAAAACAGTCCTCCTTCTTATTGGCGTATATACGCCCTTGTACAGGTGGCTGCCATCACGGCGCAACGCACCTCATCTATTTACACATTATAGAAGAGCCGAGAGGAAGAATCCATACATAAAACGATGATCTCTTGTACAAAATGACTTTTCTATAAAAGCGAAAAATATCACCCATGAACACAATGCCGTTGGTTCCACAGCCCAATTGTATATCCTGTATGTTTTTGTCAATTTTCTTCTACCTTTTATATAGATCCGACGGAGAAATCCCCGTTATTCGTTTGAACAGTCTGCTAAAATAATAAATGTCCTGTATCCCCACCATATGAGCCACCTCCGTTACCCGTAAATTCCCTGTATTTAATAAATCTTGCGCGTGAGTAATTTTCATATAATTCTGGTATTGCACAGTGGAATAGCCTGTAAAACGCTTGAACAGCAACCGGAAATAGGATGGGCTTAGCCCTGCCTCCTGCGCCAGTTGCTCCAATGAAAAATTTGCCTCATTATTTTTATTAATCAACTCCAATGTATGACGCAACTTCTCCTGGTGAGGCAGATTATTATCATAAAACGTGCCGGATTCCCGCATCATGCCATACAAAATATCATATAAAGCGCTTTTACAACGCAGAATATAACCTGGTCTGCGGCCCCGCCACACCCTTTCCATCTCCAAGAAGTTTTGCTTTATCCCCGACGGACAGTTATGGAAGATATTGGGAATCTCCTGCAGTGCCTGAACCGTCCTGCCGTTGAGTGCACGCAATTGGAATTTTACCACAATGAACTGCCAGGGATCTTCCGGATCGCTTCTGGCGGAACGGGAAAACCCTTCCTGAAAAAAGATCATATCATCCTTGCGCAACAGATGGATTTGCTGTCCCCAAGAATACTGCGCCTGCCCGCTTGTTACCAGGCATAAGATCCAATGTTCGGCTGTTGTCAAGTTGTCCAAAGACCAATAGAAGTCCGTTTTGATGCTCACAATATTGTTGATATTCAAAATAACCAGGTCATAATCCTCCAAAGCTTTCACACGTGCTCCTCCTATGCTATTTTTCGCACCTGCGCAAACCATTTCCATTGTAAACACAACCGCGAAATAACACAACCCATAATGGGAGCGATGTCAGGCGTTGTTTACCCGTTTATCCGTGACCTGTGCATCCATCTCAACGGCTCAAGACCATAGAAAGCCCCCGAAAACCAAGCGTTTCGAGGGCTTCGTGCACAGTGATTACCACTATCACCCAACTGTTTTATCCAAAGGAATCTCCAGCGTTTCTTCCAACCAATACTCCTGTTCAAACACCCTGATTGTAAGAGGAACGCCTTCGAGCAACAACAAGGAGCATTGGTTCTCCGTGATCTCGCATCGGATCTTCCGTCCGCAATAGAAAAACTGAAAATGATACCCTTTCCACTCCCGTGGCAGCCTGGGCCTGAGCAACAGGCCGCTTTTCAAAATCCGCAGCCCGGCAAATCCGGCGACCACACACAGATATGCGCCGCCCATATTGGCTGTATGGATCCCATCTTTGGTGTTGCCCTGGGTGTCTTCCAAATCCAGCATGGCCGACATTTTGAAATATGTCATCGCCTTGTTCATATTTCCAAGCCTTGCAGCCATGATGGAAAAGATGCAGGTGGAAAGTGAGGAATCATGGGTGGTCAATGGCTCATAGTAATCAAAGCTGCGGCACATGACCTCCTCCCGAATGTCTTCACCAAACAGATAATGAGCCAAAACCGTATCCGCCTGCTTGCAAACCTGGTGGCGGTACAAATAGAGCGGATGGAAATGCTGCAAAAGCGGAAACTCGCTGGGGGGCAGGGAGAGAAAATCCATCACTTCCTTTTGAAGAAAACTGTCATCCTGCGCATGAATACCCCGTTTTTCATCATAGGGAATGTACATGACATCTGCTGCGTGCCTGAACGCGATTAGTTCTTCTGCTTGAAAGCCCAGCTTTTTGACCACCGGCTCCGCTTTGCCTTCGGCATCAAGCAATTCCATGATTTCCACCGCACCGCGGAGGTTTTCCTGAGCGATTAAATTGGTATAGCAATTGTTGTTTACCAGACATGTGTATTCATCCGGACCGGTAACGCCGTTGATATGGAAAACTCCATCCAAAAAATGACCTGCATCCATCCATAACCGGGCTGTTTCCACCAACACCTCCGCACCCATCTGCGCCATCAGGTCCAAGTCATTGGTGGCACGGTAATACTGTAAAAAAGCGTGGGCAATGTCGCCGTTGATATGGTACTGGGCAGAACCGGAGGGAAAATAACCCGAGCATTCCGGCCCCGCAATGGTTCGCCAAGGATACAGCGCACCCTTGGTATGGCCAAGCAAACGGGCGTGCCTGCGGGCAGCATCCAAAATGAAATACCGGTAGCGCAACAGATTTTTCGCGATGGCGAGATTCGTCAGCAAAAAGAAGGGAAAACTGTAGATTTCCGTATCCCAAAAATAATGCCCTTCATAGCCCTCTCCGCTGAGCCCTTTTGCGCTGATATTGCTTACAGCATCCTTTCCAACGGATTGCAGCAAGGAGAATACTGAAAAATCGAGACTCCTTTGCAGTTTGTCATCTCCATCAATCACGACCCTGGCATTCTTCCAATAATTTGCCAAATAGGCTCGCTGAGCCTCGAACAAGCCTTCCAGTGGCCGTGCCAGAACCTCCCGCAATATAGCCTTCCCATCCACAAGGGGATTTTTATGTCTCCTTTCATCCGTATAAACACAATACTTCACAAGAACTGTTGTTTGCCCAGGTTCGATTTCACGTGTAAAGACTGTCTCAGTTGCTCCGTCCCCTGCCAGAAAAGCAGAAGAGAAGCCTTCGGCATGGTGGCTGACCCTGGTTGCCATGGATAGCCCGGATAAAGTGGTATGACATGCGATCCACGAACTCTCCTCATCACCCCAGGCCTCATCAATGATCAGATGCCGCATGGTTTCTGAGGCGACCCTGGGATCATCCGGGTCGGCTGAGTTGGTTACGTTCCCGTCCAGAAAGGAAGCAAAGCAGATGGGCCCTTGATAATTCAGCGACTCCACCTGATAGCGGATCACAAATAACTCCCGCACCTCAAAGGAGACCATCCGGGTAATCACAATGCGAATCCGATTGCCTGCTGGTGACTCCCATTCCATCTCCCGCTGTGCTGTTCCCGCTTCCATATCCAGTATTCTGGTAAAGGCATGCAATGTGCCTTCAAACGGAGTGAATCTCTCCTCTCCCAGAGACAACCGAATGCTCTGACAATCCACCACATTGACGATGCCTTGCTGTGTCTCGGGGAAGCCCTTCATCTTCTCCGCATAGGCAATGGGCTTCTCATCATAAAAGGCATTGATAAGAGTACTTCGGATGGTGGGTACGTGCGGCGGAACCCCTTCTTCCAGGCATGCACGCACTCCAAGGTAACCGTTGGCCGTATGAAACAGGGTTTCATTGCGCGCGATGCGGGCCGGGTCGAAACCAGTGTCGATCAGCAACATAAATCTTTTCTCCTGTAATCTGTGGTCCTGTTCCCCGCATTTTTCATCATACCGAAAGGTGATGAAAGGTTCATACACCTCCGTATCCTGTGACGAAATCATCAATCGTAGCATAGCAATATCTCTGTGCTCAGTCTATCAAATATTTGTGGTGTCATATCATGATTCTAGTGGGTTCCGGTTACATCAGCGGTTTCCCATTGAAACACTTCCCATGAATGATGATGGCATCAAACAGATAATGAATTTGTCAGCATCTTTTTCATCAACTGCCTTGACCACTTAATTATGAAGCACTTGCTGCTGTATTGTTGGACAGACCAGTAGCATTAAGGCACAGATTCTTGAGTCTGCGAATCGTCGAGGAGGGTAACCGTTACATATTTAAGTTATGAATACAATGTTTATGTAACCAAAAAACCGCTTCATTGTCTATGCCTACCAAAAGCCGGCTTGCTTTTTCGTCGAAACGGTCTTATACTATAGTAAAGCGGAAACTCAACATTAGGTCTACCTTTTGGGGGGTTAGCGCAAAAACTGAAGGGGGTCATCTGAATGAAAAAGATCTTTTTAATCGTTCTGGCAATGGTCCTGGTGTTGGGCATGAGCACCACTGCTCTGGCCGACATCTCCCTTGCCAATCTCAAGGTGGAGATCGACGTTCCTCTCAAGGCCTATGCTGAGGCATACAGTGCAGCCAATGGCTTTAACGTGAAGGTTGACACATTTGGCGGTGGCCAGGATTACCATGGGATGGTCATGGCCGCGCTGCAAAGCGGCGAAATGTACGATATCTTTATGATTGAGGGCATAGGCGGCTACAATACCTGGAAGGACTCCCTCTATGACCTCACCGGACAGCCCTTCGTTGAGGCAACCTCGTTGGCCTACGCTCCCGAAGGCAAGGTAGTCGGATTCCCGATCGCTGTGGAAGGCTTCGGAATCGGATACAATGCTGAAATCCTTGAAAAGGCCGGAATTGACCCGGCTACATTGACGACTCTCAGCGCCTTTGAGGAGGCCTGCAAAAAGCTGGACGGCATGAAAGAGGAGTTGGGCATTACCGCCCCCATCGCCATGGCGGCCAGCACCAGCGGCGGTATGTGGTGGGTTGCTGCCCAGCACAACTTCAATGCCTATTGGAAGGGCAACCTTGCCTATAACGACAACAGCATCGTCGAGTTGGCTCTTAAAGGCGAGGTGGACAAGGAGCGTTTGACTCAATACGCAAAGTTCCTGAGGGTCATGTGCGATTACGCAGATCAGGACGTACTGCTCAACGGTAACTACGATGCCCAAATCAATCTCTTTGGGACCGGCAAAGCCGCATTTATCCAGCAGGGCAACTGGACCGACCCCAACTTCAAGGATCTCGGGGCAACCTTCAAGAGAGGTTACATTGCCGAGGTGTGGACGGATGAACCAACAACCGCCATCATGGTCGCCGCACCCAGCTACTTCGTTGTAAATGCCAATAGCCCCCATGTGGACGAGGCCATCAAGTTCCTCAACGATATGGCGCTCACGGAAGCCGGCCAGAACTACATGGTGAAGGAAGCCGGCATGGTGCCCGCTTTCTCCGGCGTGACGGTTGAACCCGAGGGTCAGTTCTCTCAGGCCGTCATGAAGGCTGCCGGTTCGGGCGATGCGTTTGGCTGGGGCTTTGCCGAAATGCCTGACGGATTCAACATGGACGTATTGGGCCCGATATTCGAGCTCTTCGCGGCCGGCCAGTTGGACATTGACGGCTTTGTGAACATGGTAGCCGAAGCGATCGCCACCATCCCCACCCTGTAAGCGTTTAGCCAGGTATCAAACGTTGGAGGCGCAAGCCTCCAACGTTTTTCAAATTTCATCATCCCTTGGAGGTGATTCCCCTTGGCCAGGAGACGTCCTTGGGTCAATGTTCTGTTTCTCGCTCCGGTGGTGCTGGCCTTTGTCATGGTGATCATCGTTCCATTTGTGCTGGGGATTTACTACTCATTCACGGATTTTAACGGAGTGCGCACCACCCTGACGTTCGTTGGGCTGGATAATTACCGCAACATGTTTAGAGACCCGGTCTTCCTGCATTCCTTTTTGCTTACATTGCAATACACTGTGATCAACATCGTGCTGGTGAACGTGGTGGCGTTTCTGCTTTCCCTGCTGGTTACCAGCGATACGCCGGGCCGAAATTTCCTGCGCGCAGGATTTTTCGTGCCCAACCTCATCGGTGGGCTGGTGCTGGGGTACATCTGGCAGTTTGTGTTCAACAACGTATTGCTGGATCTGGGGCGAAGCCTGGGAATTGCCGCGCTCTCCCGGTCCCTGATCTCCGACAGCGGCACCGTCATCTGGGCCATGTCCTTCGTAAATACATGGCAGTACGCGGGCTATATCATGATGATCTATGTGGCCGCCATTCAGGGAATCCCCGCCAATCTCATGGAAGCTGCCAGTGTGGATGGCGCGAACTACCCGCAGCGTGTATGGAAAATACTGATGCCGATGATGGCGTCCGCTTTCACGGTAACGTTGTTCTTAACGCTCACCAACTCTTTCAAGCAATATGACCTGAACGTATCGCTTACCAATGGCGGCCCGGCAGCGCTGTTCATGGGCAAGCCTTCGAAAGCCAGCCAATTGCTGGCGATGAATATCTACAATACTGCCATTGCTTCCAAGCGCTGGGGTGACGGGCAGGCGCGGGCAGTCATCTTCTTCCTGGTGCTGGTCCTGTTCTCGCTGGTGCAAGTATGGATGAGCAAGCGCAAGGAGGTGGAGATGTAATGATTCATGCAACGTCCTTACGCAAAGCCAAGCGGCTGAGGGAAGGAACCTCCGTCTCCAGCAAAACGGTATTGGCCAGCGTCGGTTTCGTATTATTCATCCTGTTCATGCTGCCCTTTGCGCTCGTGGTCATCAACTCTGCCAAGGAACGCTCGGAGATTATGCTCAGCCCCGTTACGCTACCCGCAAACTGGGCGCAGTTGTTTACCAACATCACTGATGTGATTCAGAACCCGAATTTCTCCTTTTGGAGCGCGTTCTCCGATTCGGTGATCATCACCGTGGTTTCACTGTTGATCATCGTTCTATTCTCATCCATGGGTGCTTGGATACTGGTGCGCAACAAGACCTGGTGGTCAACGGCTGTTTTTATGGCCTTTGTAGCCGCAATGGTCATTCCCTTCCAAGTTGTCATGTTTCCTTTGGTACAGTGGCTGCGCATGCTGGGGGGCTTTTTAGGAATTCCGCTTCTGCGCAACTATACGGGTATCCTGTTTTGTTATCTGGGTTTTGGCGCATCGCTGAGCGTATTCATCTTCCATGGGTTCATCAAGGGCGTGCCCCTGGAACTGGAGGAGGCTGCGAACATTGACGGCTGCTCACATGCGGGGACATTTTTCCGTATTGTGCTGCCTTTGCTGCAGCCCACCGCCATCACCGTGATGATCCTCAATGGTATATGGATCTGGAACGATTATCTGCTGCCGCTGCTGGTATTGGGCCCCAACGGCGATGTGCAAACGCTGCCCCTGGCGGTATCCGCTTTTGCCGGCGCTTACGTGAAGCAATGGGAGCGCATCCTGACCTCGGCCTTGCTGGCAATGCTGCCGATCATCATTTTGTTTCTGTTCGCGCAAAGATACATCATCAAGGGTATGGTGGAGGGTTCTATCAAGTAATCCTGCTTGATGGCAGAGCAGTAGAAAACGTTGTTCAGGTTCCGGCGTATTCTATTTGGGATACATACAGTAAGGAAGTTGTCACATTGGTGAAAAATGTCGGTTTGCTTGAAGAATCCATTGTACAGACTCTTTCTGTGGCACTGCAGCTACCGGTTTCTCTCTATGAGGGGAACCGGTGCGTGCTGTCTTTGCCTGCGCAGTTGACGTATGCCGCGTGTCTGCTGGGGAAACCCGGACCGCTGGAAAGCCTGAAACCGGGCCAGGAGCAAACGCACTCGGCGCAGTTCCTGGAGAGCCTTTACGGTGAGAAGTTTCTGTATGTACAACTGAGCGCGGGCCATGTGCTGCTTTTGGGCGCATTTTTATGCGAGCCGCTGGATGGCAAGGATGTTTATCACCTTATCCGTTCTCTCCGCTTATCGACCGGTGACTATCAGCCTCTGCTGCGCTATTACCGCTCATTACCGGTGATGGATGAAGCCCGTTTCTTTTATTTAGGACAATTGCTGGACATGCTGTTCACCGGAACCCAAGCCATGCCTTTTGCCAGCATGACCTCATCTCAAGCACTTGAGGAACAGCACCGCTTTCAAAATGCCGCAAAGAAGCGAATCCAGCTTTTTAGTCATCCGCCATTCTATCTGGAGCAGGAGATTACCCATCACATCGCCAATGGAGATCGAAAAAACGCATTGCGCGTGATGGCAGAAATCAACGCTTTGCCTAGGGCCACGCTGGCTCAGGATCCACTTCGATCGCTTAAGAACTCTTTGATCTGCAGTTGTGCGCTGTTCACAAGGGCTGCCATCGCAGGCGGGGCTCCCTCCGATGATGCCTTTGCGCTCAGTGATGCCTGTATCCAAAGTCTGGAGGAAGCCAGTGATCTGCGCTCTATGGCAGCGCTGGAAGAACCGATGATGCTTTCTTTCATTGAATTGGTGGAGGCGCGTATGCAACACCGCCTCAGCCCGGTAACCCGTGCGGCGATCCAGTATATTGACGACCATCTGACCGACAAAATAACACTGGCTTCCATCGCGCAGGCCGTGTACGTTCATCCGTCCTATTTGTCACAACGGTTCAAACAGGATACAGGCGAAGTGCTCACTTCCTTTATCCAAAAGCGCAGGGTGGCGGAAGCCAAGCACTTTATCCGCTACACCAATGATCCCATCTCACAGATTGCCGGTTTTTATCAATTTTGCTCCCAAAGCCATTTCATTCAGGTGTTTAAAAAGCACACTGGAATCACACCGCAGGCATATCGCGGCATACAGGACAGCGCAGAAGCGTGACGGGCGGCCCATCATTTCTTGCAGGATGGTGCGGTTCATCTGTCCATTTGTATTTCGTACATGAGGTATGTTATGATGATCGGGCGAAAACCCGATTTTTGTTTAACAGTTATAAAAGCATGAGGAGGTATCCCATGTCCAGCGTATGGATTCGCAATGCAGCCAGCATCATCACCTGCAATCCGAAGGATGAAGTGTTGGAAAACTGCGGACTGCTGATAGAGAACGGAGAAATCACATATATCGGGCCTGACCATTGCCAAGCGAAGGAAACCATCAATGCGGAGGGCTGCTTTGTGTATCCCGGCCTGGTGAATACGCACCATCACCTCTACCAGACCTTCAGCCGCAACCTGCCCCAGGTACAGCGTATGGAACTGTTCGACTGGCTTCGCACGCTGTATGAAATCTGGAAATACCTGGATGCTGATGTGGTATACCACAGTTCGATGGTGGGAATGGGTGCGCTGCTCAAAACCGGCTGCACCACCTGTTTTGATCACCACTATGTATTTCCCCGCGGACGGGCGGAAGATCTTCTCCAGGCGCAATTTGCTGCGGCAGAGGCTTTGGGAATCCGCATGTATGCCTCCCGCGGCAGCATGGACTTAAGCCAAAAAGATGGCGGATTGCCACCGGACAGCGTTGTACAAACCGTGGATGAGATCCTGCGCGACTGCCAGCAAGCGGTGGAAAAGTACCACGACAGTTCCCGCTTCTCCATGCGTATGGTAGCGCTGGCGCCTTGCTCGCCTTTCAGCGTGTCCGAAACGCTGCTGCGGGAGACCGCCAAACTGGCCCGGGCGCTATCGGTTCGCATGCATACCCATTTGTGTGAAACGAAGGATGAGGAAAGATACGTCCTGGAGCGCTTTCACATGCGCCCCCTGGCCTATCTGGAGACCTTGGGCTGGACGGGACCGGACTGCTGGTATGCCCACGGCATTCATTTCAACGATGAAGAATTGCGCCACCTGGCGCAGACGGGCACAGGCATCGCCCATTGTCCCATCTCCAACATGAAGCTGTCCTCAGGGGTGTGCCGGGTGTCGGATATGCTGAAGCTGAATGTTCCTGTGGGGCTCGCGGTGGATGGCAGTGCCAGCAATGACGGATCAAGCCTGCTGGAGGAATTGCGTACCGCTTATCTGCTGCATCGCTTGCAGGATAGCACCGATGCTCCTACAGGGTATGACCTTCTTAAGATAGCGACGGTGGGAAGCGCCCGTGTGCTGGGGCGCAATGATATAGGCCATCTTTCCGTAGGCATGGCAGGGGATCTGTTCATCATCGATCCCAGGCGCCTGGAAATGGTTGGCGCTCAACTGGATCCCCGCTCGTTGCTGGGAACGGTGGGATGGAGCGGCAGCGTTGACTACACGGTGGTACAAGGCAGAATTGTGGTGCAAAATGGACGGTTGGTTACGGTGGACGAGGAAAAGCAGTATCAGGAGGCCAGCCGGCAGTTTGACCTGTATCGGATGCGGTAAAAACGGGGGGATAATGGCAGATTTTTATGAACCGTTACAGCCCAAAGCCTCCCCAAACCCCAGTGACTTCAAAGGGTGAGGGTGGCAATGTCTCTCCATAAGCAAGCCGCATGGCGCATCGTGCCAGCCTCTCCCCAACGGGACGTTTCCCCTGAGGGTGCAGATCATTGTACTCCCCTACATCGGCAGCCGCGGCCATGGCTGTACCCGGTATCCTCAGGCACTTGCGCTGTTCTTTGCGCATCGCGTCCCAATCGAGGCCTTCTCCCCAGTAAGCCAGTTCCGTAAACAGGAAGGGAAACGAATATCCCCATAGTGTCCGCCATTGTCTAACCAAAGCTTCAAACTGATCCGCATATCTCTGGGGATGCTCAGCGTTCGACTCCCCCTGATACCAGATCGTACCCTTGATCGCGAAGCGGGAGAGAGGCGTGATCATACCATTGTATAAGCCTGTAGGTTGATAGATCAGGTTGACTTCGGGCTGGGGGGGCTGGGCCATGCCGCCCCGGTGATAACGCCAGAGGCTTGAAAGATCCAACGATCCCGCCTCCGTGGCCAGGAGGTATTGCTTGCCGGGGGTAAAGCCGCCGCCATCCTTGAAGATCACGCGAATTGCAATGACACAGCGCCCTGCAGGAAGAGCAGGGATATCATATTCCCGGGGAGGATAGCGGTATGGCGTATTTCCCACAACCTCGCCGTTTACAAACGCCATATCCCAGTCTTTTACCGTACCCAAAAACAGCTTGGCAGAGCGGCCGACAAGGCAGGGGGGAATCTCCAGGGATTTTCGCAACCACACGGAACCGGTGCCGTTCCAGGGTGCAAGCAAGGACCGTTCCTCCCATGCGTTGTCAATATAACCCGGCTGATGAAAACCCTCGGCAAGACCAGTGTCGCTCCTGTTCACCTCGGTGAAAAATGCATCCTGCTTTTCGGCACTCTCCCTTAGTACCCTTGCCACAGATGAACTGTCAGAAAACAGAGCCGCCTGGGCACACAGCTCCGGGGAGAGGGTATCCATACCCATCCAGGCATGCAGGGGTGTTCCACCAATGGCTGTGAGGATCAGACCTACAGGCACCTGATACTTTGCATAAAGCTGCTTGGCAAAAAAGTACCCTACCGCAGAAAAATCCCGGATGGTTTGGGGAGATACCCCCCTCCAGCACCCGTCATCCAACTCTGTCAACGGTCCGCCAAAGTGATAACGCTCTGGTACGGTGAATTGGCGAATGTACGGATTTTCAGCATCCATCTCCTCTGGATACATGTATTTCACCCGTTGCATGGGTAATTGCATGTTCGACTGTCCGCCGCAAAGCCATACCTCGCCCACATATACATCGGTCAGGAGCTGCTTGCCGATGCGCATGGTGTCAGGACCGCCGGGGGAAAGATCATACAGGGTCAGTGACCAGGCACCATTCTCATCCGGCTCGGTGGTGTAGGTTTTATTCCTGAACACAACTGTGACCGTTTCATCCGCAGTGCCCCAAAGGACATTCCGGGTATTGCGCTGAAGCACCATGCCACTGGACAGCAGCCGTGGAAGCGTTATGCTCATTTCGAAATCACCTCATCTATCTCATCCTATCGGCGGTTTCCTTCCCTTTGTATCTTGTTTGGGTTGATTCTCATTATGCCGCAGCCAAATTCAAAGTACAATAGAAGATTCTATGTTCCTCAGATGAATATAACAAAAAAAACACAAAAAAACTCATGTACGAATCCGGGCAAATATGATAAATTGATCATAGAATTATAGTGCATATCGATTCATACAAGATGCCCCTGTGTAAAAATTGTGTTGGCTGCACAATCCGGTATCAAAAAACTGTTCGGGCCTGCCTGCATATCTTCCGGTAAAGGGAGGTCGCCATGAATACCAAGTTTAACACACCGCTCCACATAAAACGGCAGCGCAGATTGGCTTATTTTAAGCGGTATTGGATGCTGTATCTGCTACTGGTGCTTCCCATCGCATTTTTTCTGATCTTCCGATATATACCCATGACCTACCTCCAAATCGCTTTCAAGAAAAACAACATCATTCAAAACATTTGGGAGGTACCCTGGGCGGATGGAACCCCCTTTGCAAACTTCATCAGGGCCTATGCCAACCGTGATTTTCTATATGCGGTCCGCAATACCGTCACTCTGAACCTGCTGGATTTGGTCGTAGGATTCCCAGCGCCCATCATCCTGGCGCTTGTGCTCAATGAACTCACCTTCAAGCGTTTCAAACGCTTCACCCAGACGATTGTCTACATGCCGCATTTTCTTTCCTGGGTCATCATCTATGGCATGGCGTTGCAACTTTTTGCGCCCAGTACCGGCCTGGTCAACATTCTGATCAACCGTATGGGCTACTCCTCCATCCCCTTTCTCAATAACCCCGGGCACTGGATTTGGACCTATGTGTTTCTGGGGATATGGCAAAGCGTGGGCTGGAACGCCATTATCTATATGGCTGCACTGACCGGTATCAATCCGGAACTGTATGAGGCCGCAGCCGTTGATGGTGCAAGCCGCCTGCGAAAAACCTGGCACGTTACGCTTCCAGGTCTGCGCCCAACCATTGTGACCCTGCTGATTCTGAGCTTGGGACGCATCCTGGGAAGTGATTTTGACCGCCCCTTTGCTTTAAGCAACAACCTGGTGAAAAGCGCATCCAATGTTATCTCCATTTTCGTATACACCAACGGTATTAAAGGATTGCAATTTTCTTTGGCCGCGGCGGTAGGCCTGCTGCAGTCAGTGGTATGTGTCTTTTTCCTGCTTGGTGCCAACGCACTGGCCAGACGCTTTGGAGAACGCGGCATTTGGTAAGGGAAGGAGGAAGGGATATGCAAAACGCAAAGAGTGGCTCCAGTGGCATGGTGCGTTCCAAATCCACCAAAATTGGCGATTGGATCGTGGTGTTCATCTGCGTTTTACTGATATTAATCTGTCTGTTACCGATGCTCAATCTCCTAGCCCGTTCCCTTTCCTCCCCAACAGCGCTGATGCGCAACGAGGTGGTGCTCTGGCCCGTGGGCTTAAATCTCAGCGCTTACCAAACAGTGCTCAAGGACCCCAAGTATACCTGGGCATTGGGATGGAGCGCCATCCTGACGGTGATATGCACTATTGTTTCCATGGCGATGACCGTGCTGTGCGCATACCCGCTCATCTACGATCATCTCAAGGGGCGCAAATTCTTCAACACCCTGATCATTCTTACCATGTACTTCAGCGCGGGAACCATCCCCAATTTTCTCCTGTACAAGGACCTGAATCTGCTGGATAAACCGCTGGTTCTTATCATCCCCAACTGCCTGAGCGTGTTTAACATGATCGTGATGCGCAGCTTCTTTTATGGCATTCCGGACAGCCTTCGGGAATCCGCCGAGATCGACGGAGCAAACCCTATCCGCATTCTGGTGAGCATTTACTTGCCTCTTTCCACCGCAGTACTGGCAACCCTCTCGCTCTTCTATGCGGTCGGCCGCTGGAACGGTTATTCGGACGCGCTGTTGTTCATGAACAACCGGACTTACTACCCCATTCAGTTGCTGCTATATTACATCCTCACCGCCATGACCAGTATTGAGGTGGCAACCCAGGAAGGATTCAACTCCACCCCAGGCCTTTCAGAAACCCTCAAGGCTGCTACCGTCATGTTCGCCACGGTACCCATCCTGCTCATTTATCCCTGGCTTCAAAAATACTTCATTGCAGGCGTCACCATTGGTGCGATCAAGGAATAAAGATACCCAACACAGCGCGAGCCGAGCAGTGTTTAAGGTAAATACTTCAAGGAGGGACATTCATGAAAAAGGTACTTTCTACCCTGCTCGTGACCGTTATGCTGTTTGGACTGTTGACTCTGTCCGGTGCTGCCGCGGAAAGCCCGGAGATTGTGGATGGACGGTTTGTAACTACCCGCCAGATCACCGTTGAGGTCTACGATCGTGCCAATGACGGCGGTTCCACTCCGGAGGACAACTTCTACACCAACTTCATCAAGGAGGGGATGTTGCGCGACCATAACGTAGCCGTAACCTTTGTGCCTGTGGGCCGCTGGACGGAAGATGTAGACATCAACAACCTGCTTGCCTCCAGCACCGCACCCGATATCTGTGTTACCTACAACTATCCGGCCATCCTGTCCTATGCCAATATGGGAGGTGTTATCGACCTGGCCCCGCTGCTGGAGGAGCACAAGAATCTTCTGCCCAACCTCTGGGGCTTGCTGGGTGAGACCAACCTATACTGGAACAGGGATCCTGAAAAAGGTACAGTATGGGCGATTGAGGCTCGCCTGAACAACAACCAACGCATCAACACGTTTGTACGGGAGGATTGGCTCACGACCCTGGGTCTTGCAGAGCCTACCACCCTGGCGGAGTTTGAGGCGACGCTCAAAGCTTTCATGGATAATGCCGAACTGCTGCTGGGTGAGAACGCCTCCCAAATGATTCCCTTCTCCACCAGCTTTGACGTTGGCTGGCGCGCGGACCACCTTCTTACCTCCTTCGTACCCAGCAACCTGACGGACAAGGAGTTTTACATCCACGACTTTGACGACAGGCACTTGCTCTACCAGGGCTACAAGGAAGGCGTGCGCAAACTGAACGAATGGTACAACGCTGGCCTCATGTGGAACGACTTTGCTTTGTATGGCGCCGGTGACAAGACAGAAGACAACCTCATCAAGAGTGGCTTCGTGGGCGCGTTTATCCACAACTGGGATTACCCCTACCGCGACGGTGAGGAAGGAATCCATTATAATCTGCAGACCGGTATCGGTCCGCAAGCTGCCTTTATCGCGGTGGAGCCTTTCCAGAATGACGCGGGTGAGCACAGAAAATTCCTGAGCAACCCCATAGACCGCAAGGTTTTCCTCCCCGCCACCAACGATGAACCACTGGCATCGATGCTGTACATTGACTGGATCTCCAAGTTCGAGAACCGGTTCTTCCTTCAGTTCGGCGAAGAGGGCGTAACCCACGAGATTACTGCGGACGGCGTGTACAAGACGCTTTCCGTTACCGGAGAGAAAATCATGAACTCGTCGGCGAACATCGACTATACCATCACAATTAACGGTCGGGATGCAGGAAACCCGGAGGCAACAGCCAAATCAATCGCTTTGGGCTACGGCGGCGTAGAGCCCAGGTTTATAGAAAAGGCTTTTGCAGTCTCCGTACATGACGGGTACATCGTCCCGCACTTCAACTGCGGCGAGATCAAGTCGGAAGAGGGTATGGCCACTCCGCTGAAAGAGAAACGGGATGCACTCTTTGCCCAGGCGGTTACAGCCCCGGTGGATCAGTTTGACGCCGTCTGGGATGCCGGCATGGAGGACTACATGGCTTCCGGTGGGCAGGCCATCATTGACGAACGGGCAGCGGCCTTTGAGAAGTATTACGGCAAGTAAGCTCCCTTTATTCAGTCTCCCGGATCAGACACAATCTCCCGGGAACATTCCGTACAGAGCAGTGGCCCCGTTTGCGCGTCACATTTCTCTCCTCAAAGCCAACGACATGCAATGATTTGGGGACAGACATGCGCCCACGGAGCCGCTGCTCCTTTTCACCGTAAAATTTGCATGTACAAGGGTGAGAATTCAATGAATCACGATACGCGTCTATGCTGGCTGCCTTTTCTGAAGAGTTGGGTGGAGAAAGGACCGACGGACTGTATGGAGATGGCCCGGGCGGAACTGAGCACGGGTTTGGCGGCCCTTGACATGGACGCACCTGTGTTGATCCAGGCTGTCCCCGACGCTGATGAAGGTTATGAAATTCTTACCACAAATGAAAATATTACGATTCGAGGGGGGAAGCGCGGCGTGCTTTATGGCGCATACGCCTTGATGATGCGTCTTGCCGCCGGGTTTTCTCCTGAAACTCCCTGGACAGAACCAGCTTGTCCGCTACGTATGCTTAACCATTGGGACAATATGGACGGAAGCATTGAACGGGGTTATGCGGGAGGGTCCTTTTTCTTTCGGGATCATCACCTCAAATATGATGAACAGCGAATTTTACAGTATGGACGCCTTCTGGCCTCGGTGGGCATCAATGTGGTTTCCATCAACAATGTAAATGTGCATTCGCCCGCCGGCCTGCTCATTACCCAGACATATCTGCCTGAGCTCAAACAGGTGGCAGATCTGCTTCGTCCCTTCGGCATTCGGCTACTGGTGGCTGTGGATTACGCGCTTCCTGTCACCTACGGCCTTGGTACCGCCGATCCTGTAAGTCCACAGGTACAGGAATGGTGGAAACGTCAGGTATCCCTTGTATATCAATACATCCCTGATTTATGCGGATTCCTGGTGAAGGCGGACAGTGAATTCCGCCCCGGGCCGCATATGTACCAGCGCAACCATGCAGAAGGCGCACAGCCACTGGCCCGCGCGCTGAAGCCCCATGGCGGCGTGCTTTTGTGGCGCTGCTTTGTTTATAACTGCAAGCAGGACTGGCGTGACGCAAAGACCGACCGGCCAATGGCTCCTTATGAAATCTATACGCCGCTGGAAGGGCAGTTTGACGACAATGTCATTTTGCAAATCAAGAACGGGCCCTACGATTTTCAGGTCCGCGAACCCGTATCGCCCTTGTTTTTTGCCATGCCAACGACAAACAAAGCCATCGAGTTACAACTGACTCAGGAATACACGGGACAGCAGATTGATTTATTCTACATGCCGCCCCAATGGCAGGAAATCCAAAAGACGCTTGGAGAGAACATGCCAAAATATATCAGCGCCGTCAGCAACCTTGGGGACGATCCCAACTGGACCGGGCATGATCTGGCCCAGGCCAACCTGTTTGCCTACGGCCTGTTTGCATGGCATCGCAACGTGGATCCGGCTGTCTGCGCCCAGTGGTGGACGCGGCTCACTTTTGGCCCGGATGCTTCCTGTAACCAAACCATTGTCTCCATGCTGCTATCATCCAGAGAGATTTATGAAAGTTACAACACGCCTCTTGGCCTGTGCTGGATGGTGAATCCCAACAATCATTATGGGCCCAGTCCCGAAGGCTATGAGTATTCAGGCTGGGGCACCTATCTTCGCGCAAACCGTGATGCAATCGGTGTGGACCGCACGACGTCCGGCACGGGATTTATCCTGCAGTATCCTGAAAAGCTGGCTGCCCAGTATAACCGGGTAGAAACATGCCCGGAACAGTTGCTGTTATTCTTTCACCGCCTCCGGTACAATTATCGGCTGCCAAGCGGCAAAACACTGGTGCAGCATGTGTATGACAGCCACTTTTCAGGGGCAGAGCAAGCAAAAGCGCTGCTCTGCGCATGGCAAATGCTTAAGGGAAAAATTCCACAGGAGACATATACCAATGTGGAGGAGCGGTTGATGCGTCAGGTATCCAACGCATGCGAGTGGCGGGATGTCATCAACACATACTTCTTCCGCTATAGCGGGATTCCGGATGAGCACGGGCGGGTGATCTATCCATAAGCAGGGATTTCTCCCCATGAATGGAGAAGATGGGGTCAGGAAGGAGGTCATACCCATGGAAGGAAATCATGCCTTGCCGCATTGTACAAATTATGACGGCATGCTCCCGCATTTGGATTATTTCAGCTACCGTAACGCTGACCAATCCTGGACCATCGTGCCTTCTGTGATTGATTTTCACGATATCAGTTACGTGGTGGGTGGCGAGGCCTCCTATGTGCTTGATGGTCGTACCGTAATCGTTCGCAAGGGTGACTTGCTGTACATTCCCCCAGGGACTTGCCGGGAGGCGCAGCTAACGCAGTTGCAGCGGTTTGAGGTATATGCCATGAACTTTCACCTTCAGGATATGGACGGTGGGCTGATAGACCGCCTCCCCTTCCAAATGGTTGCACCCATTGGCATTCATCCGGAGCTAATCGCTCAGCTTAAATCCCTCTCCACTTCATGGTTGTTGCAGGAAACGGGCTTTCGGCTCATCGTGCGGGCCTATATGGAACTGATCATCGGAAAGTTGATGGGCCTTGCGGTTCACAAAAACCCTGTCTCGGTGGCGGATGTTCGCATCAGGCAAATCATTGAGTATATTACGGAGCACTACAATCAACCCATTCCCCTGGACGAACTGGCAAAGCTGGTGCATCTGTCGCCATCGTACCTGTCCGTTCTTTTTCACCGGAGTATGGGTATGAAACTGAGCCATTACATCAACATCATTCGCGTGAACCATGCGGAGTCGCTTCTGAAGAACAACATGTGCAACGTCACCGAAGCATCGGAAAACTGCGGCTTTTGCGATGTGTACTATTTTAGCCGCATGTTCACCCAAATCAAAGGGTACAACCCCAAAAGCATCATCGGAAAAAGACACAGGATTCAGGTGTGAAGCCTGCAATAGATAAGCGGCACTGCTTCTATCGATTCCATACGACCAATACACTGAAAAAACAATCATCCGCTTGACAATCCGTCCCCTCCTGTGATACCGTTATCAAAATCATTCCTGGGAGGCGCTTATGAACCATCTATCCCTGGGCCTTCTCGTCCTTATTCTCGTCGTCGTCCTTGTACGAATTAGCGTACTGGTCGTCGGCGGGTTTTTGTATATACGCAGGGGCGGGAGAACGGTAGGAGCATAAGCAGATAAGGATGTGCTAATACCCCCTGGTCCGTGTATATACGGATCAGGGGGTTCTTTTTATAAGGAGGGACCGTGATGAAGCTAAGCGGCGCACAGATTCTGATGGAAGTTTTCAAAGAGGAAAAGGTGGATACGGTATTTGGATATCCGGGCGGTTTTGTGCTGAATATCTATGACGAGTTGTACAAGGCTTCCCACTGGCTCCGTCATATCATCACCAGTCATGAGCAGGGGGCGGCCCACGCCGCCGACGGTTATGCCCGCGCTACCGGGCGAACCGGCGTGGTGATTGCCACCTCCGGTCCCGGCGCTACCAACCTGGTGACCGGCATTGCTACAGCCTTTATGGACTCCACCCCTATGGTAGCCATCACCGGCAACGTACCCTGCACCTTCATTGGCCGCGACAGCTTTCAGGAGGTGGACATCACAGGCATCACCATGTCCGTTACCAAACACAATTATATGGTAAAGGACGTGACGCGCCTGGCGGAAACGCTTCGAAACGCCTTTGAGATTGCGGTGTCCGGCAGACCAGGGCCTGTGCTGGTGGATATCCCCAAAGACGTTCAGATCGCCGAATGCGATTTTATACCAAAGGCCAAGGAAGTTGCGCTCCCTTTAAAAGCCCCGGATAACCAAGCTCTTGAGCAGGCCGCGGATTTGATTGCATCCTCCAAAAGGCCCTTTTTGTATGCCGGTGGCGGCGTGGTTGCAGCCGGAGCGGGAGATGAACTGGTAACGCTGGCCGAGACCATCGGCGCTCCCATTGGAACCAGCATCATGGGCTTATCCGCCGTGGATCATGACCATCCTCTGTTCCTGGGTATGACAGGCATGCATGGACGATATGCCGCCACCCAGGCGATGGACCGGTCCGATTTGATCATTGCAGTGGGATCCCGCTTTTCCGACCGTGCCACCGGTAACAAAATCGAGTTCTCTAAAAACCGGAAAGTGCTTCATATCGACATCGACCCGGCGGAAATCGGTAAAAACATCCCTGCCTATGTATCCCTGGTGGCAGATGTGAAGGCAACCTTGATAGCACTCAACGCCTGTGGCCTGCAAAAATCCGACCCGGCTTGGATTTGTGAGGTTAAGGAACTGACAGCTGCGCCGGACAATCACCTTGCCATGGACAAAAGCCGCCTCAATCCTGAGATGGTGGTGAAGGCTGTCAACCAGCGCTTTGCGCCTGATTGCCCCGTGATCACCGATGTGGGCCAGCATCAGATGTGGACCGCGCAATACTACAGCTTTCACAAGCCCCGTACCTTCATTACCTCCGGGGGGCTTGGAACCATGGGCTTTGGTCTGGGTGCGGCCATTGGCGCCTGTATCGGTACAGGGATGAAGAAAACGGTACTGTTCACCGGCGACGGCAGCTTCCATATGAATATGAATGAGCTGGCCACGGCAGTGACCCATCACCTGCCCTTGATTGTGGTGGTGCTCAACAACAGCGTATTGGGCCTGGTCCGCCAGTGGCAGACCATGTTTTTTGGCCGCCGCTATTCCAATACGACGCTCAATCGTGCCACCGATTTTGTTCTGCTGGCCCAGGCCTTTGGGGCCAAGGGATTTCGCCTTGACTCCATCGACAAGCTGGAGTCCGTCCTGGATAAGGCATTCCAACTTTCCGGTCCGGTGGTAATAGATGCCCGCATCCATCGGGATGAAAAGGTGTTGCCCATGATCCCGCCCAACGGAACCATTCGAGACATGATCGTGAGGGGGTAAAACCATGGATTCCGAACCTTTTGTTCTGTCATTGCTGGTGAGCAACGAGTCGGGCGTGCTGACTCGCATCTCCGGACTCTTTGCCAGAAGGGGCTTCAACATTGACAGCCTTTCCGTAGGAGAAACCCAAAACCACCTGACCTCCCGCATGACCATTCTCTCCAGGGGTGACGCCTATGTGCGGGAGCAGATTGTGCGGCAGCTGGAAAAGCTGCATGACGTCAAGGTGGTGGAGCTTATGGACCTGAGCAGGACCGTACTTCGGGAGCAGCTTCTGGTGAAGGTCCGCGCCGCACCGGATACCAGAAGCCAAGCGCTGGACGCAGTGACGGTGTTTCGAGCCAAAGTAATCGATCTGGCCCCAGACACCATGACCATGGAGCTTACAGGAGAAAAAACCAAGCTGGACGCTTTCATAACTTTCCTTGAACCCTTCGGTATCATTGAGCTATGCCGCACAGGTGTTACCGCGATTGGCAGGAACGGATATGTGCTGACCCATAAAGAGAAGGAGTGATTTTTTCATGGCAAAGATGTACTATCAACAGGATTGCAACGCAAGCTTTCTTCAGGGAAAAAAGATTGCCATTATCGGCTACGGCAGCCAGGGGCATGCTCACGCGCTCAACCTTCATGACAGCGGCTTTGACGTGATTGTGGGCCTTTACGAGGGTTCCAAGTCCGCAAAGGCAGCCAGAGAGGCCGGCCTTTGTGTAATGCTCACCAAGGACGCCGTGATGGCAGCGGATGTGATTATGATCCTGGTGAACGATGAAAAGCAAGCTGCACTGTATCACAATGACATCGCTCCCGGCCTAGCGCCAGGCAAAACGCTGGCTTTTGCTCACGGTTTCAATATCCATTATGGGCAGATTGTGGTGCCGCCGGAGGTGGCCGTGATCATGATCGCCCCCAAAGGGCCTGGCCATACCGTACGCAGCCAGTTTACGGAAGGAAAGGGTGTACCTTGCCTGATCGCAGTACACCAGGACCCTTCCGGAACCGCAAAGGGGATTGCCTTGGCCTATGCCGCAGGCATCGGGGGAGCCAGAGCCGGTGTATTGGAGACCACGTTTCGGGAGGAAACGGAAACTGATCTTTTTGGTGAGCAGGCGGTGCTCTGCGGTGGCGTAACGGCACTGATGAAGGCCGGCTTCGACACGCTGGTGGAGGCAGGGTATCAGCCGGAAAGCGCGTATTTTGAATGCGTCCACGAAATGAAGCTCATCATTGACCTGGTGGTGGCCGGAGGCATGAGCTTTATGCGACATTCCATATCCGATACCGCGGAGTACGGCGACTACAACTCAGGCCCTCGTATCATTACAGAGGAAACGCGCCGGGAAATGAAGAAGATCCTTGCAGAGATTCAAAACGGCGTATTTGCACGCAACTGGATACTGGAAAACCAGGCCAACCGCCCATCTTTCAACGCCATGCGCCATGCCGCCCAGAACAGCCTGTTGGAGGTGACCGGCGCGGAACTGCGTGCCCGGATGAGTTGGCAAAAGCCCAAGGAGGAAAGCAAATGAGCCGTTCCGACGCGGTTAAAACCGGGCCGGAGCGAACACCCCACCGGTCACTGCTAAAAGCCTGCGGTCTCACGGACAGCCAGATCAGGAAGCCTTTTGTTGGCATCGTAAACTCCTTCAATGAAATTGTGCCAGGCCACATCCACCTTCAGGAAATCGCAAGAGCCGTCAAGGACGGCGTGCTGATGGCAGGGGGAACTCCTCTGGAGTTTAATACCATCGCTGTATGTGACGGGATTGCCATGGGCCATGAGGGGATGCGATATTCTCTGTGCACCCGGGAACTGATTGCCGATACCATTGAGTGCATGGCCCGAGCCCACGCTCTTGACGCGCTGGTGTTTATACCCAACTGCGACAAAGTAGTGCCTGGGATGCTCATGGCAGCGGCGCGGCTGAACCTGCCTGGCATCTTCGTATCCGGCGGGCCCATGCTCTCTCTGGGCGGCAAGGACCTCAACAGCGCCTTTGAGGCGGTGGGCTCCTATATGGCCGGCAGTATCGGGACTGAGGAACTTTCCCGTATCGAAAATGAGGCTTGCCCAAGCTGCGGATCCTGTTCGGGCATGTTTACCGCCAACTCCATGAACTGCCTGACTGAGGCAATGGGGCTTGCTCTGCCCGGCAACGGTACCATTCCGGCGGTGTACGCAGCGCGAACCCGTCTGGCCAAAGAAACCGGCGTAAAGATCATGGAACTGCTGGAGAAAAACCTTCGCGTTTGTGATCTCCTCAGCGAGAAATCCATTGAGAATGCGCTGGTAGTGGACATGGCCATGGGTTGCTCCACCAATACCGCGCTTCATCTGACTGCCATCGCCACAGAGGCCGGAACCCCTTTTCCTCTGTCCAAACTCAACGATATCAGCCGGCGGACGCCTCATTTGTGTAAACTGGCTCCGGCGGGCAGCCACCATGTCCAGGATCTGCACCAGGCTGGGGGCATCCAGGCAGTGATGGCAGAGTTATGGCAGGCTGGGCTGATCCATGATGACTGCATGACCGCCACCGGAAGGACCGTTGAGGAAAACCTGACCGGTGTGAAAGTGTGGGATCATCAGGTGATCCGGCCCTGGAATGACCCCTATGCCCGGGCGGGAGGGCTGGCGGTGCTCTTTGGCAACCTGTGCCCGGATGGAGCGGTGGTAAAGCAAAGCGCCGTTGCCCCGGAAATGCTGCGTCACAGTGGCCCAGCCCGGGTATTTGATGGGGAAGAAGCCGCCGTGAAGGCCATCTATGGGGGCCAGATCAGAGAAGGCGATGTACTGGTCATCCGCTATGAGGGTCCTGCAGGCGGCCCCGGTATGCGGGAAATGCTCTCCCCTACCTCCGCCATCGCAGGAATGGGGCTGGATACCTCCGTGGCTCTCATCACAGACGGCCGGTTCTCCGGAGCCACCAGGGGCGCGGCCATCGGCCATATATCTCCCGAAGCTGCCGCCGGCGGGCTTATTGCACTTGTTCAAGAGGGTGATGTGATTGACATTGACATCCCCCAAAAAACCCTAAGCCTTCGAGTGCCCGAAGAGGAGCTCGTATCCCGGCGGGCTTCCTATAAGGCTCCGCAGCGCTCTCCCCTGTCGGGCTACCTGAAACGGTATGCAGGCATGGTATCCTCAGCCGATCAAGGCGCAGTCTTGAAGGAAGGAAGCATTCATCCATGAAACAGATTAGAATCTTTGATACAACATTACGGGATGGAGAACAGGCACCCGGCTGCAGCATGGATCTGGCAGAGAAGATTGAAATCGCCCAGGCTCTGGAACGGATGAAGGTAGATGTGATTGAGGCAGGTTTTGCCATTGCCTCCCAGGGGGATTTTGAATCGGTGCAGACGATTGCCCGTGTACTGAAAAGCAGCACCGTGGCAAGCCTCTCCAGAGCCACCAAAAAAGACATCGATGTGGCCTGGAACGCAGTGAAGGAGGCCAACTCGCCCCTCATCCATACTTTCCTGGCCACCTCTCCCACCCATATGCAATACAAGCTGAAGATGTCGGAGCAGGAAGTGTTGGATACCGTCTCCTCTATGGTGGCATATGCCCGTAATCTTTGCCCACAGGTTGAGTTTTCCGCCGAGGACGCCATGCGCTCCGACCCAGCCTTCCTGGCCAAGGCGGTGGATGCTGCCATCCGGGCTGGAGCCAGCATCATCAACATCCCCGATACCGTAGGGTATGCCATGCCCAGTGAAATGGCGGAAATGCTTGAGTATCTTCAAAAGAACGTTGAAAATATCGACAATGTGACACTCTCGGTTCACTGTCACAATGACCTGGGGTTGGCTGTAGCCAACTCCCTGGCA
Source organism: Clostridiales bacterium (assembly GCA_012729115.1). Classification (GTDB taxonomy): domain Bacteria; phylum Bacillota; class Clostridia; order Christensenellales; family Aristaeellaceae; genus Limiplasma. The sequence continues at coordinate 12,229 of JAAYDR010000019.1, read as the reverse complement.
GCGGTAAGAGCGGGAGCCACCCAGGTGGAGTGCACCGTGAACGGTATTGGAGAGCGGGCAGGCAACGCCGCCCTGGAAGAAATCGTCATGGCCATGCATACACGCAAGGACCTGTATCCATTTGAGTGCGCTGTGGAAACCTCCCGCATCTCCCCCTTGAGCCGCCTGGTATACAGCATCCTTGGTGTTAACGCTCCTATGAACAAGGCTGTTGTGGGGCAAAACGCCTTTGCCCATGAGGCGGGCATCCACCAACACGGGGTCATGGCAAACCGGGCCACCTATGAAATCATGACACCGGAATCCATCGGTCTGATGCAAAACCGCATGGTGCTGGGCAAGCACAGCGGCCGCCACGCAGTTGAGGAGCGGCTCAGTGCCTTGGGGTATCAACTGAGCAAGGAGGAACTGGACCTGCTCTTTGCCCGGTTCAAGGACTTGTGCGACCGTAAGAAGACCATCAGCGACCATGACCTGGAGGCGTTAGCATTACACCGCCTCAGCGGTATCGCCTCGGGTACCGGTTACCGCCTGGAACGCTTTACTGTCAACAGCGGCAACTATGTCACCTCCAATGCTGTGGTGAGCGTCCTTCATGACGGGGAGCGTACCGAGGAAGTAGCCTTGGGCGACGGCCCCATCGATGCCGCTTTTAACGCTGTAGACAAACTGATTCCCGCTCCGCCCCACTCCCTGGAGGATTACGCCATCCAAACCATCTCCGAAGGTAAGGACGCCCAGGGCGAGGCCATTGTGAAGATTCGCTGCGGTGATCGGGTGGTTACAGGCCGGGGGCTGTCCACCGACATCGTGGAGGCCAGCATCCTGGCCTACATCAATGGCATGAACAAACTGTAGTGAAGGAGGGGTCCCATGAGGAAGCTTGAGATCTTCGACAGCACGCTTCGGGACGGGGCTCAGGGAGAGGGCATCTCCTTTTCCGTCAGCGATAAAATAAGCATCGTCAAAGCCTTGGATGAATTCGGGGTTGACTATATCGAGGCGGGCAATCCCGGCTCCAACCCCAAGGATATTGAATTTTTTCAGCGGGTGAAGGGTCTGACGCTGAAAAATGCCCGCCTGTGCGCCTTTGGAAGCACCTGCCGCAAGGGAGTCAAGGCGGAGGAGGACCAGAACATCCTTTCATTGCTGACGGCGGATACCGCCACCGTGTCCATATTTGGCAAAGCCTGGGATCTGCATGTGCTGCAGGTGCTTGGAACCAGCCTGAAGGAAAACCTGCGCCTGGTATCCGACAGCGTGGAGTTTTTCAAAGCGCATGGGAAGGAAGTGATCTTTGATGCGGAGCACTTCTTTGACGGGTACCGGGAAAATCCCGCCTACGCCCTAAAGGTGCTTTCCGCCGCCCATCAGGCAGGGGCTGATGTGCTGTGTTTATGCGACACCAATGGCGGCATGCTTCCTGATGCCATCCATGATGTGGTGCAAAAAATCTGCTCCCTCTATCCCGATACCCGTATCGGGGTTCATTGCCACAACGACGCAGGCTGCGCGGTTGCCTCCTCCCTTTTGGCAGTACGGGCCGGAGCCGTTCAGGTGCAGGGTACCTTTACAGGCATTGGGGAAAGGTGCGGCAATGCGGACCTAAGCTCCATCATCCCCGGTATCCGCTTGAAGATGGGCCTTCATTGCATAGGCGATTTGTCCAATCTGCGCCACACGGCCATCCGGTTGTCAGAGCTTTGCAACATGTCCCTGTACGCGGGCAAGCCTTATGTGGGTGCCAGTGCATTCGCCCATAAGGGAGGCATGCACATTGACGGTGTAAGCAAGCTCTCCTGCTCTTTTGAGCACGTGCCACCGGACGCCGTAGGCAATGAACGCCGCTTCCTCATGAGCGAGGTATCCGGCCGCACCACGGTACTGGCCAAACTCTCCTCCATTGCTCCAGGCCTCAACAAGGAGTCCCCTGAGGTGGCTGCGATCGTAACCCAGCTGAAGGAACTGGAGCATCAGGGCTTCCAGTTCGAAGCAGCGGACGCCAGCTTTGAACTCATGGTCACCCGTGCTCTTAAGCACTTTACCCCCCATTTTACCCTGGGCATGTACCGCATCAGCGGAGAGTATCCTTATCCGGACGGAGACAAGAGTGCCTCCGCCATGCTATCCATCCAGGTGGACGGACAGCAGGAGACCACAGCCGCCATGGGGAACGGTCCCGTGCACGCCCTGGATATGGCTCTGCGCAAGGCATTGGCCGTCTTCTATCCCGAGCTGAACAAGGTACGCCTCATCGACTATAAGGTACGCGTGCTGACAGGCCGCGCGGCCACTGCCTCCAGCGTCCGGGTACTCATCGAGTCCAGCGATGGAGAAAGCACGTGGACCACCGTTGGCGTATCCACAGACATCATTGCAGCCAGTTGGCAGGCGCTGTCCGATTCCATTGAATACATTCTGCACAAAAAGGAGGCTGTGGCCCCATGTCCATGACCATGACCCAGAAAATATTGGCCGCTCACTGCGGCAAAGACGAATTGCGTCCGGGAGATATGATCCTGGCCGATACCGACCTGGTGCTGGGCAATGACATCACCGCTCCTGTGGCAATCAACGAGTTTATGAAGGCCGGGTGCGACTGCGTATTTGATTGCGGGAAAATCGCTTTGGTAATGGACCATTTTACCCCCAACAAAGACATCAAAGCGGCTGAACAAACCAAACATGTGCGGGAATTCGCCCATGAAAAGTCCATTGAGAACTTTTTTGACGTGGGTGAAATGGGCGTAGAGCATGCTCTGCTGCCGGAAAAAGGCATGGTCACCGCCGGGGATTTGGTAATTGGCGCGGACAGCCACACCTGCACCTACGGCGCGCTGGGTGCCTTCTCCACAGGCGTTGGCTCTACCGATATGGCGGCGGCCATGGCTTACGGCAAGGTGTGGCTACGGGTACCTGCCGCGATCTCTGTGGTTCTTACGGGCAGGCTTCGCAAGTATGTTTCCGGCAAGGATATAATTTTGCATCTCATCCATAAAATCGGCGTGGACGGCGCACTGTATGAATCCCTTGAGTTTTCGGGAGAGGGCGCTCATTCTCTTTCCATGGACGACCGGCTGTGTATCTGCAACATGGCCATCGAAGCCGGAGCGAAGAACGGCATCTTCCCCGTAGACGAAAAGACTTATTTATTCCTAAAGGAGCACGGAGCCCGGGAGCCCAAAGTATACGCTGCCGACCCGGACGCAGCTTATGAGCGGACCATCCATATCGACCTTTCCCAGTTAACCCCTGTGGTGGCCTTTCCCCACCTGCCTGAAAATGGGAAAACCTTTGATGAAATTGGAGAGGTGCCCATCCATCAGGTAGTGGTAGGGTCCTGTACCAACGGAAGATTGTCGGACTTGCGGGAGGCCGCGGAAATCTTGAAAGGCCGCATGGTATGCAAGGGCGTAAGAGCTTTGATCATACCCGCCACCCAGAGGATCTGGCTGGACGCCATGAAGGAGGGCCTGCTGGAAATCTTCATCAACGCCGGGTGCGCCGTTTCCACCCCCACCTGCGGACCGTGCCTGGGCGGTCATATGGGCATCCTGGCCCGGGGCGAACGCTGCGTGGCCACCACCAATCGCAACTTTGTAGGCCGCATGGGCGATCCCAAAAGTGAGGTCTACCTTGCCAGCCCCGCGGTGGCTGCGGCCTCGGCCGTAACCGGGAAGCTCTCTTCGCCGGAAGAATTGCAATGATGATTCCACTGGAGTGATCCTATAATCCGGAAAGGAGCAACGATATGCTGTTACATGGAAACGCCCTATGCTACGGTGATAACGTGGACACCGACGTCATCATCCCCGCCCGCTATCTGAATACCTCCGATCCCAAGGAACTGGCTGTCCATTGCATGGAGGACATTGATCCGGATTTTCTTAAAAAAACAAAGCCAGGTGATGTGATCGTAGCGGGGTGCAACTTCGGCTGCGGCTCCTCCCGGGAGCACGCACCCCTGGCCATCAAAACAGCCGGTATCTCCTGTGTGATTGCCAAGAGCTTTGCCCGTATTTTTTACCGCAACGCCATTAACATCGGCCTGCCCATCATCATCTGTGACGGTGATTTTAAGAGCGGCGACACTCTGGAAATTGATTTGGAGCAAGGGAGAATTCTTAACAGAACCACAGGAGAGGAACACTCCTTCCCACCTTTTCCAGCCTTCCTGCAGAAGATTATCGAGTCAGGAGGGCTTATGAACGCCATGGCCGGAGGGGAGATAGCATGACCTTCAATATTGCATTGGTTCCCGGCGACGGTATTGGCCCGGAGATCGTGGATGCAGCCGTGGCGGTGCTAAAAGCAGTGGGAGAAAAATATGGCCATGGATTTCAGTTTGAAACGGTAGTCGCCGGCGGCGCAGCGCTGGACCAGTTTGACGTGCCCTTGCCCAAGGAGTCACTGGAGAAATGTCTGCATAGCGACAGTGTACTGCTGGGGGCTGTAGGCGGTCCAAAATGGGACACAAAGCCGGGCCATCTTCGGCCTGAGCGTGCATTGTTGGGCATCCGCAAAGAATTGAACCTGTTTGCCAACCTGCGCCCGGCAAAGCTTTTGCCCATGCTGGCCTCCGCCTCCCCTCTGCGTGCGGACATCGCTGATAAAGGCGTGGATCTGTTGATCGTGCGGGAACTTACCGGTGGTATGTATTTTGGACCCCGTGGCCGTAGCCAGGGTGACCTGGGAGAAACCGCCTATGATACAGAAATTTACAGCCGGGGCGAAATCCTTCGCATCGGCCGAATGGCTTTTGAAGCAGCCCTCAAACGAAGAAAAAAAGTATGCAGCGTTGACAAGGCCAATGTACTGGAAAGCTCCCGGCTTTGGCGAGAAGTCATGCACGAATTGGCTGGAGAGTACCCGGATGTTGCGTACTCAGACATGCTGGTAGACAACGCCGCCATGCAGCTCATCCAGAATCCGTCCCAGTTTGACGTGATCGTCACCAGCAACCTTTTTGGTGACATACTCTCCGACGAAGCATCGCAACTGACCGGCTCCATAGGCCTATTGGCCTCCGCCTCCTTGGGGGAGGGTACCCGGGGTATGTATGAGCCCATCCACGGCTCCGCTCCCGACATAGCGGGACAGGGTCTTGCCAACCCCATTGCCACCATCCTGTCTGCCGCCATGATGCTCAATCTTTCCTTTGGCCTTGCGGAGGAGGCCAAGGCAGTGGAAACCGCGGTTGAAAAGGTGCTGGAAAAAGGCTTTCGTACCAGGGACATTGCATCGGGCGGTTCTTATGTGACAAGCGGGGAGATGACAAGGCGGATCTTGGCGGAGATATCATGTGGATCGTGATAAAGTATGTCAAAATCGCACCGATACAGTCTTTCGACCTTGATTGCACCCTTCTTTCGCTGTATGATTCTTATAGATAGCAATGATCATTGAAAGGAAAGATTTTATGCCCCATATTGTGATCAAAACCATTAGCGGTCCATCACAAAAGCAGCTGCAGGACGCTGCCGAGCAAATTGCCGCCGTTGTAAACAAAACCATGGGGAAACCTGATAAGTACATCTCCGTATCGGTAGAAGAGTATTCCTTTGAGGAATGGGAGGGCGTATACAACGAGTATATCAAGGGCAGGGAGAATGTACTGGTCAAGCCGGGATATTCCGATCCGAAAACATTTCGATAACTTCTGCTTACAACGGCCCCACAACCTTTTATACCCACTTGCCGCCTGACGACCTGTGTGCCGCCTAAAGGAATCGTGCCCTTCCCGCATTGACATCAGGAAACCGGAATGCTATGATTCAGATACGACAAAGGTGTATACGCTTTGTCGTATTTTTGAAGGGTGCTTCTTTACCATCGTTTTATTAACAATAGCAAAGGGGCGATGCGGTTGATCGGCATTCTGGATTATGGAATCGGCAATGTCGGCTCCATACGGAATATGCTTAAGAAAGCGGGCTGCGAAAGCTCAATTGTGTACGATGCCGCAGCTCTTGCAGCCTGTGACAAACTGATATTGCCGGGTGTCGGCGCGTTTGACGAGGGCATGGACAGGCTTGATAAAAGCGGTATGCGCCAGGCACTGGATACCGCAGTGACCACCGGAAAACCGGTGCTGGGCATTTGCCTGGGGATGCAGATGCTGGGACTTTCCAGCGAGGAAGGTAAATGTGAGGGACTGGGATATATCCCCTTTCGCAACATACGTTTCCGCCTGCAGGATCAGCCCGGGCTTAAAGTGCCCCATATGGGATGGAATTACGTGACGATAAAACACGAGCCCGATCCCATTGTGCGGGGGGTATCGGAACCTCCGCGTTATTACTTTGTGCACAGCTATCATGCCCAGTGCGACAACCAGGCCGATGTGCTGATGCTGTGCGAATATGGGTATTCCTTTGTGGCCGCAGTACGGCACGGTAATGTATGGGGCACACAGTTCCATCCGGAGAAGAGTCATCGCTTCGGTATGTCCTTGTTGAAAAACTTCGCGGAGGTATGTTAGGCATGTATCATCGTCCGCGGCTGATCCCCTGCCTGCTTCTGTCCGACGGCAATCTGGTAAAAACCCAAAAATTCAAGGATTCCACCTACCTGGGTGATCCCATCAACGCTGTGAAGATTTTTAGTGAAAAGTGTGTGGACGAGCTGTGCATACAGGATATTAATGCCAGCAAAAACGGTCTCGGACCAAACTTTGAACTGCTCGCAGAAATCGCCACGGAGGCATTTATGCCCCTGAGCTATGGCGGAGGGATCACCACAGTCGATCAGGTGAGGCAGCTGTTTCGCATCGGTTTTGAAAAGGTGGTGCTCAACACCGGCTGGCTGGAGCGTCCGGAGCTGCTTGGCGAAATAGCCGCCCAGTTCGGTGTACAGAGCGTTATCGTTTCCATAGATGTAAAGCAGGACATCCTGCGGCGATATCATTGCGTGACCTGCGACGGCACGCGGCAGGTAGAGGGCACACCTGTAGAGCTGGCGCAGCGCGCAGAGGCACTGGGTGCAGGGGAGATCCTGCTCAATAGCATCGATCGGGACGGCACCATGCAGGGATATGACCTGAAGTTGGTGCGGAGCGTCGCTGACGCGGTGAAGATCCCACTGATCGCCTGCGGTGGCGCAAGCAGCGCGAAGGATATGGAAGTTGTGCTTCATCAGGCCGGGGCTCACGCGGCGGCAGCGGGAAGTATGTATGTCTTTTATGGTACGCGCCGGGCGGTGCTGATCCATGTGCCTGATGAAAAGGAACTGATGGAACTGGGGGTGTATCGGCATGCCTGAAATTTGTGCGCGTTGTGTGATGGATGGGAGTGACCCGTCCGTAACGATGGATGAGAACGGCATATGCAACTGTTGCAGACGATATGACGAGCAAAAGGCGCTGCGTGGTTATCGCGCAGGAGAGAGCGAACGGGAACTGGAAGCGCTGGTGGCTCAGATCAAAGCAGATGGCAAGGGCAAGGAGTTTGACTGTATTATCGGCATCTCCGGCGGGGTGGATAGCGCCTATCTGGCGTATACTGCCGGGAAGCTGGGGCTGAGGATGCTGGCCGTGCATGTGGATACGGGCTGGAACAGCGAAGTTGCTGTGCGCAACATTGAGCGCTTATGTGATCGGCTGCACCTGCAGCTGCACACCATCGTGATGGACTGGCCAACAATGAAGGAACTGCAGCGCGCATACCTGTTTTCAGGCCTGGCGAATCTGGATGTGCCGCAGGATCACCTGCTGGTTGCGGCAGTGTACCGGTTTGCACGAGAGTACGGAGTCCGCTATGTGCTTAATGGCACAAACATCGCAACCGAGGGCGCATCCTCCCCCTTTTCCCGGCAGATCAGCTGCATGGATTACTGGCATCTGCGCAGTGTTTACCGCCGCTGGGGCCGCGGCAAAAGCCTCCGGAAATATCCCCATCTTTCTCTTATTCAGGCGCGATGGAAGTTTGCAGCCATTGCGCAAGTGAATCTTCTCAACTATATCCCCTATTCAAAGAAACAAGCGATCCAAACGCTCTCAAGCGAATTTGGCTGGGAGTATTACGGCGGAAAACATTTTGAAAGCCGTTTCACCAAATGGTTCCAGTCGGCCTACCTTCTTGCGAAGTTCGGTTATGACAAGCGCCGTTACCATCTCTCCTGCCTGATCAACAACGGCGAGATCACCCGGGAAGAAGCAATGAAGGAACTGGATGGACCCCCCTATGATCCCCAACAGATGAAAGAGGATGAGGCATACATCCTGAAAAAGCTGGAAATCAGCCCCGAAGCTTGGGCGAAGGTGATGAGCGAACCACCCGTGCCCAATGAAGCCTATTTTTCTCAGGACGGTATCGTCCGTTTGGCAGAAAAACTACTTGGCGCAAGGCGATCCACGGCGATCAGGAATCGCAAAAGCAAATAAGAGGAGCGGGAACAGCACTCCCCCCGATGCATTACGCTTCTTGGGAGGCTCAAACCACCCGCTCGCTGTTTTTCTCCTCAACGCACTGGATAAAGGCCTTTACGGCTTCAGGGTCAAACTGGGTACCGCTACAATGTTTCAACTCATCAATCGCTTGCGCGTAGGATCTGGTTTTTTGGTAGGGCCGCAGGGCAGTCATGGCGTCAAAAGCATCCACCACTGTCAACAGCCGTGCCAGGGGGTGGATTTCGTCGCCTTTCAAGCCCATGGGATAACCTTTGCCATCATACCGCTCGTGATGCTGAAGAATGATTGGTTTCACTTCATCCAGAGCGGTATTGCTCTTGATAATATCCACAGCATATTGCGGGTGGTTTTGCAATATAGCCCATTCTTCCGGTGTCAGCGGCTCGGTTTTGATTAATATCTCTTCGGCGATGTTGATTTTACCAATATCGTGCAAATATGCCGAATAAATGAGGTTTCGCTTTTCATTATCGCTCAGCTTCAGCTGGTCGGCCAGAATCGTACAGTAGAAAACGACGCGCTCCACGTGCCGATAGGTGTACTTGTCCTTGGCGTTGATCACGGCGATGAGTGTTTTGATCTGCGTGATCACTTCAGGCGAGAAATGGAACTCGTCCAGTATGGAGGAGTATGCTTCCACACGGTTTTTGCTCAGGAACTTCGCTCGGTAGCAGGCATCATCCGCTCCCTTGATGAGTTCCGCATCGGTTTTGGCCTTGAGCGGATAAGAGGATAAGCCCACGGAGATGGTCAGGTTGCCGGTCGGCAAGCTCTCATGGTTGCCAAAAGGATACTCCTGCACCGCACGGCGGAGCCTTTCCGCTTCCACAACGGCTTTGTCTTCACTATATCCGCTGAACACAGCTGCGAACTCCTCGCCGCCGTAGCGTGCCAGGAACGTATCTTTGGGAAAGGTGGCCTTCATAATATATGCAATGGCGCGCAATACTTCGTCGCCCTTCTGATGCCCATAGATATCGTTATAGCATTTAAAGTTGTCTATATCAATAAAAAGCAAGGAAAGGGGGATGCTTTTCTTTTTGCAGTTTTCGATTTCGGCAGACAAATAGTCATAAAAATAACGGTGATTGTAAAGTTCGGTTAACCCGTCGATGTTGGCAAGTTCTTTCAAATATACTATATGCTTTTTGCGGATTTCATCGTAGTAGCTGACAGTCCAGGAAATAATCACAAACACAAAGGCAAGTACAATATCGTCTTCAAAATGGGTGTTGACTTCGCTGCTGGGAGCGGCGAATAAATCGATTCCAAGAATAATCAGCGCTGACAACAGCGCGACGATTATGCTTGTTGTGCGGTCACATTCAATGCTGGTAAACAGGATTACAAAGATAAACAGAAACTTATAATTGCTTTGGTAGGAACCGGTTAAAATGACCGAAAGCAAAACGATGGACATCGAAATGATCGGATCGATCAGTTTCTTAATCACCGTTTTATTATCAATTCTCGACTGCAGATAAATCCATAGCGAATAGATTACCAATATGGCAATCAAGATGGAAGTAACCACCAATTGCTGCTTAAGAGAGGTAAGCGATGCGTTTTTGATGGGTATCTGTGCGTAATACTGTAAAAATGCAATTGCAGGAAATGCCAATGATGATACTTTAATGATATTCAGAATTTGTTTAATTTTCAGCCTGTTATCATTGTCCATATCACTATCTCCATTTGCCATGCAATTCCATAAATCTGCTTGAGATGGGAGGCGCAAAACGCCTCCCACTGCTCCTTACTCATCTCTGAGAGAAGCGGGCTCCTCGGGCTGATAGAAGAACAGGAAGCACGCCGAGGAAGCAATCATCGCCGCAACGAGGGTACTCAGTGCGGCAACCAGACCGTAGACCTTTTTCATTTGGAGACCTCCTTTCTCAAAGATTTAGGCAACAACATTCCGCTTACCCAGCAGAATGGCACCTAGTGGTGTAAGCGTAAAGGCCTGCCAGCCAATACCTAGCAAAAGGCTGATACCGTATGAGAGAAATGCCGGCCAATGGCTGCTGGCACCATAGAAAAACAGCTGCAAAGCCATATACGTCGACAGAATAATAAAACTGCCCTTGCGCATCCTTTTAATCTTTTGTTCACTTTTAATGGGCTTGTTGGGGGAATCAACCGGCGCATACCGATAAGTGATCCAAAAAACAAGCCCATATACCAGTGCAATGGCAATGAACATGGCATACGGATGATAAATAGGTATCAATTGCTTTGACAGCCATGCGGCAAATGTACAGTAGACAACGCTGATGACGGTACAAAACATTGCATCATGAGCGTGTGCACCACCGCTATACTTACGAAAAATACTTACTGAGAAACAGACAATCATCGCCTCAACCGGCGCACCGACAATCAGTCCAAACAGAAAAGCCAACACAATCGTGATGCCAATTTGCATCATTGCGAACAACCCATATGCGATAACGGCTTCCTTTTCAGAGTCGTAACCAAGGGAGAGAGAGATTTTATGAGCCAATCCCCTCAGTATCTTTTCCATCTTTTGCTTTCCTCTTCCTCTTGGTCTTAAGGATCTGATGCGAGGCAAATAGCAACAATGCAAGGATAACCGTGGACGGCCAGGTATAGAGACATTGCGCCCATCCACTGGGTGTTTTGAACATTACATTGGCTGCCTCAAACCCATACATCATCGATAATATCAGTAGGTTGAGTATTTCAGCGACCAGGATCAGAATGAGGATGATAATGGGTGTAATGATCGTGCGGACAAGTTTTTGGAGGCCTGAGCGGTATAATAGCTGAAACACAAAGATAAGGCCAAATAAAGAAAGTACGGTATTAATACCCGTTGAGATCGGGAACTGCCGAAGCAAATAAGGCATCAGGATGAATAGAAAGCTCATCACCAGGTACTTTCGCCAATCAACCTTGGTTTCCGCCAAAATATGTATTCCCAGTGCCACCAAGAACGCTTCCGGTATCCCCTTCGCAAGCAGCATTTCATTGGAAACCGCTGTTACACCCATATCGATTACCTCCTGATCTTGATTACCGGGATTGGTCCCCATAACGAGCGTTGACTGCCTTTATCAACGCATAAAATATAATGCATGCGAATAAATGGATAAAAACATCGCCTGGGCTTAAGATGCAGTATCCATAATCGATATAGTCAGCTAAAAATGCAAGCTTTGCCTCCGGTCCACCCACCGAATGAAGGTTATCCATAGAGGCTACCATCTCTGGTGTGACGTAGCCTGTCAGGTAGGAGAGGCTGGGATACACAGGCATTTTGCCGGCATTCTGGGCAATCACCAGCTTGTTAAGCAGCGTTCCCACTCCAATGGATGCGGAGCCGACGATGGCCGGCGTATATAGCCTGAACGCAAGCAGTGCAAAGATAAACGAAAGGATGACGGCCATTTCTGTATAGGGTACAAATGGTACGAAAATATACTGACGAAAAAACAGACTCGCTTGCAGCACCACCAACCCGCACTGCATGAGCAAAATGGGATAAAACGTCCATGTACGGAAAAGATAACGGAGTTTATACCGTCTCATCTTGGCAAGGAGGCACACAATGATAGCTTCTACAACCATTTGTGCACCACCTCCCCAGTTTACATTTCTTAATCATGAATGGAAATAAGAATACCAAAACAGGTGAGAAAAATCAATACACAAATTGCCATCGCCTGCCAAATTGTGTAGGAGTACCATACATATTGGACAACGCCTGTGAGAAGGGAGGAGAAAGAAGAAGAGAAAGAGGTCAATCGGTTAGAATGTTGTTGCTGGACAAACACTAACGAAAGGAACTCTTTCTCCATG
>JAAYDR010000117.1 GCA_012729115.1 Clostridiales bacterium | reverse complement strand
AGATATTCCCGGGTGCGCTGGGCGGGCCGAAGTATATGACGAATTTGCGTATGGTATTTCCAGAAGTCAACCTAATCCCCAGTGGTGGCGTGAATGAAAGCAATGCAGCAGAGTTCATTAGAGCGGGCGCATGCGCGGTATCCGGTGCGCGGACGTTCATGAACTTCGAGATGATCGAGAAGGAGGGACTTGCCTGGATCACAAAGCAGGTGGCTACGTTCGTGAAGCTCATTGCTGAAGCCAAGAAGGATCTGCCGGATATTCCCTGACAATACCGAGGAGGAGATCATGGAACTGACGTGGCTTTCCTATACCATGAGTGTGAATGCACCGAGACCCCCGGCGATACCAGCACCCAGCGTTACTGAGTTCATGTCTATCGCGGAAACGGGTGCGAATGTACAGTTTCTTCAATGTTACAACCATACGGGAACGCACCTTGATACTGCGGCCCATGTTTTCGAAGATGGTGTAGCGCTGGATCAGTTTCTGCCTTCAGACCTGGTATATGAGCGGGTGCTGTATATAGATATGTCCGGTACGCCCGACGATACGGTAATCATGCCCAAGCACTTAGAGCCATTTCTGGCGGGCGGAGCGGACCATGAGGCGCTGGTAATAAGGTTTGGCGTAGAGGAGTGGCGGGAGAATGAGAAGAATCGGTTTTCCAACCACTGCCCCGGATTTGGTCCAGAGGCGGCTAAATATATTCATTCAAAAATGCCTGGCCTCCGCATGATAGGTACAGATGTACCTTCCATCGCTTGTATCAATTCGCTTGACGAGACCATGTGTGCACATAATGAATTTTTTGTTTATGCGAGGACGGAAAAATTCATTATTGTTGAGGAAATGAAGCTGTTGAGCAATATAAAAGGCATAAAACATATGACGGTTTCTCCTTGGATGGTTGAGTGGATGAACAGCGGGCCCTGCGTCATATGGGCATTAACGGCCTAAAAAGGAGTCAAACAAACGAAAGCGGTTTGTGCATAGTCACAAAAAATAGATGTCGAAAGAGAGGAAATGGTAAATGAAAAAAATTGTAGCTATTTTAGCGGTGTTGCTGCTGTTGACGGCAGTGCTAAGTGCCTGTTCCTCAGGACAGGAGGCGCAGGAGCCGTCGAAGCAGGCTTCCCAACCTGCCAATCCCCAGGAGAGCCAGACAGCATCTGCCGAGGCTGGCGACAAAATCGTTATTGGGCTCATTCAGCAGGATCTTCAGCATCCCTTCCATCTTGGTGAGGTAGAGGGCGCAAAAGTGTGTGCGGCGAAGTATGGCTTTGAGCTCGTCGTTACCTCCGGCGACGGTGACGTGAACAAGCAGGTCGAAGCGTTCGATAACCTGTTGGAACGGTGCGATATCATTTCCATAAACACGCTGGACGTCACTGCGTTCGAGAATTCCTTTGCAAAGGCTGCTGAGAAAGGTGTTAAGGTTGTCGTACAGCATAGCTGGTCAGATCAGTCGCTTGGTACTATTGGATTCGATGAGTATAACATGAGCTACGAGGTCGGGCAGTACGCGATAGAGATACTCAAAGCACAGGGCGGAGAGCTCTCCGATAAAAAGGTCGTGCTACTCACCGGCAATGAGGGGCAGGGGCTGAATGAATACCGCATTGGCGGCTTTGCTAAGGCTATGGAGGAGAATGGCGTCGAGATACTGGCGGCAGAACCCACTAATTGGGACGGCACGGTGGCGGTCACCAAAATGGAGAACTACCTCACGACGTATGATGATATTGACCTGCTTTACGGTCTGTCCGACGGCGTCACTTATCCCGCCGCACAGGTGATCATCAACGCTGGCCGGGATGATGAGATCGCGATCTGCTCCATCGACGGCAGCGCAGACGCCATTCAGGCAATCATTGACGGCACCATGGACTGCACTTACCTGCTGGCTTCGCAGTATACCGGTTATTATAAAGTGCTCATTCCGTACCTTTGCATGACCGGCGAGTATGACTTTAAATCCCAGGGAGATTACATATTGCCGGGCTTTATCGTGACCAAAGAAAACGCGGCGGCAATGCTTGCGCTGGCGCAGGATATGGAGAAAGATCCGACCAGCATCAACTATGACAAATCACTAGAAGAGCTTGTGAACGAGTATCTCGCAAAATAAAGACCGGTACGCGTGGGTTATTATGGCCGGGAGGCCAAGCTCACCCTCCCGGCCATACAATTATTAGCAACAATCAGGAGGAGGCCATATGGAACCGGTTCTTGAGATGCAAGGCATTTCTAAGCGGTTTACCGGCGTTCAGGCGCTGAAGAACGTGGATCTTAAGCTGTACAGCGGTGAGATACACTCTATAATAGGACAAAACGGTGCGGGTAAGTCCACACTCATGAAAATACTCAGCGGCAACTATCAGAAGGATGAGGGCAGGATACTGATTCACGGTAAAGAAGTGGAGATCAACAATACCGCAGATGCGGCGAAGCTGGGTATCGGCATCGTATATCAGGAATTGAGCCTTCTTAATAATCTCACGGTAGCCGAGAACATATTTCTCGGCAGGGAAATCGTGAACGGGATAAGCTTGAATAATAAGAGAATGAATGAACTGGCACGGGAGTACCTTGCCAATTTCGGTATAGAAAACATCGATGTGGATAAAAACGTGGAGATATACTCGCTGGCCAAACAGCAGCTCATCGAAATCGTCAAAGTGATATCCCAGAAACCCGAAATACTCATACTCGATGAACCTACGGCTGCGCTGACAAACGAGGATACCGAACGGCTTTTTAAAATATTGTTCAAGCTGAAAGAACAGGGCATTTGCGTGGTGTTTATTTCCCACAGGCTGAGAGAAATCAAAAAGTACTGCGATTGCGGCACGATTTTGATGAACGGACAGGTTACAGCTCATGTGCGGATGGATGAGGTGGATGAGCTAAAAATCATTGAATATATGCTGGGTGATACATACAACAGCTATAAGCGGGAGGGCAGGGGTACAGTAGAGCATGCTGAGCCGGTCGTAGAGATTAAGGACCTCTGCATTGAAAATCATCTTGATCATGTGAGTTGCACCATATATCAAGGGGAAATAACCGGATTCACCGGACTGTTGGGTGCAGGACAGGATATGCTCTGGCGTGCGGTATGCGGTGCAGTAAAGACCAGCGGGGGCGAGATCTGGATACATGGGAAAAAGCGGCGGATCAGCAATCCGGCAAAAGCTGTGGCCCGCGGCATCGGGCTGCTTACGGAAAACAGGAAAGAAGAGGGCTTATTCCCTCAGCTTTCTGTGCTAGACAATATCGCGCTGCCTTCACTCAGATTCTATCACATCCCGTTGCTGCCTTTTCTCAGCTACAGGAGGATCACAAGGGACAGCAGGAAACTCGCGGAAAAGCTTAAGGTAAAAATGAGCAATATAAAGGACAAGATTAAATTCCTTTCAGGAGGAAACCAGCAAAAGGTAATAGTTTCCCGCTGGCTGCTTAGAAACCTCGATATCCTCATATTCATAGAGCCTACGCGGGGCGTGGATGTGGGTGCCAAGACGGAGATTTATAAGATACTCGAATCTCTGGCGCAAGATGGTAAAACAATT
>JAAYDR010000116.1 GCA_012729115.1 Clostridiales bacterium | reverse complement strand
CCAGGAACTACTGGATTGCCGCATGCCTAAACTGATTTTGCAGCCTCTGGTGGAAAACTGCATTGCTCACGGGTATGTAGAAAAGGAGGCTGTACACATCACCATCACCGCATCCCAAATAGGACAGGATATTCAGATCCGGGTTGTTGACAATGGGGATGGCATACCGGATGCGCGCCTAGAGGAGATTAAAGCGCAGTTAGACTTTGTGTGTCAGGAAACGAAGCATGTGGGATTGTTCAACTCCCATAGGAGATTGCAGCTGATGTATGGAAAACGGTATGGTGTGCAAATCACCAGCGTACCCAAGGTCGGTACCGAAGTTATGCTTTCCTTCCCTGTCAACGGTTGTGAACCAAAAGAAACGCCTGAGGGAGGTGAAAGCGATGTATAAGGTGCTGCTGGTAGAAGATGAACGCCTGATTCGCAAGGGGCTGGCTTTTCTGGTGGATTGGACGTCACTGGAGTGCATGGTGCCCTTGGAAGCAGCAAACGGAAAGGCTGGCCTCAAGTTGATTGAGGAGGAAAAGCCTGATTTGGTTATCACTGATGTGAAGATGCCCCTCATGGACGGCATTCAGATGATTGAGCAGGGGCAAAAATTCCATTTCTTTGCTAGTATCATCATCTCAGGTTTTGATGAATTTGAATATGCGCGTACTGCAATGCGCCTGGGTGTGTCAGACTATTTACTCAAACCGGTTCAAATGGGAACACTGGCGGAAACAATCAGGAAAGCCTGTGCAAGTATACGAGTACGCAATCTGGTGGCAGCTATAGAAGGCCGTGGAAATTCCGATATTCACAGCGAGGTGCTGGATTTTTCCCAGGTGGATAGAGGGCTTAAAACTTCCTCGAAATATGTTTCCGCAATGCTTCGTAAAGTTCGTGATCATTATACAGAAAAACTGAGCTTGAAAAACCTCTCAGATGAATTGAACATCAGCGCGACATATCTGAACCAGAAGTTTAAAGAAGAAACCCGCTACACCTTCAATGACTTTCTGAACCGGTACCGCATTCAGATGTCCATTGCCATGCTGCTGGAAGGCCGTTACAAGATATATGAAATCTCAGACAAAACAGGTTTTCAAGAATACCGGTACTTTTCGATGGTCTTCAAGAAATATGTCGGATGTACTCCAACAGAGTTTTCGGATTTCAATCGTCACTTGTAAACATCGTCACAAAGGAGATACGATCCAATGATCAAGCTAATTATCAGTGACGTGGATGGAACCTTGCTACAGGGGGGCCGCACCTCCCTTACACAGGAGCAACTGGACTTGCTAGAAGCCTGTATCCGGCAGGGCATTCTGTTTGCGGTGGCCAGCGGCAGGCAGTATCCCAGCCTCCAGCGGCTTTTTGAGCCAATAAAGGATCAAATGCTGTTCATTGCGGAAAACGGTGCTATCATCATGCAGGATGACAAGCCCATCTTCAGCCGCGCCATCGACAAAGACCTGGGCACAGAAGTCATCCGTAAAATATTGAGCTGCAAAAACCATGAGGTGCTGCTTAGCGGAGCGCGTACCTGCTATATCCGCCGAGGGGAGGGTCTCCTGCTGCCCGCGGAGGTGGAGCGGCTGGGCAATATAGTCACCTATGTGGAGGATTTTGATACTGTACACGACGAATGGCTGAAAATCAGCGCGTTCCTGCCGGACGCTGACGCGGAGCGGGAAGTAGCCTACTATAAATCCTTTTGGAAAGAGCAGCTCTACGTGGCTGTGGCGGGAGATCAATGGGTGGATTTTGGACGTGCCTCCAAGGGGACGGCATTGCGCTATTTACAGCGGCATCTCGGGATTACCCGGGATGAAACCATGGCCTTTGGTGACAATTTCAATGACACGGAGATGTTTCTTGCCAGCGCCCACGCCTACGCCATGGAGACGGCTGCAGCGGACGTGAAGGAACAGTGTGGCCACCAGACAGGTACTGTGGAGGAGGTGCTGCGGCAGTTGGTGGGTCGGTTCTGAGCCACCCCAGCCCCAATGCCACACGCCCGTATCGGAAACAAACATACCCCCACGCCATTGACAAACCATGCCAAATCCCGTATGAAAGGCGTGGATTGAACCCCTCAGAAAGGTTTTTAGCCGCATTCTATCAACTTATGCATAACCGCGATGGGCTGATTGAAGACTGCCGACTTACTCAAAATGTCCTTTGTGACACCACGGCAATTGATACAGAACTTGCCGAATTGATCCGTGAGATTGAGGTTGTTACCGAACTATCCAGAAAGGCAATCTATGAAAATGCCCGATCGGCAGCAGACCAGACAGAATGGACGGAGCGTAACAACGCCTATCTCGAACGCCACCGTAAAGCTTCAGAGCAGGTCGACGAGTTGGAAGCGATCAGGCGAGAACGCCTTGGCAAGGGCAAAATCATCGAAAGCTTCATCAAAGACATTGAGATCTGCCCGCTTGCCATCGCCGAGTTTGACCAAAAACTGTGGCTTGCTGTAATCGACCATGTGACGGTCGGCCAAGATGGTGCAATGACATTCATATTCAAAAACGGCTCGGAAGAAACCGCGTAACAATGTAAAATCCACCTACGCCATTACGAAGGGGACTAGTTGCTTGACCGACAATTGTATTGAAAAAGCTCCCCTTTAAAAATACACCATGGAATACATGTCCAGCTTAATAAAAAAGTTATATTGGCTCTTGACAGTTCAATCAAGACGATGTATATTTTAACTAAGTTAAAGTTTAACTTAGTTAAAATATTCGGAGGTTCTTGTGACACAGACAAAGAAGGAGCGTACTCAGAAAGATATCATTGAGTCTGCAAAAGTTATCATCCATGATAAAGGGCATGAAGCCCTTACCGTTCGGTACTTGGCTGAAGTAACAGGGTATTCATATACCAACTTATATTATTATTATAAGGATTTGAATGCTCTCCTGTGGGAATTGCGTTTCGATATGATTGAGGATATGATTACTGAACTTACGTCCGTTTCCCTTGAGAAGGAGGACCCTGTGGAAGAAATCCTTGGTGCTTTTTTCTGCTATACGGACTATTTCTTCAAGCACCCGAATGTTTTTCGCTTTCTTTACTTTTATCCTTTCATTCAACCGGAAGGAGACGACAGGTATCAAAAGCTTGAGCAACGATTTCACGGCATATGGCATAAATTCTTTGCT
>JAAYDR010000115.1 GCA_012729115.1 Clostridiales bacterium | reverse complement strand
TTGCAATGATCACAATGGATGCATTCGTCAATCCGGCTCATCTTTTCCTGCCACTGCCGGGAGAGAAAAGCCTCGGAAGGAGCCCGGCGGATCAGAAGGGACATCCGGGCGGCTTGCGGGATCTCGATGCCTGCCGGGCAGGGCA
Organism: Clostridiales bacterium; assembly: GCA_012729115.1. GTDB lineage: Bacteria > Bacillota > Clostridia > Christensenellales > Aristaeellaceae > Limiplasma. Next base: position 19,029 of record JAAYDR010000115.1, on the reverse strand, counting down.
GGCAGTAGCCGCAGCCACGGCAGAAGTTGTCCACCAGCTCCCGGCGGTCCCTTTCAATGACCGCCTGAAGCTGGTCTGTCATCCGGGGAGGGTCCTTGATAAAGCCGATAAAATCATCCAGTTCCTTTTCCCGCTGCACGCCCCAGATGGGAAGAACCTGCTGGTAATCCGCCAAAAAGGCATAGGCAGCGTCGGGCCGGGTGATGAGCCCGCCGGAGAGGGCTTTCATGGCGATAAAGCCCATGTTGGCGGCGCCGCAGCTGAGCACCAATTCCCGCTCCCGGGCGGATGCCAGGTAGTTGAAGGGGAATTGCAGGGTATCATACAGCCCGCTTTGGATGGCCTCCTGCGCCACATGATGACGGTGGTTGGTGATGCCGATGAAGCGGATCTTGCCCTGGGCCTTCATCTGGACAGCGGCGTCGTACAGGCCGTCCTCCCCGCCGGGCTTAGGGCAGAAGGCGGGGTTGTGAAGCTGATAGATATCAATGCAGTCCGTTTTTAGAAGGCGCAGGCTGGTGTCCAGATGCTCCCGAAGCTCTGCTCCGCTCTGGGCATGGGTCTTGGTGGCAATGATAATGTCTTTCCGCATGCCGGACAGGGCGTACCCCATCTTTTCCTCGCTGTCGCTGTAGGCGCGGGCGGTATCGAAAAAACGGATCCCGTGGTCATAGGCTTTGACCAGCAGCCTGGCGGCCTCGGCCATGGACACCCGCTGAATGGGCAAAGCGCCAAAGCCGTTCTTTTCTACCGTAAGGTTGGTTCTGCCCAAGGTAACTGAAGGCATTGCTCCCTCTCCTACTCCGCTATCTTTGATACTGGGCCAGTTTTTCCTGGATATAGGGCAGGCTTTTCAGCTTCTCCACCACGGCGTCCAGTTCCAGCCGGGTGGTGTTGTGGCTCGTATAGTCGGTGGCATCCTGGGTCACAACCTCGCCCTCCACAAAATACTTGTCATAGTTCAGGTCGCGGGTTTCCGCACTGACGGAGAAATACTGCCCCCTGTCCACGCTGCGGATTTTCTCCTCCCGGGTCAGCAGGGTCTCATAGAGCTTTTCCCCATGACGGCTGCCGATGATATGGATGGGGTGATCCTCCCTGCCAAAGAGCGTAAGGACGGCCTTGGCCAGGGTGCCCACCGTGGAGGCCGGGCTTTTCTGCACAAACAGCTCTCCGGGCTTGCCATGCTCAAAGGCATATGCCACCAGATCCACGGCCTCGTCCAGGCTCATGAGGAAGCGGGTCATGCTTGGATCGGTGATGGTCAAAGGCTGGCCGGAGATGAGCTGATCCACAAACAGGGGGATAACGCTGCCCCGGCTGGCCATCACGTTTCCATAGCGGGTGCAGCAGATGGTGGTCTGCTGCGCATCCACCGTGCGGGCCCGGGCGGCTACCACCTTTTCCATCATGGCCTTGCTGATGCCCATGGCGTTGATGGGATAGGCCGCCTTGTCCGTGGACAGGCAGATCACCCGCTTCACCCCGGCGTCAATGGCGGCGGACAGCACGTTATCCGTCCCCATAATGTTTGTGCGCACTGCTTCCATGGGGAAGAACTCGCAGCTGGGCACCTGCTTGAGGGCTGCGGCATGGAAGATGAAATCCGCGCCTTTCACCGCTTCCCGTACGCTGTCGATGTTGCGCACATCCCCCAGGTAGAACTTCACCTTGTCATTTTTCAGGGCCTTGCGCATGTCGTCCTGCTTCTTCTCGTCCCGGCTGAAGATGCGGATCTCCCTGATCTCGGTGCCCAGATAGTGCTTAAGCACCGTTTGGCCAAAGCTTCCGGTTCCCCCGGTAATCAGCAGGGTCTTATTTTTAAACATGGATATCCCCCTCCACAGCATGTTATTTTGTCTCTATTGGATTGTCTTTCGCCACACCATCTGATCCACAATGCGGGTATAGCTCTGGATGATCTTCACAACCTTGTCGCTGACATTCTCGTCGGTATAGTCCGGCACGGCCGTTCCAAGGCACTGCATCTCGTTCATTTGCACCGCCAGGTCCACCGCCTGGAGCACCTGCCGGGTGCTGATGCCCGCCAGGATAAAGTTGCCCTTTTCCATGGCCTCCGGTCTCTCGGTGGAGGTGCGGATGCACACAGCGGGAATGGGATGCCCCATGGAAAGGAAGAAGCTGCTTTCCTCCGGCAGGGTGCCGCTGTCGGAAACCACGGCAAAGGCGTTCTTCTGGAGGCAGTTGTAGTCGTGAAAGCCCAAAGGCTTGTTTTGGCGCACCCGCCTGTCAAAGACAAAGCCCCGCTCTTGGATCCATTTGGCCGCCCGGGGATGGCAGGAGTAGAGGATGGGCATATCATAGGTTTCCGCCAGAGCGTTGACGGCGTTCATGAGGCTGAGGAAGTTGGCCTCCGTGTCAATGTTTTCCTCCCGGTGGGCGGAGAGCAGAATGTACCCCTTCTGCGCAAGGCCCAGCTTCTGCAAGGCATCGGAGGAGAGGATCTTTGTCCAGTTGGCGCGAAGCACCTCTGCCATGGGCGAGCCGGTGACGTAGGTGCGCTCCTTGGGTCTGCCCTCGCTGAGCAGATAGCGGCGGGCATGCTCGCTGTAGCACAGATTCACATCGGCAATGTGATCCACAATGCGCCGGTTGGTTTCCTCGGGCAGGCACTCGTCAAAGCAGCGATTCCCGGCCTCCATATGAAAGATGGGGATGTGCAAGCGCTTGGCCGCAATGGCGGACAGGCAGGAGTTGGTATCCCCCAGGATCAAAAGGGCGTCCGGCTTTTTTTCCATCAGCACCTGATAGCTTTTGGCAATGATGCTGCCGATAGTCTCCCCCAAATCGCCCCCGGCCGCATCCAGGTATACATCCGGCGCCCGAAGGCCCAGGTCCTCAAAGAACACCTGGTTGAGCTCATAGTCGTAATTCTGCCCCGTATGCACCAGAATGTGCTCAAAGAACCGGTCACATTTCTTGATGACGGCGGCCAGGCGGATGATCTCCGGCCGGGTTCCCAGAATGGTCATGAGCTTCAAGCGGTCCTTCATGCAATCCCTCCCAGGACGCATCCCAAGGGATGCGCTGTATGTTTTACTGTGCTGCCATTTGGGTCAGCAATGTGAGAATGCCGGGGTCCGTGCCCCGGTAGTTGACGATGAAGCGAAGCCCGAAGTAAGAAGTTGTCCCATAGGCAGGATCGCTGCAAAACTGCTGGGCCAGCTGCTTAGCCCTGTTGCTGGTATCAAAGTAGACCAGAAGCTCGTCCCCGCCCACCTGAAAGGGAATCCACAGGCTGGGGTCACCAATGGCCACGGGGGTATCCTTGGGAGCGGAAACCGCAGGGTCATAGGTACAGGGGTATCCCTGCCCCTCAATCCAGTCCGACAGGGCCGCCAGCTTGTCCATCTGGGAACTTCCCTGACAGGCGGAGAGGAATAGCAGCATCCCTGCCAGCAGGACGCAGAGCCATCCCCATTTCCCATGGGCCATCATTCCCCCGGCCTCCCCGCGCAAAAATCTCAAAAGAGTATAGCATATTGGCAGAAGGTTGGCAAATGTGATAAAATCAATCCGCCCCAAAGCCTCCCAAAGAAAGGAGAATCCCCATGCGCTGCGGATGCCCCCATTGCGACGCCTATATGATTCAGTCCGAAGGCGAGAGAAAAGATTGCGTGTGCCCGGATTGCGGCTACCGCTGCAATGCCTGCCAGGGAACCGATACTGTGCTGAGCCTGGAAGAGATTCTCGTGAGGCGGGAGGAACTGCTCCTTAGAACGTCACAAGCCCCAGATGCTCCAGAAGAATTTTGAGCCCAATGCCGATCAGGACCGCGCCCCCGGCCACCTCGGCCTTTTTTTTGTATCGGATGCCAAAGCGATGCCCCAGCGCCACACCCCCAAAGCAAAGCACAAAGGTGATGCCGCCGATGAGCGTCACTGCCGGAAGAATGGTGATCTGCAAAAAGGCGAAGGTGATACCCACGGCCAGGGCGTCGATGCTGGTGGCAATAGCCAGAATGAACAGCTCCTTATAGTCCAGCCTCTGGTCCACGGCGCAGAAAGGCGCGTCTCCCTCCTTTTCATGGGTGGCTTCCCAGATCATGCGCCCGCCAATGATGGCCAGCAGCCCAAAGGCTACCCAATGATCCACCGACGTGATCATCTGCTCAAACTGCTTGCCCAAAAACCACCCGATGAGCGGCATCAGGGCCTGAAAAGCCCCGAAAAAAAGAGCGATCACCGCCCCCTGGGCATAGCGGAGGGTTTTCATTCCCAGCCCCTTGCACATGGACACCGCAAAGGCATCCATGGACAGGCTCACCGCGATCAGCGCCAACTCCATCTCCATCACCTGCACAAAATCGGGCGCCTTGCACAGCGCCCGGATTCATTTTCCAAAAAACGCAGGAGGAGGTCTCCTCCTCCTGCCAATCATCCTATCCTACCCATGGATTCTTGTCAACTTGTCACTGACCGGCAATGGACAGTTCCCCCACATCCACGCTGGGGCTGCCCATTCCGCCTCTGGGGAAGCGCAGATCGCTGCCCATGGCCCGGATATTTTTGAGCATGGTGAAGAAATTGCCCGCGACGGTAATCTGCTCCAGGGGGCGCACCTTTTCCCCGTTTTCAATAAGAAAGCCCTTGGACAGCAGGGAAAAATCACCGCTGACTGCGTTGGCTCCGGCGTGCAGCCCGGTCACATCGGTAATCAGCACCCCACTGCCCACATCCTTCATCAGCTCCGGTAGGGTCTTGCTCCCCGGCTCAAAGAAAAAGTTGGAGGGTGAGATTTTTACAGGGGCGGCATAGCCGGTTTTGCTGGCGTTGCCGGTGGTCTGCACCCCGTCCTTGCGGGCAGTCTTCAGGTTGTGCAGAAAGGTGGTAAAAAGGCCCCGGTCGATAAGGGTATGCCTGGCGGAGGGCACGCCCTCTCCATCAAAAGGGCGGCTGGCCAGTCCGCCGGGAAGCAGGGGATCGTCCACCAGAGTTACGCAGTCCGCTGCGATCACTTCCCCCAGCTTGCCCTTCAGCAAGGACATTCCCTGCTGGGCACTTTCTGCGGAAAAGGCGGTGGAAAACACCCCCAGCAGTTCTGTCATCACCAGGTTCTCCAAGATGACCCGGTACTGACCGGAGGGCAAGGGCCTGGCATGAAGCCGGTCCACCGCCATTTGGGAGGCTGCGGCAGCCAGCTCCTGGGCGTTCAGCTGATCAAATCCCCGGCGCAAAACCAGCTCATCCCCGGCGGCGATGCTCTCCCCCTCCTGGGCAATGGACTCCAGAAACGCGCCGCAGTAGTTCTGGGTGTAGCTCTGGTCCACGCCGTAGGTGTTGATGATCCGCACCGTTTGCTTGCCGGTGAACACGGTGGTGTCGCCAACCTTTTGGATGCGGGGATCATAGGCCTTGGCTGCCCGTTCCAGCCCAAGCACAAAATCCAGCTTCTCCTCCGGCCCCACCTGGGCCAGGGCGGGGTTGTACAGGTCAATGCCTGGAACCTTGCCCTTGCCGTCATAGAGGAACTGCTCATCGGTGTCCTCGCAGAGTCTGGCGCTGTCAAGCGCGCCTTTCACCAGCTGCCCCACCGCTTCCTCGTCAAAGGCTTCCGTGGAGGCATAGCCCATCTTCCCGTCTACCATGGCGCGAAATCCCAGGCCCCGGGTGGCGTTGGAGCTGTATTTGGTGATTTCCCCTTCCATCACCATGGCGTCAAAGCTTTCTTCTTCCACAACATAGGCTTCCGCCGCGGTAAGCCCCGCTTTGTCCGCTTCCTCAAAGAGCTTCTTTAAAAAGTCATTCATTGCTTTTCCTCCTTACGCACGGCCGCCGACGGTCATGGATTTCACCCGGATCATGGGCTGTCCCACGTTGGTGGGTACGCTGCCGCTGATGCTGCCGCACATGCCCTGGGCCATCCGCGTGTCCCGCCCCACCCGGTCAATCTGCAGGAGGATTTCCGCGCCTTTGCCAATCAGGGACGCGCCCCGCACCGGGGAGACAATTTTGCCGCCCTTGACCAGGTAGCCTTCATTGACGCCAAAGTTGAACTCCCCTGTGGCGGGGTTCACCGAGCCGCCTCCCATGGTCTTGGCATAAAGCCCGTCCCCCATGGTGGCGATCATCTCCGCCTCGTCGTACGTGCCGGCGGCGATATAGGTATTGCGCATCCGGGAGGTGGGGGCATAGGCGTAGCTCTCCCGCCGTCCGCTGCCGGTGGGCGCCATGTTCATGCGCTTGGCGTTCAGGGTGTCGATCATGTAATTTTTCAGAATCCCGTTTTCAATGAGCACCAGCCTGGTGGTGGGGCGGCCTTCATCATCGATGTTCTCGCTTCCCCATTCATTGGCCAGGGTGCCGTCATCGATGGCAGTAACGCAGGGAGCGGCAATCTGCTGGCCCAGCTTGCCGCAGAACTCGCTCATGCCGAAGGCAACTGCTGTAGCTTCCAGGCTGTGGCCGCAGGCCTCATGGAAGATCACGCCGCCAAAGCCGCTGTCAATAACCACGGGCATGGTGCCCGCGGGGCAAACCGGGGCCTTAAGCATGGTAACAGCCATATCCCCGGCCCGCCGGCCCGTCTTTTCCGGATCCACCCTGCTATCAAAAAGCTCAAAGCCCATCATGGCCCCGGGTCCCTCAAAGCCGCTCTGGTTTTCCGTGCCGTTGCCCGCGATGGCCTCGCAGGCCAGGCGGGTATAGACCCGCCGGTCCGTCACATAGAGCCCGTCGGAATTGCAGATGAGCACATCCTGCTCGCTGTCCCGATAGCTGCAGGCCACCTGGATGATCTCCGCCCCGGCGGCCCGGGCGGCCGCATTGGCCATCCGCAGAACCTCCACCTTCCGGCGGGCTTCCGTGGCGCTGGGAGAAAGAGCGATGGGGTGGATGTTTTGCAGCCTGTGTTCCGTCATGGAAGCCGAGGCTTTGCCGGCCTTATGTTCCCGCACAGCTCCCGCCGCCTGCAGGGCGCAGCGCAGCAGGCCTTCCCGGTGGGTGTCGTTGGTATAGGTGTAGATGGCGTTCAGCCCCACAAACACGCGAATGCCCGCCCCATGAAGCCTGCCGGAGGACACGGTTTCCACCCGGCCCGAGCGCATCATCAGCAGGTTGTTGCGCCGGTCCTCCACAAAAATTTCCGCAAAATCGCCGCCTGTGGAAAGGGCGGCATCCAGAACCTCCTGGGCAATGGTTTTGTCAAGCATGGTATCTCTCCTGTTTCACATTGGGATGATTTGCCTGAGCCGGCTTTGTTTTGGCCTGCGTCAGACCGGGGTAAGTATTTGGGTCCAGTCCACCTCCGCCAGGTTGCCGGCCCGCCAGGCGGCCTTATGGTTTGCCGAAGCAAAGCCCACGCCCAAAGCCCGCATGCCCGCCGCTGCGGCAGCCTCAATGCCTGCGTCCGCGTCCTCCACCACCAGGCAGTTCTCCGGGGGCAGAGCCAAAAGCCGCGCCGCCAGCACAAAGACCTCCGGGTCCGGCTTGCTGCGCGCAATCCGGTTGCCGTCGGCAATTCCGTCAAAGGCATCCTCCAGGCCAATCTGCTTCAGGATGAGGGGCGTGTTCCTGCTGGAGGAGCCGATGGCCATCCTGATGCCCATTTGCCTGAGCAGGGCCAGGGTATCCAGCGCCCCGGGCAGCACATCCTCCCGGCGTAGGTTTCCAATCAATTCCACGTAATATGCGTTCTTGCGGGCAGCCAGGGCTTCCTTCTCCTCCCGGGTATAGGCCCTGCCGGCCTTTTCCAGAATGATTTCCAGGCTCTCCATGCGGCTGACGCCCCGAAGCCGCTGGTTGATTTCCCGGTCAAAGGGGATGCCCTCCTCGTCGGCCATCCGCTTCCAGCCCAGATAGTGGCAGTTGTCCGTGGACACCAGCACGCCGTCCAGGTCAAAGATGACGCCTTTTATCTGATGCGGTGACATGGGTTCCTCCTCAAAGGCGGCTTGCGCCAGCCTGCACTTGCCCCACCAGTATACCATGATTTGGAAGGGGAGGGTAGGGGCGGTTTCCAAAAACCTCCCTCCCCCCCTGTCCGGCCTGCTTTCAGCAGGTGAAAGCGGGTTTTGGTTCGCCGTTTTTGGACATTACGGCCAGGGAAACTATACAAAACCTGCCGTTTATGGTACCCTTTGCTGGTTGAATGAACATCCCATTTACGAAGGAGAGGAGACCCGTTATGAACAAAAAGGGCAAGGCAGGCCTGATCGTCCTTCTGCTCATCCTTGTGGCGGCGGCCATCCTGGGCGCTTCCAGCATGTACCGGGTGGGACAGGGGGAGGAGGCGCTGGTGCTGACCTTTGGCCGGGTGACCGGCCGCAAAGGCCCGGGCCTGTACTGGAGAATCCCCTTGATCCAAAGCGTGGTCAGCGAGAGCGTGACCACCATCCACACCAAGGAATACGGCTTTCGCACCACCATGTCCGGCTCGGCGGGCACCGCGGCCAAGTACCGGGACGAACTGGATGAAAGCGTGATGCTGACCAGCGACGACTGCATCGTCTCCATCGAGGCCGTCTACCAGTACACCATCCGGGATGTGAAGCATTACCATTATGACATCGATGACGCGGAAGGAACGCTGCAGCTGGCTTTTGAGGCGGTCATCCGCCGCAACATCCAGAACCGTCCCCTGGACGATGCCCTACTCAACAAGGAGGAGATCGAGCGGCAAGTGCTCCCCGATTTCCAGGCCTTGGTGGACACCTATGAAATCGGCGTGAAAATCAACGACGTGCGCATCCAGAACATCACCGTGCCGGCAGATGTGACCGCGGCCTACGAGGATGTGAACAACGCCAAGAACGAAAAGACCAAGCGTCTGGATGAGGCGGAGCGTTATAAGAACCAGGTGCTCCCCCAGGCCCGCAGCTCCGCTTATGAACAGCTGACCCAGGCCCAGGGATACAAGGCGGAGACCATCGCCGCAGCCCAGGGCGAGGTGGAGGTTTTTAAAGCGGTGTACGAAAAGTACAAGGCCGCGCCGGAAGTAACCCGCACCCGTCTCTTCATTGAAACCATGGAGCGGGTTCTGTCAGGCAGCAGCCGGGTGATTGTGGCGGATCAAAACAACGACCTGGTGAAAATTCTGAACCTGGACGGGGAAAAGACCGACCCAGGCATCACCACCGGCGCCATGGAAGGAGGTCTCTGAGATGAACACTCAGCGTCCGATCAATGATTGGGAAATCAGGACCAAGGCACTCCTTGGCCGCTTATGGGGCAAGATTGTTCTGTTCGCCCTGGTGATCATTGCCGTGGCCATTTTAGCCAACGAGACCTTCTTCGTGTTGGGCGAGGCCGAACAGGGCGTGGTGAGCCGCTTTGGCGTCATCAAGCGGATTATTCTAAACGACCGCAACGATTTCCACACCCGCTTTGCCAAGGAGCTGGAGGGGGAAATTTCCACCCAGGACGGCGTACAGCTGGTGGTGGGCAGCGGGCTGCAAATGAAAATCCCCTTTATCGACCGGGTGGAAACCTATTCCTCGCGCCTATACACCTACGTCAGCGACAGTGAAGTGGTGAACACCGCCGAAAAGAAGCAGTACTATGTGAAAACCTACGCCCAGTGGTACATCGCCGATCCCGCTCTGTTCAGCCTGAAGCTGGGTAACATGACCCGTGCGGACAACCAGCTGGACAACCTGATCCATCCGGTAATCGTGCAGGCCATCAACCGCATGAGCGCGGAAAACTTCGTCAGTAACAAGGACGCGCTGAACAAGGCGCTGTCTGCAGGGCTTGACATCATCAACCTGGATATGGCTCCCCGGGGTATTGAGGTGAAGGACATCCAGGTGCACCGGACCATTTTGCCCACGGCCAACATCGAGAGCACCTATGCCCGGATGCAGGCAGACCGGGCCAAGGTGGCCCAGCAGCTGCGCAGCGAGGGCCAGGAGGCCTATTTGAAGGCTGTGGCCGCCGCCGATTTGGAGGCCCGGGTGATTCAGGCGGATGCCGTCAAGCAGGCCGGAACCATCCGGGGTGAAGGGGACGCCACCGCTTTGGAAATCTATGCCCAGGCCTATGGCGTGGACGCGGAGTTCTTTGCCTACTGGCGTTCGTTGCAGGCCCTGGAAAACTCCCTGAAGGGCAATGCCACCCTGGTGCTGGACCAAAGCCACCCCCTGTGGAAGGACCTGCTGACCTATGCCACCAGCCAGGGAAAATAAGGGATACAGGATATATAAGGAAGAAAGGGAGCGCAGACCGCGCTCCCTTTCCCAATCCTCCCACAGTCAACCCCATCCCCTCCGGGGGACAGGTACCCTCCGGTGGGCCTAAACCTCCTATTGCTTTTCTTTTGACCAAAACCGATTGGCGTCGGACTGCCTTTGATGCTCCGCCTCGTCCCTGATCTCGCGGCGCATGCCCTCCAGCGCGTGGCGGCGGCGCTCGTTCTTATCCTCAAGTTCCTCCCTTGCCTTGGGGTCGGATGTTTTCTCGATAAGCTCCTCGGCCAGTTCCATGTTGTGGATGGTCATGTCGATGTTGTGCTGGATGCGGTCCACATTGTCCCTGCGGTCATCCGGATGTGGGTTCATGGCGTACCTCCTTCACACATAGCGTTTATTTCCATTATTCCATGGCAGATGGGATCTATGCAGAAACCGGACGGCAAGTTGCTTGGCCCGCCAGGCACAATCGAAAACGGGAATTGCAGGTACAGAGATTTTTGATCGTCTTTCGTCTTTTTCGTCCAAACCGCCGCCCCAAGGGCAGCCCCGGAAGGTTCCAGGGCAAATGATATGGAAGGCAAATCCTTTTCTTATCCTTGTTCAAAGCGCGGCCATGTGCGCATACCATCGAATTGGAAAACCGCTTTGTTTCCCATTGCAATTCGTTTTTTGGTGTGCTATACTGTAATGGTCAAAGATGGTCAATTCTTTGACGAAGGAGGTCCGACATGCGATTAAGCGATGCCATCGAGCAATTTATTAAAACCATGCTCACCCAAGCCGAGCAGGAGGTTGAGCTGAAGCGGAACGAGCTTGCGGAATATTTTAACTGCGCTCCATCCCAGATCAATTATGTGCTGGCCACGCGTTTTACGCCGGATCATGGCTATATTATAGAGAGCCGGCGCGGCGGCGGCGGATACATCCGGATCTTCCGAATGGAGCAGGATACAAGCGAGCAGCTGATGTACCTGCTGCATGAGCGGGTGGGTGAATCCATTTCCGCACTGGAAGCCTCCCATCTGATTACGCAGCTTCAGGAACGCTCTGTGCTGGAGGACGGCGAGGCCGCCATTATGCTGGCGGCGATCTCGCCCCAGGCGCTGAGTTGTCCCATCCCCACCGCCATGAAAGACGCGATGCGAGCCCGGATCATGAAGTGCATGCTGATGGAGATCGCCCGGAGAAGCAAAGGGGAACAAGGATGAGGAGGGGCCGTCATGCTCTGTGAGGATTGCAACCAAAACCAAGCCACCGTGATCATTACCGTAACCGCCGGGGATGAGGTAACCACCCGGCATCTGTGCCAGGACTGCATGAGAAAGATGGAGGTAAGCTTTACCCAGGGCGATGTGCAGAGCTTTCTGTCCTCCCTGCTGACGCTGATCTCCTCCCAATCCAAGGCCTCCCAGATGACCTGTTCCTCCTGCGGGATGAGCTATGAGGAGTTCCAGCGTACGGGAAAATTGGGCTGCGCCCAGTGCTACCACGCCTTTGAGGAGGAGCTGCGCCCGCTGCTCACCCGCATCCACGGCCGCAGCCAGCATGCCGGGCGCGCCCCCGGCGGGACCGAAAAGCAGGCGCAGATTGACGCCGGAATTGACGAACTGCGCATCCGCATGGAAAAGGCCGTTTCAGCGGAAGATTTTGAGGAGGCGGCCAAGCTGCGGGACGAAATACGCGCCCTGATTGAAAAACGGGAAAAGGAGAACCAGCCGTGAAGGATATCCAAAACGGGATCGTCGTAACCAGCCGGGTCCGCCTGGCCCGCAACTATCACGATCTGCCCTTTTCCAACCTGGAAAATCCGGACAATGCCCAGACCTGCATCAACAGGGCCAAGCTGGCCTTTGAAGGCAGGGTTTCTGCGGCCACCGTCCCTCAAAACCCTGTGTCTCCGTCCCAGAGTCCGGAGGCCTATACGCTTTATACCTTGAAAACAATGAACTCCACCAGCCGCATGGCCCTGGTGGAACAGCATCTTATCTCCCGCGACCTGCTGCAAAACAGCCAGATTGGCGCGGCCCTCATTCGGGGGGACCAGACGATCAGCATCATGATCAACGAGGAAGACCATCTGCGCATCCAGGCCATGCTTAGCGGCTTGCAGCTTCAGGAAGCCGCATCCCAGGCCTTTGAGGCCGAGGAGACTCTGGAGAAGCAATGCGCTTTCTCCTTTGACCACCAATGGGGATATCTAACCGCGTGTCCCACCAACACCGGCACGGGCATGCGGGCCTCCCTGATGCTCCATCTGCCCATGCTCACCTTCTTCAAGCAAATGGGCAACGTAACCCAAAGCGTCGCCAAGCTGGGCCTGACCATCCGCGGGATTTACGGGGAAGGCAGCGAAGCCCTGGGGGATTTGTACCAGGTAAGCAACCAGGTGACACTGGGCCGCACGGAAAAGGAAATCATCGACGGGGTAATTGCCGTGGGCACCCAGCTGATCGACATGGAGCAATCCCTGCGCCAGCGGGCTGTTGCCGAGGCCAGCCTGAGCCTCCAGGACCGGGTTCTCCGCAGCTACGGCCTCTTGCGCTACGCCCGGCAGATGGACGCCAACGAGTTTATGGAGCATTGGAGCAAGCTGCGTCTGGGCTGCGCCCTGTCCCTGCTGCCCGTGCCCCTTTCCGTGGCCGACAGCCTGCTGACCATTGCCCAGGACGCCCATGCCAAGCGCTACCGCGCAAATAAAAATCCCAGTCTGTCCACAGACCAAGCCAGATCGGAAATCATTCGTTCCCATCTGAATCCCACACCTCAGGAGGTATAATATGGCTATTTTCGGAAGATTCACCCAACGGGCACAACAGGCGATCACCGCCGCCCAGCAGGCCGCCGTGGCGCTGCAGCAGCCCTACGTGGGTACGGAACACATTTTGCTGGGGCTTTTACGGGAGCCCGGCCCGGTCATCTCCGCCCTTTTGCCGGAGGAGGTTACCTATGACGCGGTCTTTGAAAGGGTCAAGGACCTGTCGGACAATGATGAAAAATTTACCGGGGGCATGCTGGAACTGACCCCCCGCAGCAAAAAAATATTGGAAGGCAGCATTCTGGAAAGCAAGCGCCTGCACCACAGTTTTGTGGGAACGGAGCATTTCTGGCTGTCGCTGCTTCGGGAAGGTGAAGGGGTGGCCATCAGCCTGCTGAGGGAGATGGGCGTGGACATCGGCGACTTCCAGCGCAAGCTGCTGGAGACCTTGCAAAACACACCCCAGGAGCGGCAGGAGGAAGGCCCCTCCTCCCCGGAAAGCAAGGATGGCTCGGTGCTTGACAAGTACAGCCGGGACCTCACCAAAGCCGCCCAGGACGGGGAACTGGACCCGGTGATTGGCCGCGCCAACGAAGTGGAGCGGATTATCCAGATCCTCAGCCGCCGCACCAAGAACAACCCGGTGCTCATCGGCGAGCCCGGCGTAGGCAAGAGCGCGGTGGCGGAAGGTCTGGCCCAGCTCATCGTTGCGGGCAAGGTCCCCGAGACCCTCACGGGAAAGCGCCTGGTCTCCCTGGATTTGGGCAGCATGGTGGCCGGCAGCAAATACCGGGGCGAATTTGAGGAGCGGCTGAAGGAAACCCTCAAGGAAGTACAGAAGCGCGGAAACATCATCCTGTTCATCGACGAGTTCCACACCCTGGTGGGCGCGGGTAAGGCGGAGGGCAGCATGGATGCCGCCAACATTCTAAAGCCGGCCCTGGCCAGGGGCGAGCTCCAGTGCATCGGAGCCACCACCATAGAGGAATATCGCAAGCACATCGAAAAGGATGCGGCCCTGGAGCGCCGCTTCCAGCCCGTTAAAGTGGGCGAGCCCACGCCTGAGGAGACCATCAGCATCCTGCGGGGGCTGCGGGACCGCTACGAGGCCCACCACAAGGTGGAGATTACGGACGAGGCCCTTCAGGCCGCCGTGTCCCTGTCGGACCGCTACATCAGCGACCGCTTTCTGCCGGACAAGGCCATCGATCTGATGGACGAGGCAGCGTCCCGCGTGCGCCTGCGCTCCTTCACCGCCCCGCCGGATGTGAAGGAGCAGGAGGAGAGGCTCAAATCCCTGGAAAATGAGAAAAAAGAAGCCATTGCCCACCAGGACTTTGAAAAAGCTGCCTCCCTGCGGGATGAGGAACGGAAAATCCGCCAGTTGATCGCCGAAAAGCGCTCTGCCTGGGAGCACCGCAAAAACGCCTCCCACGAGGAAGTTACCGAGGAGGACATCGCCCAGATTGTTGCCAGTTGGACAGGCGTCCCGGTGAAAAAACTTACCGAGGACGAAAGCGAGCGGCTGCTGCATCTGGAAGATCTGCTGCATCAGCGGGTGATCGGCCAGGAGGAAGCCATCAGCGCTGTCAGTCGCGCGCTGCGCCGGGCCAGGGCGGGTCTTCAGGACCCCAAACGGCCCATCGGCTCCTTCATCTTCCTGGGCCCCACCGGCGTGGGCAAAACCGAGCTCTGCCGCGCTTTGGGCGAGGTGATGTTTGACGACGAAAATGCCCTGATTCGCATCGACATGAGCGAATACATGGAGAAACACAGTGTTTCCCGCCTGGTGGGCTCCCCTCCCGGCTATGTGGGCCACGAGGAGGGCGGCCAACTCACCCAGAAGGTGCGCAACAAGCCCTACAGCGTCGTGCTCTTTGACGAGGTGGAAAAGGCCCACCCGGATGTGTTCAACATTCTGCTTCAAATCTTGGACGATGGCCGCCTTACGGACAGCACAGGCCGGACGGTGAACTTCAAGAACACCATCATCGTGATGACCTCCAATGCCGGGGCCCATACCATCGCCTCCACCCGCTCGCTGGGCTTTGGAAGCTCGGTGGAAACCGTGCGGGACTACGAATCCATGAAGGAGCGGGTGCTCAACGAGGTGAAGGACATCTTCCGGCCCGAGTTCCTCAACCGTGTGGACGATCTGATTGTCTTCCATGCCCTGGCCCCCGATGACATCCAGAAGATTGCGGGGCTGATGCTGAAAAGCGTGGCCAAGCGCCTGGCCCAGCGGGACATGACCCTGGTTTACGGGGAGGATGTGGTGAATCTCCTGGCCACCCAGGGCTATGACGCCACCTATGGAGCCCGGCCCCTGCGCCGTACCATCCAGCGCACCGTGGAGGATGCCCTGAGCGAGGAGATTATCGCAGGAAAGATCGCCCTGGGGGATACGGTGCGGCTTATGGCAGAGGATGGAAAAATCGTCTTCCACAAGGAAGGCAGGGACGCAGCCCAGACCAAGGCACCCGACGAGACCCCTTCTGCTCCGTAACCCCTTGCCAATTTTCTCGTTTATCCTTTCCGCCCCGGCTGAAACCGGGGCGGGTTTTTTGGATTTTCAGCAAAAAACAGACGAAAAGACGAAAAGACGGTGCTGGAAACTGTACCTGCTGTCTTGCTCCTTCGCCTTGCAATTCCCCCACCCCGCTGTTATAATACACCTGGAATGCGAAAGCATGTTCTGTCATGTTTCCCATGAACGGAGTGGCCGCCAATGAATGTGGATCAACTGATTCAAAAGCTCAAAAAGGATCCTTCCTTCATGGAGTGCGTGACCTCCTGGGAGGTTATGCCCGCTCAGGAGGGCCGGTATGCGGACTTCCCCCCCCAGATGGACCCCCGCATCTGCCAGGTGCTGAAAGAGCGCGGCATCCACCGCCTCTACACCCATCAGGCGGAGAGCTTTGTGGCTGCCGAGGCAAAGCAGGACTTTGTGGTGGTAACCCCCACAGCCAGCGGCAAAACCATGTGCTACAACCTGCCCATTCTTTCCGCCCTGCTGAAAAATCCGGACGCCCGTGCCCTGTACCTTTTTCCCACCAAAGCTCTGGCAGCCGACCAGGTCAGCGATCTGTACCGGTTCATCCAGGCCCTGGATGTGGACATCAAGGCTTATACCTATGACGGCGACACGGAGGGCTCCGCCCGCAAGGCCATCCGCCAGGCCGGGCACATTGTGGTGACCAACCCGGACATGCTCCACTCCAGCATCCTCCCCCACCATACCAAGTGGGTGAAGCTCTTTGAGAACCTGCAGTTTATCGTCATTGACGAAATCCATGCCTACCGGGGCATCTTTGGCAGCAACCTGGCCAATGTACTGCGCAGGCTCATGCGCCTGTGCGCCTTTTACGGGGCCAAACCCCAGTTCATCCTGTGCAGCGCCACCATCGCCAATCCCAGCGAGCTGGCCCATCAGCTGGTGGGCCATGAGGTGCGGCTGATTGATAACAACGGGGCCCCCATGGGCGAGCGGCATTTTGTGTTTTACAATCCTCCTGTAATTAACCGCCAGCTGGGCGTGCGCAAGGGTGTAGTGCCGGAAACCCGGAAAATTGCCGGGCTGCTGCTGAAAAACGCCATTCCCACCATCGTGTTCGCCCGCAGCCGCCTCCAGGTGGAGGTGCTCACCCGGGCGATGAAGGAGCACGCCCGGGGGCCCTTTGGCTTCTCCGGCAGGGTGCGGGGCTACCGGGGCGGGTATCTGCCCAGCGAGCGGCGGGAGATCGAGCAGGGGCTGCGGGCCGGAGAAATTGACATGGTGATCTCCACCAATGCGCTGGAATTGGGCATTGACATCGGCTCCCTGACGGCCTGCATCCTGTGCGGCTATCCGGGCACGGTGGCCAGCACCTGGCAGCAGGCGGGCCGGGCCGGGCGCCGCAAGGAAACGGCGCTGACCATTCTGGTGGCGTCCTCGGCCTCCATCGATCAGTACATCATCAGCCATCCGGAGTATTTCCTCTCCCGTTCCCCGGAGCATGCCCTGCTTCAGCCCAACAACCTGTATGTGCTGCTTTCCCATATCAAATGCTCCGCCTACGAGCTGCCCTTTGAACAGGACGAGATGTTTGGCAACGTGACCGATACCCGGCAGTTCCTGGAGTATCTGGTGGAGAACAACACCCTGCGGCAGGTGGAGGGCAAGTATTACTGGATGGAGGAGGACTTCCCCGCCAGCGAGATCAGCCTGCGCTCCGCGGCGGCGGAGAACTTCCTGATTATTGACATCACCAACCCGGCCCATCACCGGGTGATTGGGGAAATGGACCGGTATACGGTTCCCATGCTGCTGCATGAAAACGCCATCTACATGCACGAAGCCCGCCAGTACCAGGTGGAAAAGCTGGACTTTGACGCCTGCAAAGCCTTTATCCGCTCCGTGGATGTGGATTATTACACCGACGCGGATTTGAACGTGAGCTTGAGCATCCTGGATGAGCTGAAGGAAAAGGCGCTCGCCAGCCAGGTAACCGTCTCCCTGGGAGAACTGCGCATCAGCACCATCGTGAAGATGTTCAAAAAGATCAAGATGGATACCTACGAGAACCTGGGCTTTGGCCAGGTGCGCCTGCCCCAGAGCGATATGCACACCCTGGGGATGTGGTGGACCATCCCGGAGAGGATTTCAAGCAAGTGGACCAACGATGACTTCCAGGGGGCGCTTGTGGCCATATCCAACCTGCTGCGCATTGTGGCCCCCATCTATCTGATGTGCGCTGCCCGGGATCTGACCGTGGTATACCAGGTGAAGGCCCCCATCACCGACATGCCCACGCTCTTTTTGTATGACAGCTACCCGGGCGGGATCGGTCTGAGCGAAAAGGCCTATGAAATGCAGGACCTGCTTCTGGCCGAAGCCCTCCAGGCTTTGGAAAACTGCCCCTGCGAACACGGCTGCCCCAGCTGTACGGGCCCCGTGGCGGAGGTGGGCCCGCATGGCAAGGCCTATGCCCGGCAAATCCTCAAGGAGTTGATGGGATGACGCCCAGCCTCATGGACAAGCTGCGGATGATAGACTCAGGCGGGCATCATCCCCAGACGGCGCCTGGGCCGCAGCCGGACTGCCAGCCCGGAGAGATGTACCATGGCCGGGAGAGCTTTCCATCCTCCCTGTTTGTAAACCCTGGGCACGCGCTGTCCCCCGGATTGCTGGACCGGATATTTGGGGAATCCTTTCCCCCCCGGCTGAACCTTGCAGACTTTGTCTTTCTGGATACGGAAACCACAGGCCTCAGCGGCGGCGTGGGCACCGTGGCCTTTCAGATCGGGCTGGGCTACTTTGAAGAAGGCCGGTTTGTGGTGGAGCAGTTTTTGATGCGGGATTACCATGAGGAGCCGGCCATGCTCCGGGAACTGGTCAGCCGCCTTGCCCGCTTTGAGGTGCTGGTGAGCTTCAACGGCCGTGCCTTTGACGTGCCGCTGCTGAAAAGCCGCCTGGTGCTGGGCCGACTGGATGCCGGCCGGCTTTCCATGCCCCACGCGGACTTGCTCTACCCCAGCCGCAGGCTTTGGAAGCTGCGCCTGGGAAACTGCCGCCTGTGCCATCTGGAGGAGGCCCTGCTGGGCGTCAGCCGGGAGGACGACCTGCCCGGCGCGCTGGTGCCCCAGACCTATTTCCAGTACTTGAAGGATCGGAACTTTGATCCCATCCGCCGGATCCTGGACCACAACCGGCAGGATGTGGTGAGCCTGGCCCAGCTGTTTTTCTTCCTTTGCAGAGCCTATGACCGGCCGGAGGGGATTGCCCACGGTCAGGACCTGCTCTCCCTGGGGCGCTTCTATGAAAAAAGGGGCATGGGCCAGCAGGCGGCCAAGTGTTACCGCCTCTGCGCCAGAGGCTGCACCCGCCCGGAGGCTTTCGCGGCCCTGGCCTCCCAAAGCAAGCGCCTGGGCAAGGTGGAGAACGCCGTGCGTCTTTATTCCGTCATGCTTGCCCGGGGGGATCAGCCGGCCCAGGCCGGGGAAGCCCTGGCAAAGATTTACGAGCATCAGTACAAGGACATCCCCAGGGCCCT
The DNA here is from genome assembly GCA_012729115.1 of Clostridiales bacterium. Lineage (GTDB taxonomy): Bacteria > Bacillota > Clostridia > Christensenellales > Aristaeellaceae > Limiplasma. The sequence goes on along the minus strand of JAAYDR010000115.1, from coordinate 92 downwards.
TCACTATACCCGTCAGGCCTTGCTGGCGCTCAGCGAGCCCAGCCTGTTCCCTGATGCCTCTATACAAGAGAAGCGAATTGCGCTACAATACC
>JAAYDR010000114.1 GCA_012729115.1 Clostridiales bacterium | reverse complement strand
CTCACGCCAATTCCAGCATTGAAAATAAAGATGTGGACAGGTAATGCAGATCACTCTGAGTCTGCGGCAATAAGCACGAAGGTTTTTTCGTGCAAAGTCCTCCCGGATGGGCGGTCTTGGTTATTTATGGGTGATGATATGCTGGCTGGCCTGGTAATATTGAACCGCTGCCGCGACAAAACGACTGGCCTTCAGGTACTGATCCTCCCTGTCGTCGGGGTTCACGGCCAGAATGTGAACATGGGGATAGCCCCTCACCAAATCAAGGAAGGGTGTTGAAGTGGGCTTGATCACACCCAGCACGGGCGTTTCGCCCTGAAGCGTTTCAAGTACGGTTTGCTGAAATGCCAGTGCTTCATTTTCCAGGAAACCCAGTTCATCCATGATCACCAGATCCGCACCCACGCTTTCCCGCAAGATGCGCGCGCCAACCCGGTCAAATGCCCCGGGAAACGCTTCCCTGCGGCTAACCAGCCGGATCCCGGCCAGCGCTTCTTCTTTCCTGTACCAATCACAAGGAGTAATTGGCGCAATATACACTGTCACAATCGCTTCATGCCCGGGAGTGCATTCCATGTACGTGCAAAAGCCTTTTACAGCCCAGCCGGGATGGCGGGCCAGAAGACGATTGATCAGAGTAGTTTTTCCGGCCTGAGGCTCGCCCGTCAGGAACAAGTGCCGATTTGCGTTCATAGGGCAATTCTACCATCAAATAGCCCGCTAATGCACGCCAAAATGTCATGTTCTGCCCTTGACATGCCTGCCGGCATCCCCTATAATCGCTCATGCCGCTTGCGGTTGTGGCGGAATCGGCATACGCGCACGTTTGAGGGGCGTGTGGGGAAACCCGTACGAGTTCAAGTCTCGTCAACCGCACCAGGCACGAAGCTTTGCTGTCCGTTGGATTTCAAGGCTTCTTGTTATTGTGCCCTGCGATGCCCCTGTTCTTTCTCAATTCAATGTTGACACTGCCTGGCTTGAAACTTATACTCAAAAAGCGTTCAATTGTTTCCGCCGGAAGGTGGCCTGCTTGATTCCGCAGCAGGCTTTTTGAATGGCATCCGAAGCTAAACAAGGGAGGTGCCGGCCTGAATGGATCAAAACCGGGCGCCGGTGTTCGAAGCGCTTGAGGCGATGCGCCAGGATAAACTGGTGCCTTTTGACGTGCCTGGGCACAAGCGGGGAAAGGGCAACCGCGTGCTCACGGACTTCCTGGGGGAGCGCTGCATGTCGGTGGATGTGAATTCCACCAAGTATCTGGACAGCCTGGGGCATCCCACCGGCATCATCAAGGAGGGCGAGGAGTTGGCCGCTGCGGCGTTTGGCGCCGCCAGCGCTTTTTTTATGGTGGGCGGCACCACGGCCTCCATCCAGGCGATGATCCTTAGCAATGTGCGCAAGGGGGATAAGCTGATCCTCCCGCGCAATGTACATCAAAGCATTGTCAACGCTCTGATTCTTTGCGGCGCGGCACCGGTTTATATAAACCCGCAAACCAGCCGGCGCCTGGGGATAGCGCTTGGCATGTCGGTCAGCGATGTGCTGCGAACCATTGATGAAAACCCGGACGCCAAGGCCATCTTTGTCAATAACCCTACTTATTACGGTATCTGCTCAAACCTAAAGGAAATCGTCAAGGCCGCCCACGCCCATGGCATGAGGGTTCTGTGTGATGAGGCCCATGGCGCGCATTTCTATTTTGGACAGGGCTTGCCCATCAGCGGTATGGCGGCAGGAGCGGATATGGCGGCTGTGTCCATGCATAAGTCCGGCGGCAGCCTGACTCAATCCAGCTTCCTGCTGTGCGGGCCGGATGTGGATGCGGACCATGTGCGCCAGATCATCAACCTTACCCAAACTACGAGTGCCAGCTACCTGCTGATCTCTTCCCTTGATATTTCACGCCGTACGCTGGCCCAGGATGGTAAGCGGATTTTTGAAAAGGTGAAGCAATACGCTGCTTACGCACGGGAGGAAATCTCGCAGATTGG
>JAAYDR010000018.1 GCA_012729115.1 Clostridiales bacterium | reverse complement strand
CTGCTCCCCGCGCGCGCGGGGGTGATCCTAAGCCGTTGGAAGCCACAAAAAAGATTTTGGACTGCTCCCCGCGCGCGCGGGGGTGATCCTTATAGCACAGGTGAGTGAGAAAGTAAACCAAACTGCTCCCCGCGCGCGCGGGGGTGATCCCGGGCGGGTCAGCGAAGGGGATGTCTGGTTCTGCTGCTCCCCGCGCGCGCGGGGGTGATCCCCTGTCCGATACATTGGACAGGTTACTTTTTTTCTGCTCCCCGCGCGCGCGGGGGTGATCCCTAGATACACGATAAGATGATGCTATATTTACACTGCTCCCCGCGCGCGCGGGGGTGATCCCAATCATATTTGAACGGATTAGACTGCAATCACCTGCTCCCCGCGCGCGCGGGGGTGATCCCCAAACAACATTCTCCCGATTTACCACGTAGACCTGCTCCCCGCGCGCGCGGGGGTGATCCGAGTCCAAACCGAACCCGCTGCCGCGCTGCTGTCTGCTCCCCGCGCGCGCGGGGGTGATCCTGCCTTCTTCCCGATGTCCTTCTCCAAGGCTGCCTGCTCCCCGCGCGCGCGGGGGTGATCCCGGAAAGGAATTTATCGGAATACTTTTCATAAACTGCTCCCCGCGCGCGCGGGGGTGATCCGAAGCCAGGCAGGATATGGCTTTTCTTTTCCCTCTGCTCCCCGCGCGCGCGGGGGTGATCCGAAGCCAGGCAGGATATGGCTTTTCTTTTCCCTCTGCTCCCCGCGCGCGCGGGGGTGATCCTGAAACGCCACAGCGTGCCGAGCTGATCGGAAGCTGCTCCCCGCGCGCGCGGGGGTGATCCCGGAGAATATCGGCATGAAAATGGTATTTTGTGCTGCTCCCCGCGCGCGCGGGGGTGATCCCTTGTCCGGCGGAAGCAGCCCGTTGTCCTTGTCCTGCTCCCCGCGCGCGCGGGGGTGATCCCGGGCCGAGAGGGTGGACTTTCTGCGGGACGAGCTGCTCCCCGCGCGCGCGGGGGTGATCAACACTGTTTCCAGGTATCTTAACGGCATTACTACTGCTCCCCGCGCGCGCGGGGGTGATCCTCCTCCGATCAGCCAGTCCAGGTCCGGTAGGCCCTGCTCCCCGCGCGCGCGGGGGTGATCCCGGACTTTGAGAGTTTCGACGCGCAGATGCTTTCTGCTCCCCGCGCGCGTGGGGGTGATCACGTCAAGGCCTGCTTCCGGATTCTGAAGATATTCTGCTCCCCGCGCGCGTGGGGGTGATCCTAGCGGTGGGCACAGCTGCAGGAGGTTGGGTCAGCTGCTCCCCGCGCGCGCGGGGGTGATCCTAAAGGTGTGTGGAGCGCAATGTACCCTACCCGCTGCTCCCCGCGCGCGCGGGGGTGATCCGACCCTGTTTGCGATGCGGAATGGATGACCATGCTGCTCCCCGCGTGCGCGGGGGTGATCTGGTAAGCCGTTCAATCTTTGCTTTGATTCGTTGCTGCTCCCCGCGTGCGCGGGGGTGATCCTACCAGGCATTGAACCGGCTGGCCATCAGGGCGCTACTCCCCGCGTGTGCGGGGGTGATCCCGTGCTGGACAACAACTTGCTTCAATGCAGTGACTGCTCCCCGCGTGCGCGGGGGTGATCCCACGGCAACCCACTCAGCGAGATTGCGTTTGTGCTGCTCCCTGCGTGCGCGGGGGTGATCCTATCAGGGGCCTTACCTGGGTTGCGGTGAAGTACTACTCCCCGCGTTTGCGGGGGTGATCCCACAACTTGTCATTGCAAGGTATACGGTAAAAACTGTTCCCCGCGCGTGCGGGGGTAGGCCGCCTTTGATGATGAGAGCGGCAATTACGAGGCGCTGCTCTCCGCGCGTGCGGGGGTAGGCCTAATGATTCATCTCAACAAAAACGCAATCGATTATGCCCCTGCGGTCAGTGGCCTAAAAAAGACACAATCTACAAATTCCGCCAGATCTTCACAATAAAATCCAAGTTCACCACCCGACACAAAAGCCCGCACCCTGGAAACGCTAGGGAATCTCCATGCCCAGGTCGTACTCCACCGGGAGGGTTTCACCTTCCCCCAGAGCGATGTGCCCGGAGCGATAGGGCTGGCCGTCGATGGTCAGGCGCAGGCGCTCGGATTGGTACAGTTGGCCGAAGGTGGCGGCCAGGCATCGCAGGATGGTAGCCTCGTAGGAAGAGCCGGCGTTCATTTCGGTCAGGAAGGCGGCGTTCAGGTCCAGCAGCACGGTGCCGTCCTCCGCCCGGGTGAGGCGGTTGATTTTGGTACCGGGGGAAAACAGCGGCCTGGCCGACCCGCCCGGCTCCTCCTTGCAGGCTGCCTCGTACATCGCGGTGGCGCTGTCGTTGGTGAAAAAGCGCAGCTCCTTGCGGCGGTAAAATACCTGATCGCCCTGGGTGCCCGGGTAATGGAAGCGGGTGCTTTGCAGAAGGGGAACGTCCGGATCGATTTGGCTGAGGGTGGAGAAAATTTCCGCCTCACCCGCCAGGTAGACGGTTCTGACCAGGCCCACATCCCTGGCGTAGTAATCGGTGATTTTGTAGCCGGGGCCCTCCGTGACCACCTCCAGCGCCTGATAGTTGCCGGAGGGCGTGGCCACTTCCACAGCCATGTCCGTGATGGTCCGGGTCACCCCGTCCCGCACCTGCCAGGTGGTTCCGGCCTGAAGGGGCTCCATCAGCAGCACTTCCCGCTCCGTCTCAGGGGCATCCAGCAGGTTCTCCCGCACGTAGGCTTCCGGGCTGCTTAACACCCGGGTTACGCTGCCGTTTTCCCGCCGGATCACCCGCGCAGTCACGGTGCCGCCATTGTCCACCCGCTGCTGCATCCTGTCCTGGGAGGCATACTCGGTATACACGGTGAAGGAGGCGTACTCGTTGCCCATGCCTTCATACACATACCGGGTGTTTTCCCGCACGGGATAATAGTCCGCCACAGTGGCCGCCGGCGTTGGGGTTGCCGTGCTCTGCGCCGCGCTGACCGTGGGCGTTGGCGTGCCCGTTGCCGTGGGCGTGGCGGCAGCCCCGGGGTTGACGGCAGCGGCGCAGCCTGTCAAAACAGCCGCCGCCAGCAGCCAAAGCACCGGCATCATGATCTTCCTCATACCCTCACCTGCTTGCGTTATGAATCGCCATTAGCGTTCCCATGGCGCGCGGGTTTATCACAGGGCAGGAAACGCCGGGCAGCCTTGTTTTGACTGCAAATTTCTGGTATATTGGTTGTTACGTTGTTGGTTGAATTATGTGCCCGGCCTCTTATTAGGTCACAAGGGCGTGAAAAGGTGGCAGCAATCCATGCATGCATTTATGCCCTAACATATGTTCCGATACCCCATGGAGCGCATGGTGTCCAGAATCACTCGCGCCTGCCACAGGCGCGGAACAGGCGCGGATGCTAAAACATAGGACAAAATGAAGAATTATGAGATCTTCGCCGATATGTTGGCAAAGATCGAGGAAGGTGGATGAGTTGGGTAAACCACCATATATCATTACGGAGAAGGCCGCCGATTTTCTGGCGAAAATTGTGGAGATTGTGACTCACCTTGAGTTTGGAACGAACTTCAAGCGTGACTTCAAGTTGCACCGGGAAAACCGTGTGAGGACGATTCATTCCTCCCTTGCCATAGAAGGCAATACGTTAAGCCTGAGCGATGTATCTGCCGTTATCCAGGGCAAATGGGTGGCAGGCAAGCAGACGGAAATCAAAGAGGTTAGGAACGCCTACGAAGCCTACGACAGGATCATGACCTTTGACCCTTATAATATTGCGGACTTCCTGAACGCTCACAGGTTGATGACAGATGGCCTGGTGAGCGAAGCAGGTATGTTTCGCAGCGGCGATGTGGGTGTGTTTAACGGCGATGTGGCAGTGCACATTGGGGCGAGACCACAGTTTGTGCCGGGCCTGATGGAGGAGCTGTTTGTCTGGGCGAGTGAGTCAGACTTGCACCCGGTACTGAAAAGCGCGATTCTGCATTATGAGATAGAAACCATCCATCCTTTTTCCGATGGCAACGGACGGATGGGCAGGCTTTGGCAGACGCTGGTGTTGGCCAGGTGGAAGACCATTTTTGCATGGATACCGATGGAATCGGTCATCTATGCAAACAGACCGGAATACTACAACGCGCTATACCAGGGTCAGCATACAGGCGACTGCGGTACATTTATCGAATTCTCCTTATTTGCGTTATTGTCTGCACTGCAAAAAATGGTTTCCGACTTGCTTTCGGCAGAGCCATCCGAGCACCAGGATAAGCACCAGGATAAGCACCAGGATGAGCTGACAGACACGCAGAGGATGGTGCTGAAAACGCTTCAAAACAAGGCGCTTTCCCGCAAAGAGATCTTTGCCGCAATCGGAATGAATGGTGATTCGCGTTGCTTCAGGCGGCACATTGAACCGCTTCTAAAAGCGGGTTTGATAGAAAGAACCGTGCCCGACAAGCCGAGCAGCCGCCTTCAACGGTACAGGCTGACGGAACTTGGCGCGACGGCAGCAGAGGAATAACACGGAGGCAATGAGATGCTGTCAGAAACGATCAAACGTACAACCAACGATCATGTTTCACAATAAAACGAATTTTAGTTTGGTATCCAAGAGCAGTTATCCCGGTCTGGGGCTGTTTGGCCAATCTGAGGGTTTTATACAATCTTTAGAGAATGGAAAGGAACTATCACAATGACTGGAGAAAAATTCACCTTAATGCAGTATTCCATCAGCGCTGTTCTCGGTCTTATCGAAGCGGAAGACTTTGTGATACCGGAGATACAGCGCCCATTTGTGTGGAAGCGCAGCCAGGTGAGGGACTTGATTGACTCGCTGTACAACGGATATCCGACCGGTTACATCATTACATGGAAAAATCCGGATATCCGTACCAAAGATGGCGGAAAAGCAAACGGGAAAAAAGTACTCATCGACGGTCAGCAGCGGGTAACGGCGTTGATGGCCGCAATCGCCGGAAAAGAGGTGCTGGATGAGGACTTCAACAAAGATAGGATCCGGATTGCCTTCAACCCTCTTGCCGAGGACGAAACAAAACGGTTTGCGGTTCAGGATGCATCCCACCTGAAGGATAAACGCTGGATACCGGATATCGCGGCCGTTTTCGCGCCGGATTTTGATCCGTTTGATTTTTCAATCGCCTATTGCTCTTTCAATGAAGGCGTGAAGCCCAATGATGTAAACAAAGCCATTACGGAGCTAAAAGCCATCGCAAACAGGCAAATTGGGGTCATCGAGCTGGAACATACGCTGGACATTGATGAGGTAACGGAGATATTTATTCGCATCAACTCCAAGGGTACCGCGCTCAGCCAGTCCGATTTTGTAATGTCCAAAATGGCGTCTGACAGTGAGCATAACGGAGGGTTAATGCGCAAGGCGGTGGACTACTTCTGTCACCTGGCTGTAAAGCCCGACTGTTATGCTCAGATCGCTCATGATACAGAGTTCATGAACTCCAAATACGCGGAGAAAATCAAGTGGCTGGCCAAAGATTATGACGACATTTATGATCCGGATTACGGTGATATGCTGCGTGTTTCCTTCATGCATCAATTCAGGCGGGGTAGGCTTGCCAACCTGGTGAGTTTGTTGTCCGGCAGAGATTTTGAAACCAAGGAATACCGCAGTGATGTGGTAGACGCTTCGTATCAGAAACTGGATGCCGGTATTCAGAACTTCATGAACCAGTATCACTTTGCCCAGTTTGTGATAGCAATCAAGGGAGCAGGTTTTGTTTCCAGCAAACTGCTCAATTCTTACATGACTCTGGATTTTGCCTATACCCTTTATTTGATACTGCTGGATGACTCAACGATTCCAAATGATCAAATCAAACGCTATGTTCAGAAATGGTTTGTGCTGTCCACACTGACATCGCGGTACATTGGGTCACCGGAATCCATCATGGACAGAGATATGCGCAGCATTGAGGACAAGGGCTTTCTTCCGTACCTCGCTGAGATGGAGGCATCCGCTTTGTCGGATACCTTCTGGGCGGTTACGCTGCCCCAGAACTTGGAAACATCCTCCGTCAACAGCCCGGCTTTCAACACCTTTCTTGCCGCCCAGATTCGTTTGAATTGCAACTCTTTACTGATGAATGGAACAAAAATATCCGACCTGATAACGATTTCAGGCGATGTTCATCACATCTTTCCCCGTGCCTACCTCAAGAAGAACGGCGTAGACAACAAGGTGAAATACAACCAGGTTGCAAACTACACCTATCTGGATACCCAGGTGAACAAGGCAATCAGTGACGATCCGCCCTGCGTGTACTTCACAAAGGTTCGCAAGCAGTGTGAAACAGGACGGATTGAGATTGGCAATATATCCAGTGAGGCGCTCCTGCGGAACAATCTTGAAGAAAACTGCATTCCTCAGGACATTTTCGAAATGGATGTCAGCGCATACGACCGTTTCCTGATGGAACGCCGGAAACGAATTGCAAAATTGATTGAACAGTATTACAGGGGACTGTAAAACCAGTAGATGAACATCATATCTCATCCAGACGGTAGGTATGCCTGTCAATGTTGCAGCAACTCACATACACGCCATATCTGCCAAGCTTGGCTTCAAGCGAGGTTTTATCCCGCTGACACGTCTTGCCAAACTCACCTTCGTGATACAGATAGCTGTCTACGAGATCTGTCTCCACAAGGCGTGTGCTTTCACAGCCGGGATAAGCGGTACAGGCCAGAAAAAACTTTCCGCTCCGGCTTTTTTTGAGCTTCATCGGACTGCCGCATTCCCGGCATTTTTCCGTCGCGTTTACATAGGAGGCAAAGGTGCTGTAACGTGTCTTTCCATCGGCTGCAGGCAAGGCGAGAGCTTCATCTACCGTTTTGTTCATCTCAAGAAAACCAAAGAGCGCGTCAGCCAGACGTCTGCCATTAAAGCGAATGATTGGGCGATAGCGTGTTGGTATCACAGCGCCATCGGCAACAAAATCCTTGCTGGACATCGGTTCCCCAAACCAGACTATCTTTCTGTCAATCAAACAGATGGGATTGTGTACAAACCTGTTTTCCACAGCCAGCGGCTGCAGGAGCTCCGGCAGATCCGCTTTGGATGCGGCTCTGATATATACTTTAACGCCTCGTTCCTTTGCGGATGCAATCGCCGCCGCCATGCGTTCGTCTCTCTGCGGAAAGAAACTGATTCCGCCTGGCAGTTCCATGCGGACTTCACGCTTTGCTGAACAGAGATCGATCATGAACTGCTCGTTTCCATCATGAATATCATACCATTTGCATACTTCTGAGTGCATCTCTCCTTGCAATCCAGCACCATCGATACACGCCTGCGAACCTGTGAGATCATCCAGCATTTGACGGAAGATCAACTTGCGGGAAAGCTTTTTTGTTTTCATGAAGTCGGCATTGGCTATGGTTATGACCTTGCCCTTGGCACGTGTTACAGCAACGTTGTACAGTCTGTTGGCGTAATTGTTTTCGGTGGAAGAAAGCATTACACCCGGATGTGTCATAATATAACAATCAACAGCGTCATACACAATGACTTCCATCTCTGAACCCTGGAACTGGTGTACAGTCGCGCAGGTGATGGGTTGCAAGCCCGCACCCATCTCCTGCACATCTCTGGCCATGGCGTGCAGCAGGCGGGATTGCGCGTGGTAAGGCGTAATAATGCCAACTTCATGGCTTCGCGCGGCAACTGTTGCAATACTCATCGCGATCAGTGCGCTTAAAACATTGATGCGTGATGAATCTGCCGTTTTCATGCAGACCGACATCATACCGCTCAGGTCCACCAGGCAGAGCGCATTGCCGGGAAAAGGCGCGGCATCGACTATGGGACGTGTTTTAGCGTGCATGTCGCATGCGGACTTAAGTAGCCTGCGATACATGGTTTTGCTGGAGAACTGGGCAATGTCCGGGTACATCCGATGCTGTGTGTCCAGCAGACAAAGCCATTCATGACCATAACCGGCCTCTACGGCATCCACAATGCCGCAGTGCTGGAAAATGTCCGTGCTCAAATGGGAGGCATCCTTGCTTTGCACAATGGGAGGAAGTTGGCTGAAGTCACCTATACAGATGAAGTGATGCCTAGCCAAACCGGCAGAAAAAACAATCTGAGGAATATAGGCCATGCTTGCTTCATCGAAGATTACCACGTCAAATGATGATTCATAAAGCGTTTTGTCCACAACCGCCTTGGATACGGTTGTTGCCACGAACATGGCTTGCCCGACAATCTGCTTCTCTTCATCCACCAGTTGATTCCTGATCTGTTTCAGACGTGTTGTGGCCTGCACATAAAGGGGTGAAGTTCTGGGCAGGCGCTGGCGCTCCTGGATAAGGGCTGTGCATTCTTTCTGCAAATCCGGATGGTTGTATAGCGCAAGATGGTAGCTGGTGAGGTACTCGTGCTGCAAGAGTTCCTTGCCCCTGGGATAACCGTATCGTACCAGCGTACCCGGTTTCATCTGTCTGGCCTTTTCGAACACACGTAAAATTGCCTGGTCAACGGACACATTGCTGTGGGAGAGCATCAGTACGCGATGGGAGCGTTTGATGTGCTCAACCGCAATCTCGGCCAGTGTTTGTGTTTTTCCCGTGCCGGGAGGACCCCAGATGAAGGTAATGGGCTGCTGGTGGGACATCTGGCGGGCAGTGTTTTGCCCCATTTGAACCGGCTGATCATATTGCACCTTTTTCATTCCATCGAGGATCAAAGCGCTTGTGATGTCCGTTGGTCTTTGACGCAGTGTTTTCAGCCGGTCCACCAGCGCGTTCAGCAGCTGCCAGGGTTCAGCGGAAAATTCAAGCACCGGCACTGTCTGCCCAAGGAATTGTTCGCAGGAGATGATTACGGCAAAATCCTCGCAGTTGACAATATGTCCCTGCAAACTCTGCTGACCTTGCCATATGGTAATTTGCGTATTGTCCGGCAGGTTAAGCTCCAAATCAGACTCGAAGGAGTACAGATAATGCGAGCTCTTGAACTCAATCAAGTGGCCGTCGACCACCCTCATTCGCTTACCACCGCCATCGCGCAGTGTTTTGATTTCTGCCTGCAACAATCGCTCCTGCTCGTCAAAGAAAGCACCAAGGGTAGAATATGACCGTACGTGTGCCGATTTTTCGCTTACGACGGCTTCGCGCAGACGTATGCGGCGTTCAAATGCCTCCGCCTTTCGCCGAATGCGTTGTTCATTCTCCTCCCTGCGCGTCCGCTCCTCGCGCGCAAGGTTTTCAGCGTGTGCAGCGGCGGCCGCTGCCTCATCAAACAATTGTAAACTGGTTTGGAAGCAAGCTGGAGCACGGAATCGTTTCTTTTCATCCTGCTCAGTAAACTGTACATACAGATAATCGCCTTCTTGCTCGACAACAACGCCCTCGTCATATTTCTTGTGGCGAACGGTTTTGCCTACATAGTTCACTTGCCTGTGCCTCCTTTGTACATCTCAACCTGAAACTGATTGCGTCTGCCGGTTTACAGCCCGCGCTATGGGGGCTCGTCTACTGCGCGGCAATAGAATCCAGGTACTGAGTTTCATAGCAAAACAATATGCTTATGTGTAACGCTAATAAATCTTTTGTCATGGGTAATAAAAGATAGGGCAATTCTGCATGAGGCTGCCTGCCGGATAAACGTCCAAACAGACAGCCTGTTCTGTTTTGCTTTATGGATAACCCCCTACTTAATCACCTTCAGCGACTTCCGGTCGATGGTCAGCGCCACCACGGCCAGGAAGATCATGCCCTTGATGAGCTGCTGCATGGCGGTGTCCAGGCCCAGCATCACCAGGCCGTTGTTGAGAATCAGGGAGATGAGGGTGCCGATGAGGATGTTGGAGAAGCGCACCTTGGCGCCGCCGGAGATGGGCAGGCCGCCCAGGACCAGGGCGATGAGGATGTTGGTTTCAAACTGGTTGCCGGCGGTGGAGGTGATGGAGCCCACCTTGACCACGTTGACGAAGGCGGCGATGCCGGTGATGGCGCCGGCGGCCACGAAGGAGAGCAGCTTGAGGCGGTCGGTGCGGATGCCGGAGTAGCGGGCGGCCATTTCGCCGGCGCCGGTGGCCTTCAGGGAGATGCCCAGGCGGGTGTACTCAAAGAGGATGTAGGAGGCCAGCAGCACCAGGCCGGTGATGAGCAGCTTGATCCAGTCCTGGTTGAGGGCCGTGATGGCGGGGGTGGCGGCCACGGGGGCGTTGGTGGTCAGGTAGGCGCACAGGCCGCGGAACAGGTACATGGTGCAGATGGTAACGATGAAGGACGGAATGCGGAACTTGATATGGAAGAAGCCGTTGAGCAGGCCGATGGCCGCGCCGGTGAGGATGCCGCCCAGGATGGCCAGGGGGATGTTCCAGAAGGACAGGGCGCTGACCACGATGGAGGCCATGCCCAGGATGGAGCCCTGGGAGAAATCCAGGCTGCCCAGGGTCATCACCATAAACACGCCGGTGCAGGCGATCATCAGGGGGTAGACCTGGCTTAAGATCAGGCGGATGCTTCTGGGGCTGATGATCTGGCCGTCGGTCATCAGGGCGAAGGCCGCAATAATGATGAGCAGGCCCAGCAGGGGCAAAAGGGCTTTGACCCGCGGGCTTACAAGAATTTGTTTCCATTTGCCGGGCCTGGCGGCAGTTTCCTGTTGCATCATGCTACCTGCCCTCCTACAGCATTTTGGCGATAATGTCTTCTTCGTTGAGCTCCGGGCTTCGGCTGAATTGGGCGTTGACGGAGCCGTTTTTCATGATAAATATCCGGTCGCACATGCCCAGCAGCTCCTGGATTTCCTCGGAGATCATGATGATGGCCTTGCCCATCTTCCTTAGCTCGCTCATAAGGGCATAGATGTCCGCCTTCACCTTCACGTCGATGCCGCGGGTGGGGCTGTCCAGCACCAGGATGTCGGAGGCTTTGCCCAGCCAGCGGGCCAGCACCACCTTTTGCTTGTTGCCGCCGGACAGGTCGGACACAAACTGGTCGATGCCCGTCATTTTTACGCTCATCTGCCCGGCGTGCTCCTGGGCGAAGCGGTTCATGCGCTTTTTTTTCAGCAGGCCGCCTTCCGCCAGGTCGTCGATGGAGGGCAGCACAATGTTGCTGCGGATGGAATCGTTGACGATCAGGGACTCATTGTCCCGGTCCTTGGAGGCGTAGGCGATGGAATGGCGGATGGCGTCGGGGATGGAGTCGATGGGGGTGCCGTCGGCCAGGGCCACGGTTCCCTGCCGGTCAAAGGACGCGCCGAACACCGCCTTGCCCACCTCGTGCATGCCGCACTCGCTGAGGCCGCCAAAGCCCAGGATCTCGCCCCGGTAGAGGTCAAAAGAGATGTCCCGGATTTGACCGGGCACAGACAGGCCCTTGACGGAGAGCACCACATCCCCTTTGGCGGGCGGCCCGTAATCGGTGCGGTAATAGCGGCTGCCCAGTTCCCGGCCCACCATCAGGCGCTTCAGCTCATCCTCGGTGGAGCCGGCGCTGGGCACGGTGTCAATCAGCTCGCCGTCCCGCAGCACGGAGATGGTGTCCGTGTGGGCTAGCACCTCCGCCAGGTCGTGGGAGATAAAGATGACGGTGCGGCCGTCCGCCCGGGTGGCCTCCATGATCTTGTACAGTTCCTCCCGGCCGTACTGGCTAAGGGCGGTGGTGGTTTCGTCGATCACGATCACCTGGGGCTTAAAATAGGTGGCCTTGACGATTTCAATCAGCTTGCGGTCTTCAAAGTTGAAGTTGTCGATCATCAGGGAGGCCTTGATGTGGGTGAAGCCGTATTCATCCAGCAGGCGCTGGGCTTCCCGGTTCATGGCCGCGGTGTTTTTGATGCCGTACCTGGTAAACCGGTCCTCATTGCCCAGGAAGATGTTATCGGCAACGGTGAGGCCGGACAGGGTACCCATCTCCTGCACGATGATGGAGATGCCGGCCCGGTTGGCCTCCACCTGGTTGTGAATCTTCAGCTCCTTGCCGTCCAGCAGAAAGCGCCCGCCGTCCAGGGTGTGGATGCCGCAGAGCATGGAGCAGAAGGTGGATTTTCCCGAGCCGTTTTCGCCGATCAGCCCGCGAATTTCGCCCTTGGCAAAGGTGATGGACACATGGTTGACTGCGTGGGTAATGCCAAAGGATTTGTCAACACCTTCGGCTGCCAGGATCATATCCGCCATGAGGATGACGCCTCCTTTACTTTGCGATAACGCCCTTTTCCGGGTGGGCGGTGAGGGCGACGATGGCCAGCAGTGCCGCGCCGGTGACGATGTTCTGCACGGTGGTGGGCGCGCCCAGGGCCACGAAGCCGTTGAAGATGATGGCGATGATAAACTCCCCGATGACGATGGCGGGCACGGGCGTGCCGTATTTGCGGAAGGCCAGCCCAAAGAAGGTGCCCATCAGGGGGGTAAAGTTGCGGCTCATGGAGGTCATGCCGGTGGTGGCCGTCATGGAGGTGCCGTAGCTGACCGACAGGATGGCCATGATGCCCACAAAGGTGTGGCACAGCACAAAGCCCATCAGCTTCTGCTTGTTTACGTTGATCCCCATGTTTTTGGCCGTATATTCATTGCTGCCGATGGCATAGCAATAGGTGCCGATTTTGGTGTGCTTGACCAGAAAGTAGGTGAGCAGGAACGCGGCGAAGGATAGCAGGATGTTGCCCGGCGCGCTGCCGAAGGCCTGCAGGGCGGGATCCAGAATCTGCTTGATGCCACCGGCGGCATAGTAGGCCACGGACTCGAAGATGAGCATCAGGCCCACGGTGACAATCATGGAGGGGATGTTGAGCTTGATATACAGAAAGCCGTTGAGGAAGCCGATGAGCGCGCCGCAGAGGATGCAGCCCAGCAAAAGTCCGGCATACCCCAGGCTTTTGGAAAGCACCACCCCCACGATGGAGGAAAGCACCACGTTGGCGCCGATGGAGAAGTCAAACAGCCCCATGACCACGATGAAATAGAGGCCGCAGGCGCCCACCGAGTAGATGATGGAGGACTGAAGGTAGAAGTACAGGTTGTCTGCGCTTCCGAAATTGGAGGGCGTGAGCAGTTTGAACACAGCAAAGAAAAAGGCTGCCATCAGCGTAAGCAGCATCAGCCCGTAGTACTTGCCGAAGGTTTTGCTGGTTTTCAGGTTTTGCAGACGGTTTTTCAATTCCATCGACATCATTCCTTCAAATCTTTACGAGAAGGGGCTGTTCCCTGGGGAACAGCCCCTGTTCCGATGCGAGTCAGAAGCGAACCTTACTTGGCGTGACGGGCCACCACGTCCTCCACGGACAGCTGAGCGCAGGCGGCAGCCAGATCTTCAAAGCTGAGTTCTGCCAGGGCCTTGATTTCGTCCGGGTAGTAGGGCAGCTCGGTGCCGGTGAAGTACTTGCCATAAGCCTCGTAATCCTCGGGGGAGGCAACGAACATGTAGGGGAAGATGATCTCATAGAAGCCGTCGGTGGGCACGGGATACTTGCCCTTGATGGCATTGTACACCATCAGGAAGGCGAAGAACGGATCGGCATAGTGGCCGCCGGATTCCGCGCTCATGGCGCCGCTTTGCAGCTTCTCGCCCAGGTCGGGCAGGAAGTCGGTGGAGACCACCTGAATTTTGCCGGTGAGGCCCAGGCCTTCGATGGCCGCGATGGCGCCTACCAGGGGATCCCCGCCGCCGCCGGCAGCGATGAAGGCGTCGATGTCGGGATTGGCGGCAATGATGGCCTCCGCGGTGGCACGGCCGGTATCGGAGGTGGTGCGGCCATACTGGGGCTCAAGCAGCACGGCGGGATCGTCGGGATGAGCGGCGTTCCACTCTTCAACGCCGGCCTTGTAGCCTTCCCAGCGGCCCAGGAAGGTGGCGTCGCCCGGCTCCCAGCCCATCAGGCCGATCTTGCGGGCGCCCTTTTCGCAGACGATCTGCACCAGGCGCTTGCCGTTGTCCGGCTCGGACTCGTGGACGGTGCCCACATAATAGGGCGAGGACTTGGCCAGGGCGTACTCGGTGGGGTTGGCTTCCTCATTGATGACCCGGAAGAACTGCGCCACATACATCTGGTTTTCGTTGCAGGTGTTGATGACGGAGGACATTTCCGCGGAAGAGGAGTTGCAGATGATCATGCCGTCGCAGCCGGCCATGGCCAGCGTTTCGGCGGAGGCGGTAACCTGCTCGGAAATGTGGGCCTGATCCACATAGATGACCTTCACACCCAGCGCTTCGGCGGTGGAATCCAGCAGCCGCTTGACTTCGCTGCCCAGGGTGTCGGTGGAGCTCCAGATGGATACCCCGATGGTGATGTCCTCAGCCTGGGCAGACACGGCGCACAGCCCCAACAGCATGGATAACACCAGGATGAACGACAAGACTTTCTTCATGTTTCCAGTTCCCCCTTACTTCATTCATTTTTTCAGTGTAGAGCTTGTGTACGTTGCGCGAATTTCCTATATTATACTGACCTGTTGTGATTTTGTCAACAAGTGGGAGCAGGGTTGTACGTACAAAATTGGGGGATAAAAGCCGACCATCGCGGAGGATGGTGAGAACCCACCCTGAGCGGGGCGAATAGGATAAATGGTGCCACAAGCACAAGAAAGGAGAATCCTCTTGAAAAATTCTGTGATGGGAATGCCGGGCACGCAGCACGATCTGCCCGGCATCACACGGGATGCGGCCTGGCGTGATGGAAAGCAGGGACGCTGCACCTGTATTCCGCAGGAAACAAGCATTGATTGTGTAATGCTTGCAACCGCATATGTTCCTTTTCAGAAATTCTGCGGCACCTGGCCGCCGCTTCGCTCCCTCCTGGCGGGCACAGTATTTCCTGAACTGTTCAGCCCCTATTGCAAAAGGGAATATGTGAACCTGGAACCGGAGGTCACATGCGGGAAGAATCCGTTGGGGGGAGGCTGCCACCATGAATAGAGACGCTATTTTGACAGAGCTAATGGAACTGGACTTTATGCTGGTTGATCTTCAGCTCTTTCTGGATACGCATCCGTGTGATCAGGACGCGCTGAAGCAGTATAACGATATTCTGGCAAAGGCAAATGTGCTCAGGGAACAATACGAAAGCCTATGCGGGCCTTTATACTCCTTCCGTTCCTTTAACCGCGGCCATTGGGAATGGTACCGTGACCCGTGGCCCTGGCAGTATAGCTTTAACGTTGATTTGCCGGGAGAGGAGTGCAGATAAATGTGGATTTATGAAAAAAAGCTGGAGTATCCAATTAAAATCAAGAACCCGGACCCGGCCATGGCCAAGGTGATTATCACCCAATATGGCGGGCCGGATGGAGAGCTGGCCGCATCGCTTCGGTATTTGAGCCAACGATTTTCCATGGTGACACCGCAGGCCAGAGCCATTCTGAATGACATCGGCACAGAGGAGCTGGCCCACCTGGAGATGATTGGAAGCATGGTAAAGCAGCTGACCAAAAATGCCACCATTGAACAGATCAAAGAGGCCGGTTTGGATGCGTATTATGCAGATCATGACAAAGGGGTGTATCCGGTAAGCGCAGCCGGTGTGCCTTTTACCGCCGCCTATATTGCGGTAAAGGGCGACCCTGTGGCTGATCTGACTGAGGATATGGCAGCGGAACAGAAAGCGCGGGCCACCTATGAGTGGCTGATCAATCTGGCGGACGACCCCGATGTGCTGGATCCCCTTCGATTCCTTCGGGAACGGGAGGTTGTTCATTTTCAGCGTTTCGGTGAGGCGCTGCGGATCGTTCAGGATTTTCTGGCGAGCCAAAAGATTTTTGCGGTGGTTATGCCTGAGGTCCACTAAGCATCATGCAAGGGCCGGAACCGGGTGGCCCGAGGGAAGCAGAACGCTGCCTCCCTTACGTAGGGCGGTTCCTTGCTGCTGAGGACTTTGCAAATGAAGATGGCAGGAATTGGCAGGGAGGGGCGGAAAGTGGTATACTTTGGGTGACTGATCTGTATGGTAAATGACTCGTTCTCCGCCTGTCGTATACCTTGTGTCTGCCAAATGAAAAGGAGATATAATGCCATGCCTGCCCATGGAACTGTCCGACGCGTTTCTGGCCATCGCCATGATGGGTTCCCAGGGGCAGGACATGGAATATTACCGCCTGCTCTGCGACAGCGTCATGGACATTCGCGTGACCGGCGGCACGGGCAGCAAACTGACGGCCACCAACGCGCTGATTGGCGCGATTCTCCGCCGATGGAGTGATGCTGGCGCAAAACAGCCACGGCGGGTCCGGGGACGATGTGCCGGACAGCGGCGTACTGACCGCGGACGGAGGAATCCTGATGGTAGGTAAAACCTATCCGGGCGACACCTCCCAGGGCTATGCCGTCAAGTTTGACGCTGACCTTCAGCCCCTGTGGGAGTATCAGTATGGCGGATACGGAAACGAGTGGTTTGACAATGTGCGGGAGATGCCCGACGGCACCTACCTGCTGTCCGGATATACGGATAGCGCCACGGGCAGCGGGGCATCCCGGGGGGATGCGGACTTCTAAAAAGGCAAAGGCCTGGGTTGTGAAGGTGCAGATGCGGTAGGGCTTGTGAAATAAGTTCATTACAGTGAAAACCCCGGTCTGCCTGCAAGCGGACCGGGGTGCTTTTGTGATGGGGCGAAGGTTATGAGGCGGGGGTGACGGCCGGGTTGGGGGCGGTTTCCGGGTCAGGGGTGGACTCCGGGTCAGGGGTGGTCTCAGGATCAGGTGTGGTTTCCGCTTCCGGAATCTGGAAGCCGGCCTGGGCGCCGGACAGATCAATCACCCGCTTGTCCACCTTCATCACCTTGAAGGTGACTGTGCCGGTTTGGCCGGGCTGGATGGGCTGTTTGACCATGCCGGTGAGAATGCCCATGGACTTGTACTCCCCGTCGCCATCCAGCTTCAGGAAGACCTCCCGGGCGGGGTACTGGGCGAGGGGCTGGGCGGTGTCGTTGGTGACTGCCATGTCCACATACAGGTGGTTGCCCTTCAGATAGACCCTGGAGGCCGTTCCGTTTGGGGCATTTTCGATCACGGACTGGTTGGCGGCTACTGTGAGAGTGAAGCTCTGGGAAAGCGCGGTGCCATTTATCCAAACGGTGATGGTGGCGGTGCCGGGCTTTTTGCAGAAGAGCACGCCGTTGGCATTGACCGAAACCACGCTGGGGTTACCCGACCGCCACTTGACCTTTGCCTTTGCACCTTCGGGCAAAACGGCGGCACGGGCGCTGTACCTGTGGCCGCCGATGCCGGTGAAGCTGCCCGAACCTGCGTTGGTGGACAAGGCAGCGCCCCTGGTGTCCAGCAGTGTGACGGTAAAGCTTTCCGCCTGCAGCTTTTCCTTCTTGTCTTTCTTGTCCTTTTTGTCCTTTTTGTCCTGTTTCTCCTTCTTTTCCTGGCCGGGCTTGGCGTCGCGGTTGCCCTTGCCGGGTTTGGCATCTTTGTTGGATTTGACGGGCTTGGCGCTGTCTACCACCTTTACCTTGCCGTTGCCCGCGCCTTTGCCTTCCTTTTTGGCCAGGGCCGGCGTGCAGCCCAGGGTGAGCGCGGTTACCAAAAGAGCGCATAGGAAAGACCGGAGTATATGTTTCATATGATTTCCTCCTCCTGTAAGTGTTGCAATTATATTACTATTTTGCTAAGGATTTGTAAATAAGGATGGGAGGAATTGGCAGGGGGGAGGGGGGCATAATGGGACACGAGGATTGCATGCTGGGTGAATTCGTATAGTAAATTGTCTGATTTCGAGTGAAGAAGTCATGAATACTGTGAATAGTTGTGTCAAGTTTTTGACATTTTACTTCTTTTATACTATACTTTGCAATAACGATCATGTAGAACATGCTGGAGGCAGCAATAAGGAAGAAGGCAGTAAATAGATATGTACTCGAGATAAGTGTACTGATCGACATTATATAGATCTTCCACAATGTTGGTGTTGCCACCGTGCATTATGTAACCAGCCAGATCATGTTGAGTGCGTGGTATTGATAACAAGGGTGAAAGAGTGAGTGTGCTGAAAACCCTTATATATCAAGGCTTTTAGCACATATGGGTGTAAAACCCATTGAGTAAAATCATGAAAAAATCGCTTCGAGGGAATAAGTCCATAAGAGCGGTTTTTGATAGTCAAGTGGTCAGGTTAGATGTCATAGCCCCGCGAGTGGTCGGGATAGATGTCAGCCTTCGCGAGTGGTCAGGTTAGATGTTTTTTCGGAGTTTTTTGAGGTTGTGTGGTCAGGTTGGATGTTTGACAAACATTGCGGAAACTAAAAATAAGGAGGCCAATTATGAACGAAAAGTTTACACTATTTTTAAACGAGGTT
>JAAYDR010000113.1 GCA_012729115.1 Clostridiales bacterium | reverse complement strand
ATTTTTGCCCTTCTTTGGAATAGGCTGAAGTGTGTCGGTTGGACTGGAAAACCATTCAGAATGGCTCAAGTAACTGCGTGAAACAATGCTTGCAGCATGATTCGCCTTTTTCAGTAGGCCCTAGTTATATCAGACGTTTTAAAGAGGAAAAGAGGACGAAAAGGAGAATATCAATCATGACCTTCTGTTTGAAATAGAACTGATTCGACAGATCCAGGTAAGCATCGATTACTCCACATATTGGAAGCCAAGTACTGCGACAGTAACTGTATGGATCAGACCATCCTCACGGCCATTGATAAAGCAGCCAATTCCAGTATCGGGCTTCACAGCAAGAAAGCGTTGATTGAAGGCTTGATCGAACAGGCAAAAGTATCTGGCGATGTGCACGAGGACCGGCAGAAATCGCAGAGGCCGAGGATGAAAAGATGGAGGGACTCGATTGTCACCCAACAAGGCCATTCATGATTTCGCCATTTATTGGCTTGAAAAATATCAAAATCCAAATACGACCGGCCAAGAGGTAGAAAAGGACTTTGGCGATCAGTGCCGTTCCCTGGGATTTGAAATGGACGGCGGAAGGGCCATGAATGAAGCATATCCCAATGTGTATCCCCTGTCTGATCCGGATGCCCTGCAGTCCATTATAAACGAGATCACAGACATTTCCATGCTTGGATCAGCAATCTATTCAAACTGGAGATTTGCAACGCATTGGGCCGAAACGAGCCTGCTGGAACCTGAATATCGGACCTGGTTCATCTGCGCGCTGTCAAGACTGGCCGATTTATCTGCCGATAGACACAGATAGGAGAGGATAACCCGTATGCTCCGTCCCGGCATTTATGAACAGGTGATCGATCGCCGTCTGGCGCAAGCACTGGATCAATTGCCCGAAAACCGGAAGGCTACCACTGCGCTTGATCAGGCAGAGGCTTCTTCCATTTTGTCCCGGTATGTGGCGGACGTGGTTCGCAAAGCGCTGGAACGGATGCATGACGTTAAATCCGAGCTGTCGGATCAGGTGGCTCTGGTGAATCAATTGGTGGCCATGGTTGGTGAGATGGCCCAGGAGGATTTGGAAAGCATCTCTGTGGATGAGCGTGCTCAGCAGTTGCTGGCGCTCCTGGGTGAACAGGACCCCCGCCTTGCGCTGGGCAAATCCGCCAGGGATGTGGTCCGTCCCGAAACATCGCTGGCACAAAGCAGCCTGTTTACCGGCGCGGTGCATGAGCCGCAGATGTTCTCCGAACTCAAGAAAGAAATCGCCTCCGCCGACCGCATCGACATGCTGGTATCCTTCATCAAGTGGAGCGGTCTGCGTCTGATTATGGAGGAGCTGACCGAGTTCACCCGGCGCGGCGGCCAGCTTCGCATCATCACCACCTCCTACATGGGTGCGACGGATATCAAAGCCATCCAGGAACTGGCGACGCTGGAAAAAGTACAGATCAAGGTATCCTACGATACAAAGCGCACGCGTCTGCATGCGAAAACCTATGTGTTCTACCGGGATACCGGCTTTACGACGGCCTATGTCGGTTCCTCCAACCTCTCTAACGCCGCCATATCCAGTGGCCTTGAATGGAACGTGAAGGTAACTGCGCAGGACCAGCCGCAGACCATCCGCAAAATCGCTGCAACCTTCGATGCCTACTGGCATTCAGATGAGTTTGAATACTACAGCAATGCCCAGCGGAATCGTCTTTATCAGGCCCTCAAGGCCGAGAGGTATACCGGCGAGCGTCCGCAATTTCTCTTTGATATCCGCCCATACCCCTATCAGCAGGAGATTCTGGACAAACTGCAGGCCGAGCGCGAGGTGCGCGGTCACTGGCGCAATCTGGTGGTTGCGGCCACCGGTACAGGTAAAACCGTGATCGCTGCGCTGGATTACCGACGCTTCTGCAAACAGAATCCCGGGAAAGCAAACCGTCTGCTGTTTATTGCTCACAGGGAGGAAATCCTCCGGCAAAGTCAGGCTACCTTTGCTTGTATCCTGAAAGACGTTAATTTCGGTGAGCTTTATGTGGGCGGAATCCAGCCTGGAACGCTGGATCATCTGTTTGTTTCCGTTCAGACACTTCATTCCCAGGCTCTGTATGACAGGCTTCCTGCAGACTATTACGATTATATCGTCATTGATGAATCCCATCACGCCGCTGCTGTCAGCTACGGCAAAGCGCTGGAACATTTCCGGCCAAAGGTGCTTCTGGGCCTGACGGCTACCCCTGAACGGATGGACGGCAAGAGCATTCTGGATTACTTTGAAGGGCGTATTGCCGCCGAAATCCGCCTGCCGGAGGCTATCGACCGCAAGCTGCTGTGTCCGTTCCAGTATTTTGGCGTATCTGATACCGTTGATCTGAGCGAACTGCATTGGGTGCGCGGCGGATATGACCGGTCTGAACTGAGCAATGTATATACCATGAACCGCGCTGTTGCCCAAAAGCGTGCCGATCACATTTTACAGAGCCTCGACCGCTATGTTGCCGATCTGAACGACGTGAAAGCGCTGGGCTTCTGCGTCTCTGTGGAGCATGCCAGGTTTATGGCGGAGCATTTCAATCAGTGCGGTTTCCCGTCGATGTATCTGGTGGGAACCTCATCAGATGAAGATAGAAGAAGCGCGCGCCAGCGCTTGGTGAGCGGCAAGATCCGCATCCTCTTTGTTGTGGACATTTACAACGAGGGTGTGGATATTCCCGAGGTCAACACGGTGCTTTTTCTGCGTCCCACGGAATCGCTGACGATCTTCCTCCAGCAGCTCGGACGCGGTTTGCGCCTTTTCGATGGCAAGGATTGTCTGACGGTGCTGGACTTCATCGGCGCGGCCAACCGCAAATACAACTTTGAAGAGAAGTTTGCCGCGCTGCTGTCGGGCAGCCATCACAATGTGGAATATGAACTGCAGCATGGCTTTGTAAACGTGCCCAAGGGCTGCTACATCCAGCTGGAAAAGAAAGCCGCGCAGATTATCCTGGGCAACATCCGCCAAAGCTATGGCTTCCGGGCCAAACTGGTGAGCCTGATTCAGTCCTTTGAGGAGGACAGCGGTCAACCGCTGACGCTGGGCAGCTTCCTGCGCTATCACCACATGGATGCGCGCTGGCTGTATGCTAAATTCTCTTTTTCCCGCCTGTGCGTGGAGGCCGGTGTGCGTGAACCGTTCTGCGAGACCATTGAGGAAACGATGACCCGGGCCTTCAGCCGTCTGGTTGCCATCGATTCCCGCCGATGGATTCAGTTTCTGCTGGATCTCCTGCCACGTCTTGATGATGTGGATTTTACGACGCTCTCCCACCTGGAGCAGCAAGTGCTCAATATGTTTTACACCACCGTATGGCAGGAAACAATAGAGGATTTCAGTGCAGACAGGGTATGGGAAAATCTCTATGCTCTGAGCGACAGTCCCGTGATGCTGGAAGAATTGATGGAACTTCTCCGGTTCAGGTTGGACGAGATCGACTTCATCGACATCCCTGCAGGCCTTCCCTATGACTGTCCACTGGATGTGCATTGCAGCTACAGCCGCGACCAACTGCTGGTGGCCCTGGATTTCCAGCAGCCCAGGACGCTGCGCGAGGGTGTGAAGTATTTGAAGGACAAGAAGACCGATGTCCTGCTGATTACGCTGAACAAGTCCGACAAGGACTATTCTCCCACGACGTTATACAACGATTACGCTATCAGCCCTATTCTGTTCCACTGGCAGAGCCAGTCTACCACCAGTGCGGATTCCACAACCGGTCAGCGGTACATCCACCACAAGAAACACGGAGGCAAGGTGCTGCTGTTTGTACGCGAATTCAAACAGGATGCCTGCGGTGCAGCGCCCTATACGTTCCTGGGTACAGCGGATTACGTGAGCCATAAGGACAGCAGGCCCATGAATATCGTGTGGCGGCTGCATCATGAGATTCCTGCAAAGTATCTGAAGAAGACGATGCAGGTGATGGGATGACGGATAAAAGCGCCATTGAGGGCGACTTTAGCATTGGAGGGCATTATTGATTCCCACTATACCCAAAAATCCCAAACGTGATTATTGATAGATTCCCCTATCACAAATCCGTTACCTTGATCGGGTTGCCATGCCCCACATAAATCGACCCAGTACACAGGCACTTGATCTTTTCAACGCTCGCTTCCATCTCTTTGCGGTCCTCATAGATACGCGCCCCTGTGGGCCTGAGCATATGAAACGCCGCATCCCCGACAATGATATCACCGGTATTCGTCAGAATGCCGATGCTTCCTGCCGTATGACCGGGAAGCGCCACCACATGGGCACGAACACCATAGGCAGATAGGTCAAAGCCTTCATCAACCGGCACCGTCAGCACAAACGGAGATACGCGGGTTTTAGCCATGACAGACTGGGATGCGCCTGCCAGAACACGCCCCAGCAGCGTGTGGCCCTGCAGTTTGCGGGAGGCGGGCGCTGTGATCAAAGGAGTATCCGCCTCATGCATGGCGACAGGCGCATGCAGCTTCTGGCTGAGTTCAGCGGCGGATCCCACATGATCGCTGTGGCCATGGGTCAGCACAATCAAGTTCACGCTGACATTGCCAAGCTGACGCAGAATCAGATCACTGCAGTGCGGGTTGGCCGTGTCAATGAGAATGGCACCTGCGTCGTCCATCAGCAGATAGCAGTTGACAAATCCACATGAGATTCGCTGGACTGTGCACATTGTATTGCCTCCTACGTCTTTTGTTCACTGCATTCAGAGATTTACTGTATATCCTCAAAGCAATGGTAAGACAAATGGAGCGGCGCTGTCAAGCATCATGCTCCATTAAAAGCACTTCCCCATTCTCTCTCTTATGCAGTGCTCTATCTTCCCGCAATGATAGCACAACTCATTCTCGCAAAGCCGGTCTCCCTGCAAAAAGGTCATTACATTGCGAATGGTGGTTTCTGCGATGTTTTGCAGCGCTTCTTCCGTCAAAAAGCCCTGGTGGCTGGTCACAATTACATTGGGCATGGAAATCAGCCTGGCCAGCAGATCATCATCCACGATGTGGCCGGAAAAATCATTGTAGAAGATATTCCCCTCTTCTTCATACACGTCCAGGCATGCCGCGCCGATTTTCCGCTCCTTGATGCCGTCAATCAGCGCCTCGGTGTCAATCAGCTTTCCGCGGGATGTGTTGAGCAACACAACGCCCTTTTTCATTTTCCGGATGGATTCCCTATGGATCAGATGTTCCGTTTCCGCTGTCAGCGGGCAATGCAGCGAGATGATATCGCTCTTTTCAAAAAGCTCGTCCAGTCCCACAAAGGCAAACCCGGGCATGTCCACCGGATAGGGATCATTGGCGAGGATCTTCATTCCAAACCCTCTGCAGATTTCCCCGAAGATGCACCCGATTTTGCCCGCTCCTACAATGCCCACGGTTTTTCCGTGCAGATCAAACCCGGTGAGCCCTGTCAGGGAAAAGTTGAACTCCCGGGTGCGGTTGTATGCCTTGTGAATCCTGCGGACGGAGGTGAGAAGGAGCGCCATGGCATGCTCCGCAACGGCATGGGGAGAATAGGCCGGAACATGCACCACATGAACTTTCCCAAAGGCGTGTTTGATGTCCACATTGTTGTAACCCGCGCACCGCAGCGCAATCAGGGCCACACCCCGTTCATGAAGCCGGTCAATCACCTCCGCATCCACCCTGTCGTTCACAAAAACGCACACGGCCTGGCAGTCCGCTGCCAGCGCCACGGAATCCCGGTTCAGCTTTGTATCCAGAAATGTGATGGAGATGCCATTTTCTCTGCCGAGCTTTTCAAACGCAGGTATGTCATAGGGCTTTGCATCAAAGAAAGCGATTTGCACCTCATTTCCTCCCCCATTCATGTGCCGGTGCATAGAACCTTTCTTTCTATCCTGCCCTAAAAGCCGGGGCTTCTTTCGGCTCCGCCATAAAACCGCGCGCCGGGGAAAATCCCCGGCGCCTGATCCTATCTGAAACACCACCGTTTTCTGTGATGGTCATGATCACACCCGCAGGAACTGACGCTGCCCTCTACCATACCCCCGTCGGGCCACATCCCGCTCTCCCAGCTCCTTCTTGGAAAGCACCAGCTTTTGGAGCCTTTGCTCCCTCTACAATTGCAGCTGTTTGAAGCCAGCATAATCGTCTGCGCCACAATCTGAGGTGGATTGCTGTGGGTCATTCGCCCGTTATAGCGGATCTCCACCACATCGCCTACCCTGAACTGACTCGCAACATCCGTATGCACAAAGATTTCCTGGCCGGTAGCCAAATTCCGGACCAGCAAGCCATTGGCATCCACGCGAAGTACCGTTGCCGTTATTACCATAGTAACCCTCCGTTCAAAATGGGTCCGCTACACTATATGAATGTTTCCGCCACTGTGTGATGGCTGGCCAGCCTGTGACACGGGCAAAGCATCCGCTTGACGGCCCCTCACCGGTGGTGGTAGGATGGATACATCACCCGGCACGATGCACAAGCCCATTTCGTAACAAATGAACAAGCAGACAAGCCGGCAGGCAGACCATGAAGAATGGAGAATGATGCGATGAAAAAGGGGTTTATCCTGGTTTTGGCAACCCTTTTGGTTGCCGTGCAGTCATTTGCGCTGGCAGGCGCTGTCCCCGGAGATCCAATCATCTTGCAAAATGAAGATCTGTACGGGCTGGTAACGGAGGTGGTTCCGCTGCAAGGCGGAATGCTGGTGGTTGGCGCGTCCGAGTACAATGATGACGGGGGTTGGTTGGCCTGCCTGGGTCCCGACGGCAGGGAACGCTGGGTGCTTCAGGAGGAAGGCAACGGCGTATTCCGTTGCGCCCATGCATTGGAGGACGGCGGGTTTTCCGTCCTCATCAAGCGCAAAGCCACCGAGGATGACTGGGGCAATGCAACCGGTTCCAACGAAACCCTGCTGGCCTTTATCAGCAGGGACGGCGTCCTTACGCAAAGCCTGCCGCTCTCCCCGGATACCCAATGGATGATCCCATACGGAGATGGATATTACCTGGCGGGATATCTCTATGAGCCGCCGGCAAACCGGGAGGAGGCACCCGAATCCACAGGGCTGCTCACCCGCCTGGGCAGCACGGGGGCGGAGCAATGGTCGTATTCCTATTCCAATCCGGATTATGCCGACATGACGTTTCATAAGGGGGTTGCCGCTGCCGATGCCTTGATCCTCACTGGCGGCGGGATCTCCAGGGACGGGTCCTATGTGGGGCTCCTCCACTGCATGAGCCTGGACGGTCAGGGGCTGTGGAGCATTGAAACCAGCAGCAACCAGCAATCCACCCTGGGCGATGTGTGTGTTACTCCCACCGGAACCATTGCCGGCTGCTATACCGGTGTTTCCTTTGAGGAGGAGATGGGTTTCCCGGAAGACCGGTCGGGTTTTGTTTTCTGCATCACCCGGGACGGCGATTTACTTTGGGAGTATCCTCTGAAGGAAAGCCTGTCCGCCGACTATGTTGTGCCAATGGCGGGCGGGTTCCTCATTGGCAGCCGGGGGCTGGACCTGGAAAATTGCCCCCATCTGGGCGATGGATGGCTGCTGTTTTTGGATGAGTCGGGAAATCCGGCAAAAACAGATGAAATTCCTTCCATTGGCGGAGGCATCCTGGAACTGATGGGCATTGCAAAGGCACAGGGAAGCGGCGTTTATCTTTATGGTGCCACCCTGGAGGAGCCGGGATTTGTTGACGCTCCCTTTGTAACCTTCCTGGATTATCGCAGTGACCCCATCCAGGTACCCTTTGCCCAAAACATTCTATCAGGAAAGAAAATCCATCTGGGCATGAACAAAGAGGAGGCCGAGACCATTGCCGGCGCACCCCGCCAGGAGGGAGTGCTTGGAAAAAGCATGTTTGAGTATGACGGCATCACCTTGGCGTATCGGGACAACGCGGTGGTATACATCCAGCTTCCTGCCGATGGCACTTCCTGGGCCGCCAACGGCGCTGTCACTTCCGGAATGCCTGCCCAGCAGGCGGCAGCGGCCCTTGGCATGGCGTACGAGAAGGGAAATGAACCCCATACCATTGGGTATTTTGATGACGGTACCCAAGCGCAGCTGTTTCCCTCTTCCTTGCCCGATGGCAGAAAGGACTATCGGTGGGCGCTCACCTTTTACGGCAAGGACTCGGTGGGGATGGTGGAAATGGGCGACAGGCAGTATCTGATGCAGCGGCAGTAGTGCGTGAAAACATTGACAAAACACAGATGGTCAAATCGGGTTGATTTTTTCCGTCCACATGATATATACTGTGTATTAACACAGGGAATGACCCTGCCATCGGAGACAAACCAAAATTAGAGGAGGTACCAATCCATGAAAAAGCTGCTGGTTGCCCTCGTCTGCCTCATGATGATCTCTACCGCCATCCCCGCCCTGGCCGTCAATGAGGATGTGTCGGGAAAGGTGACCATCTACACATCCATGTATCAATTTGTGATCGACATGATGAGCGAAGCCGTGAAGACCGAGTTCCCCAACCTGGAAGTGGAATTCTTCTACGGCGGCACCGGCGCTCTGCAGACCAAGCTGACCGGCGAAATGGAAACGGGCGTCCTGGGATGCGACATGATGCTGGTGGCCGAGCCCGCTTATTCCCTGGAGCTCAAGGAGGGCGGCTGGCTTTACCCCTACGTGATCGACGGCGCTTCCGAGAAGCTCCGCTTCCCCTATGACGAGGAAGGCTACTGGTATCCTGTGCGGGTGTGCAACATGGTGCTGGCCTACAATCCCGAGCTCAACAGCGCCGACACCCTGCCGGCCTCCTTCTATGACTTTGCCTTTGACAAGTCCCTCAAGGGCCAGATTTCCATGGGCAACCCCCTCACCAGCGGCACCACCATGGCGGCTGTGGCTGCGCTCAGCGACAAGTACGGCTATGAGTACTTTACTGCCCTGGGCGAAAACGGCGTGATGATCGAGTCCGGCTCCACCGCTCTTGCCAAGCTGCAGACGGGCGAGTGCAAGGTGATCATGATCCTGGAGGAGAGCGTGCTGAAGATCCGCAAGGAAGAAGGCAGCAAGATCGCCTGCATCTACCCCACCGACGGCAACATCATGATCCCCTCCACCGTCATGACCGTGGCGGAAGAGCGCAGCCTCAACGCAAACATCGAGGCCTGCGAAGCCATCACCGACTGGCTGCTCAGCGATGCCGGGCAGAAGTTTGTGCTGGAAGGCTACATGCACGCCGTGGCGAAGGGCATGACCGAAGTTCCCTTTGACTCCATCGATACCGACGGCCTCATCGCCACGGACATGGGCGTGGACTGGGTCCGCTGCTACACCATGCGCGAAGAGATCCGCACCCAGTTCCAGGAGCGCGTAACCCAGTAACCCCGGGGCGCAGTAAGCCGTAGATATACCCACCGATGTAAGAAGAGAGGGTACTACTGTCCGGTTTTGCGATCTTCTTGCATGAAAGGCTTATGGATAAAGGCGGCGGGAAGCGGAGTTGTAAAAATTCCCTTCCCGCAATCTTTTGAGCAAACCACCCTGCTCACATGCATAAAAGGAGTGTTCCTTTCGTGAAAACAGCGGTATCCCAGGCACAATCTCTGCGTGAGCAGCGGGAGTTCTCGCCCATGATCACCCGGGTGGCTCTTTTTCTCATCCTGGTGCTCAGCGCCGTCATGATTGTCGGCGGCGTGAACGGCATCCAAACCTACAATGCTTCCGGCTACGACGCGGAGGACGCCTTTTCCCATATTTACCAGCTGAGCCGCGAGCTTGGCATCAGGTATGACCATTTGGTGGCTCCGGCCCTAAACGGCCTGTCCCAACCTGAGCGGGAAGCGCTGGAGGAGAAAACCCGGCAGCTTCTGCTTGCCCTGTGGCAGGCGGACGATGCTCAGGCCCCCCAGCGCCTGGAAAGCCTGGAAGCCCGCGTTTTGGACCCCGCCCGCACCCGGCAGGAGTTGCTGATGATCAGCTATGCCATGTCCGGTCCGCGCCTGTCTTCCTCCATCAAGAAGCAGCTGGCCGCATTGCCCGACCGGGATGCCTTCCGGCAGGAGCTGCTTTTGTGCCTGCTGGAGGAGGGCCGCCCGGTACCGGAAGCGGCCCGGAAAGCCCTGGGGGACCTGACCGGCGAGGAACGCCAGGCCATGCTGCTGCAGCTTTTCTACTCATCGGCGCAGGAAAGCGGTGAAACCGTTTCCGGCGATCTGGTGATCAACCTAAAAAAATCCGTTCGCAACCCCTCCCTGCGCATCCAGGCCTACGAGGCTGCCGTAACCGGCCAGGTCTCCCCCCTGGCAAATTTCATCATCCCCAATGGCCGCACCATCGTGCTGTGCGGCGCGGTGCTGATGCTGGACGTTTTGCTGCTGGCCTTCCTGCTTAAAAAGGAGGGCAACTGGCAGATTGACTTCAAGTGGATCCTCATCCTGGCCATCATTGATTTTATGCTGGTATTTCAGCTGCTGCCCATCGCCTACCTCCTGGTGAAATCCTTCCTGCCTGACGGCACCTTCTCCCTGGAAACCTTCCGCCGGCTGTACAGCTACAGCATGAACTGGAACGCGCTTAAAAACACGCTCATCTGCGCCGTGGCCACCATGGTCCTGGGTACGGTTATCGCCTTCCCCCTGGCCTGGCTGGTGGGCCGCACCAATCTGTATGGCAAAAAGTTTTTCCGCAGCCTGTTTGTGCTCACCTATATGGTGCCCCCCTATTTGGGCGCCATGGCCTGGCTGAGGTTGCTTAACCCCAACGCGGGGGATATCAACGTGTTTTTACGCTGGCTGCTGAACCTTGAGGGCAGCACCGGCCCGCTGAATATCTATTCCCTGGGTGGGCTCATCTGGGTGCTCACCACCTTCTATTACCCCTATGCCTTCATCACCATCTCCAGGGCCATGGAAAAGATGGACCCCTCCCTGGAGGAAGCATCCCGCATCTCCGGCGCGTCGCCCGTCAAAACTGTGCTCAAGATTACCCTGCCCATGATGACCCCTTCCCTCATTGGCGGTGCGCTGCTGGTGTTTGTCAGTGCGGCCAGCTGCTACGGCATTCCCTCCATCATCGGTGCACCGGGAAAGATCCACACGGTGACCACCCGCATCATTGAGTTTTACGGCCTTGGAACCCAGGGCATCAACGATGCCACCGGCCTGGCAATGTTTCTGATGGTCATGGCCATCATCATATTGTACATCTCCGACTTTGTGGTTTCCAGACGGCAATACATCACCGTATCGGGCAAGTCCACCCGGCCCAACATTGTGGATCTGGGCAGGATGCGCGTTCCCCTCACCTGCCTGGTGGGGCTGTTTGCCACCGCCATCATTCTGCTGCCCTTTGCCACCATTTTGCTCACCTCCTTCAAGGTGGACGTGGGCAAGGGGCTGTGGGAGGCAGGCAACTTTACCACCGGCCAGTGGCGGCTGATCTTCTCCCGGGAGGAAACCTTGGAGTGCCTTAAAAACTCCCTGATCTTCGGCGGCGTGACCGCCACCATCGGCATCCTGGTGAGCTGCACCATGAGCTACCTGCTCCAGCGCACCCGGGTGCAGGGCCGCAAGATCCCCGATTTCCTCATCA
The DNA here is from genome assembly GCA_012729115.1 of Clostridiales bacterium. GTDB lineage: Bacteria > Bacillota > Clostridia > Christensenellales > Aristaeellaceae > Limiplasma. Next base: position 84,393 of record JAAYDR010000113.1, on the reverse strand, counting down.
CCCTGGGCTCGGGAACGCCCTCGGTGGTTATCGCCCTGGGGCTCATCATGACCATGAAGGGCACCTTCGGCGTAAACATCTACAACACCGCCTATATCATGGTGGTAGCCTACCTGATCAAATACATGATGATGGGCATGCGCACCGTGGTCTCCGCCATGTCCCAGATTCACGTGTCCCTGGAGGAATGCTCCCAGGTCTCCGGGGCCAGCTGGCTGCGCACCATGCTGAAAATCACCGGGCCGCTCATCTTCCCCTCCATCGCGGCGGGCTGGTTCCTCATTTTCATCCCCAGCTTTTACGAGCTGTCCATGACCACGCTGCTGTACTCCAACACCACCAAGACCATCGGCTTTCAGCTGTATGAGTACTGGACATTTACCAGCCAGCCCCAGGCCTGCGCCATGGCCTTTGGCATCCTGCTGGTTGTGGTTTTGCTCAACGTGATATTAAACCGCCTCACCAAAGGCGAATTCTCTATTTGAGGAAAGGATGTAACCTCATGTCCACCGTACAAATTCAGCACATTACCAAGGCTTTTGGAGAGAACGTGGTACTCAGGGAATTCACCGACACCTTCCAGGACGGGGAGTTTGTGACGCTGCTGGGGCCCTCCGGCTGCGGCAAAACCACCATGCTGCGCATCATCGCCGGCTTTGAACGGCCCACCCGGGGCGAGTTGTACATCGACGACCAGCTGGTCTCCGGCGCCAAAACCTTTGTGCCTCCGGAAAGGCGCAACGTGGGCATGGTGTTCCAAAGCTATGCCGTGTGGCCGCACATGAACGTGTATGACAACGTGGCCTACCCCCTCACCATCAAGCGGATCCCCAAGGCGGAGATCGCAAAGCAGGTGGAGCGGGTGCTTTCCATCGTGCACCTGAGCCAGTACACCTCCCGCTTCCCCAACCAGCTTTCCGGCGGCCAGCAGCAGCGGGTGGCGCTGGCCCGGGCCCTGGTGGCCGCGCCCAAGCTGTTGCTGCTGGACGAACCTCTCAGCAACCTGGACGCCAAGCTGCGGGAATCCATGCGCTTTGAAATCAAGGAGATCCAGCGGAACCTGGGCATCACCGTGGTGTACGTCACCCACGACCAGACCGAAGCCATGGCCATGAGCGACCGCATCCTGCTGATCAACCGGGGCGTGGTGCAGCAAAGCGGCTCCCCGGCGGAGATCTACAACCGTCCCGTCAATCAGTTTGTGGCCGATTTCCTGGGAAAGGTGGCCTTCTACAAAGCCATCGGTGAAGACGGCGTTTTGCATGTGCCCGAGATGGGCCAGTCCCTGGCCTATGACGGCCCTAAGCGGGGCAAGATTGAACTGGCCATCCGGCCCGAAAACATCTGCATCTCCAAAACACCCTCTCCCGGCGCGCTGCAGGGCGCCATGGAGCAAAGCTACTACCTGGGCGATGTCAACGACTGCCGGGTGCGGGTGGGCAACGCGCAGGTGCGGGTCATCGCCGAGCCCTGGACGCACCAGGAATACAAAAAGGGCGATACCGTCTACCTGACCCCTGTGGACTTTTTGGTGTTTGATGACAACGGCTCCCTGGAGGAGCAGCTGCAGATCAATACCTGATATGGATAGGATGCTATAAAACCCTTTTCAGGCTTATCCCTCACGGGATAAGCTATTTTATCGCGCTCAGCCGCCTTTTCTTCTTTTCTTCATACAGATTGCGGTCCGCCTCGTTGATGATCTTGCTGATCTCCAGCCCCTGGCCGCAGGTAAAGGCCGCGATGCCCATGGAGACCTCCACATAAAACGGTTCCGGCGAATGCCTGTTGTATTCCTCAAAGGCTTTCTGGAGCCTTGCCCTCAGTTTCCCTTCAAAGCCGGGCTGCTCGGTGATAAAGATGCCCACAAACTCGTCCCCGCCCAGGCGCGCAATCAAATCGTGGGCTTTTGCCATATCCTTGAGCACATCGCTGACAACACAGATGGCCTTGTCTCCTGCGGAATGGCCGAAGGTGTCATTGATCTCCTTTAGGTGATCCAGATCCACAAACACGCAGTAGGCTTTCTTCCCGGGATGATCCCGGTTCAGGTGGATCGCCCGTTCAATGAATCCCCGGCGGTTGTAGATGTTGGTGAGGGTGTCATACTCGGAGAGAAAGTTCAGGATCTCGTTTCTTTCCCGGATGAGCTCCAGCTCCTTGCCCACCGCTCTTTCCCGGCCTTTCAGCTCCAGAAAGTTTACCAGCATGCCAATCTGAAGGCCGATCATATGCAGCAGCGGCATCTGATCCCGGTTGGTCTCACAAAGGAGGAGTCCATACTGCACGTCCCCCGAAAAAATGCTGAAGCTGATCATATTGGCTGTGCTTTTCAGATGCGGAAGATAGCGCAGGGGATGCTGCCGATCGATCACAGGCATCCGGGACCTGGGATAGGCCCCCAGATTGCTGCCGCTCAGGTAGGCCGCCAGCAGCAGCTTGTCGGGAAAGATACCTGGGCCTGGTTCGCCGTGCACCCGCGGTTTTGGGAGCAGGCAGATGTAGAAGTTGTCAAACCCAATGCCGCGCAGCTTTCCCACCAGCCTGCGAAACACGCCTTCATCCTCATCTTCCATCACCACCAGGTCCCGGATAAACTCCGGCATAAACCATACCTGGGCGCGGAAGTTATCCAGCCGCCTGGCTGCCTCCCTCGTTTCATGGGAAAAAAGATAGCCCTCCATGTACAGCAGAATTCGGCGCAGGTTGCTCAGGGGGATATGCGCCGGGTGGTTTTGAATGGTCAGCAGGTTTTGATGCAGGCACTCGGCAATCAGCTGGGCGGAGTCCTTCACCTCTTGTGCAAACACGGCAAGCCAGGCGTCCAGCTCCGCTTCATCTGGCCCGCCCGGTGTTTTGGAAAAAGCAAACAATGCAATCTGATCCAGCAGACGATTGATGGAGCTCTTCAGCGCTTCCCGGCCATCCAGCATGCAGCTGCCCAGCAGATCCTCCCGCAAATGCTGCAGAACATCATCCATACATCTGATGTCATCCCAGACACATGGATCAAGCAGCCATGGCTCCCTTGGCTTCGCACAGCCGCATGAGTTTCGCACCACCAGGCTTGTGGTCAGCTGGGCTGGGGCGGCCTGCTCTCCCATTGCCAGGGCTGCGGCCTTTTGGAGAGCCAGTTTGCCCGTGGCATAGGTGTTCTGGGAGACGGTGGTCAAGGGCGGCGACAGGATGCGGCCCGCGGTCAGGTTGTCAAACCCCGTAAGCGCAATATCCTTTCCAATTTTAAGACCCCGCCGCGTGCAAACCTGATAGCCGGTCTTTGCCATCTCATCATTGCCAAAGGCGATGGCTTCCAAATCCGGATGATCTGTCAGCAGCTTTTCCACCTGCGCTTCCACAAAGCCGGAGAAATCGCCGTAAACCACCATCCCCTCTTCCAGGGCAATGCCATGCCTTGCCAGGGTGTCCCGAAAGGCCCGCTCCCGCTCCATGGCTTCCGGGTGGTTCCTGGGTCCGGAAACCAGGGCCAGCTTCCTGTAGTGGTGATGGCCAACCAAATGCTCGATGCACCGGCAGAAGCTGTTGTAATTGTCGATGGTGATGTAACTCTTTCCCGGGCGATCCGTATCGATTTCCTTTTGAAGGGCCACATATACCGATTCCTCAAAGCGCGCCATCAGCGCCTGGTAAGCCGCGTCGCTGGTGAAGCCCGACAGCGAGCCAAAGGAAATGATGTATGCGTTGGCCCCCACCAGCCATGCGTAATCATAAATGATGTTGTAACGGGAGGCCGTTTCCATCTCCTGGTCCGGGTCCGTTGACGCCGCGTGGCGCTGCATCCCCGACATGTAAAAAAGCTGCACGCCCAGTCTTTCGGCTGCGTCATTGATGCCGTTCATCAACTCCACGGCATAGTCATGGCTTACATCGCCCATCATGACGCAGACCGTCATTCCGTCTGCGGGTGCAACCTTGTCCATTTCGTCATCTCCCCAATATGTTGGTAAACAAGCCATGAGGCGCGATTAAGATTACCGCACCTGGCCGCTGCGTTCCAGGAAAGCAATGGCCGCGTCCTCGTCCAGGGGCTTGCTGTAGAGGTATCCCTGGATCATATCGCAGTCGCTGTCCAGCAGGTAGCGCATCTGCTCGGGGGTCTCCACCCCCTCCGCCACCACGGTATGCCCCACCCGGTGGGCCATGGCAATGATATCCCGGGTGATGGCATGTTCGGGCCGCTGGAGCAGGCTGTCCACGAAAGACTTATCCATCTTCAGCCTGTTAATCTTGATGTCCCTTTCCCGGGCCAGGGAGGAATACCCGGTCCCAAAGTCGTCCAGCATTGTCATCACGCCGATGTTCATGAGCTTCTCCAGCTTCTCATTCAGCGCCCTGTGATTGTCCATAAACACCGACTCCGTAATCTCCAGGCCGATGCTCTGGGGCCTGACGCCCATCTCCGCCAACACGCCGGTAAAGTCCTCCAGAAAGTCGCTGCGCAGCAGCTGAACGGCGGACACGTTCACGCAGATCCGCACATTGCCATATCCAAGCGCTTCCAGGCGCTTGTAAAACGTGCACGCTATTTCCAGCACCCTTTTTCCCATGGGGATAATCAGCTGGGTTTCTTCCGAGACGGGGATAAACTCCATCGGCGAGAGGAAACCCAGGGTATCGCTCTGGATGCGGGCCAGGGCTTCAAACTCCTCCACCCGGTTGGTCCGAAGGTTCAGTATGGGCTGGTACTGCAGATAGAGGCGCTGACCGGGCTTGCCGTCCACCAGCTGAAACAGCGCTTCCTTCACTTTCGTCTCCCGCAGAACCGATGCCTCCATCTCGCTGTCAAAGAAGCGGTATCCATAAACCTGGTGCCTGTCCGCCCGTTCCGCGGCGGTTGATGCGTTGCGGATAATGTGCTCGGACAAACAGTTGTTGCAGTCGATGGTCATCACGCCGATGCCGCACCCGATGGCGCGGAAAATCTGCATCCCGTCCACCAGCCGGATCAGCTCCTGACAAAATTTCTCCAGCTCCTCCTTGCCGTCATAGCGGGTAAAGTAGAAGGCGAACCGCTCAAAGGAAATCTGATACAGTTGCCTGCTTTGCGTGGCAAGGCCCTTAAGGGCCCCTGCCAGCTCCTTGACGATCTCTTCGCTGAAGTGATAGCCGTATGCCAGGCTGATGGAATGTATTTTCCGCAGGCGGAGCAGCACCACAGCCCGGGGGCCCTCCTGGCCCTGGGCCGCTTCCTCCGCCATGATGCTCTCCAGGTACCTTCGGTTATACAGGCCGGTGAGGCTGTCGATCTGGCTGATTTGCTTCAGCCGCAGTTCCTGCTCCTTCCGATCGGTGATATCGATGATGATGCCCTCCAGGGCCACCACCTTTCCGCTTTCATCCGTCACGCCCTGCCCCATCTCCAGCACCCATTTCTGCTGGCCGGAGGCGGCTGTAATTTCATACTCGTATTTGAAGGGCTTCCCCTGGGCCAGCATGCGCGCCCATTCCGCAAAGAGTTCTTCCCGGTACTTGGGAAGGATCAGATCGTTAAAGCTCAGGTCCCTGTTGTTCACCAGGTTTTCGGCCCGGTACCCTGTCAGATCATAGCAGCCTTCGGATACCAGCCGCATGGTCCAATTTTCGTCATAATCACACCGGTAGGCCATCCCGGGAAGGTTGGCCAGCAGCACGGATTTGCTTCGCTCGCTTTCCCGCAGGGCGCCCTCCACCGACTTGCGCTCGGTAATGTCCTGCACCAGGCAAATATGGCTGTAGGGCATATCGTCAATGGGAGGAAGGCGCGACACAATCATATCCACCCACACAAAGCTGCCGTCGGGCCGGATGAAGCGCTTTTCAATGGAATAGGTGTCAATCTCTCCGGCATGATAACGCCTGTAGAAGACCATCTCCCTGGCCAGATCCTCCGGGTGGGTGATAGACTCCCAGCCCAGCGTAACCAGTTCCTCCCGGCTGCGTCCGGCGATGCGCTCGTAGGTGGCGTTGAAGATATCCTGATCCTCCGGGTTGTTGCTGGGGCGGTCGCCGCGGGACAGGACGATGCCGATGGGCGCCTGATCCAGCAGGGCGTTCAGGGTGGAGCGGCTCTGGGTCAGCGCTCTTTCGTACAGCCTTTGAATCCGCAGCAGCTCCAGATGAATGCTGGTGCGCACCCTCAGCGATTCCATATTGACCGGCTTTCGGATAAAATCCACCGCGCCTTCCTGAAGACCGCGAATCTCCTTGTCCAGCTCATCATAATTGGTCAGGATGATGGTACGCATTCTCTTGTTGCTGTCCATGGCCCGCAGCGCTTTGAGCACCTCAAAGCCATCCATCACGGGCATGTTCAGATCCAGAATAATCAAATCGATGTCCTTTTGCTCATCAATGACGCGGAGGGCTTCCTGGCCGTCGCATGCGGTCAGAACATCGTAATGGGACAGCATGTTCTTGATAATCAACCGGTCGGTTGCGGAATCATCCACGATGAGCAGCTTTGCGGCCATGAAAATCCTCCTTCAGCAGATCCTGGATTTCTACCAGCAGACGAGAGAGCATGCCTGAAAAATCATCGCCCAATGCGCTGATATCATGCTCGTTTGTTTCCGCCAGCGCCTTTTGCAGCCGGACGGCCAGATCAAACAGTTTCTTTGCGCCAATGCTTCCGGTGCTGCTCTTGACCTTGTGAACAATTCTGACGGCTTCCTCGTAATGCCCCTGGGAAATGGCCAGAGTCAGCTGGCTGGGCGTATCCTGGTTTTCCGCTTGGTATACACGCAGCACCTGGGCATACAGGTCTGGGTCCTGACCCAGGTGGGCAAGCCCGGCGGCAGGGTCCAAAATGACGGGCCCGGCCTTCTTTTTATGTTCCCTTCCGCTTAAAATCTCCTTCACGGTACGGATAAAGCGGCCCGGTTCAAAGGGTTTGGACAGGAAGTAGCCGATTCCATACTCCTCGCATTTTTCCTTCACGCCCATCACCACGTCCGCTGTCATGGCCGCAATGGGTACGTCCTGGGAGATTTTGCGAATCTCGGCCGAGGCTTCATACCCGTTCATTACCGGCATGTGCAAATCCATCAGGATCAAATCGATGGCATCCTTTTCCCGGCTGTACTCCTCCAGGGCGACTTTGCCGTTTTCAGCCAGCAGCACCTTCACGCCAATCTGTTCCAGCAGGGATTTGGCGATGAACTGATTGGTGACGTTGTCCTCCACCACCAGCACGCAATACTCCCCCTCCAGCGGGGCGATCTCATCCGCGGATGCATTGGTCATGTGCAGCGCCGAAACAGTCTTGAGCTGGAACAGATGAATGATGGCGTTCAGCAGGATGGAGGGGATGATGGGCTTCCCGATCCCGAAATCCACCCCCCGCTCACCCAGCTGATCAAACAGATCCTCCCGCATCATGGGCAGCAGCATCAAAGTTTTGGGCTTTCTGGCAATCCTGGGGTCCTCCGCGATGCGCTGCACAAACTCAAAGGCGCCTTCCTCGGGCGTATAATAATCCACAATCAGCAGATCAAAGGGCTTTGCATACTTTCCGCCGGCGGCCTGAAGCATGCCCAGCGCGCTGACAGCAGAGGTGGTAAGCTCGCAGTGCATGCCAAAGCTCTCCAGGTAGTTCTGGATCAGATTCATGTTGGAGGCCGTCTTCTCAAGAACAAGCGTTCTTATATCCCTGAACTGGACCGTGGAGATGCTTCTCCTGTACTCCTCCTCCTTCTCCCTGTCCAAGGGAAGGGTGAGATGAATGATAAAGGTGGAACTCTCTCCCGGCGTGCTGAACACCTGCAGATGCCCGCCCATCATATCCAGCAGGTTTTTCACGATGGACAGCCCCAGCCCCGTGCCCCCAAAGCGCCGGTTGATGCTGCTGTCCCCCTGCATGAAGGGCACAAAGAGCTTTTTGATCTGCTCCTCGCTCATTCCCACCCCCGTGTCCTTCACGGTGAATGCAAGATGGTATTTCTCCCCCTCCTGGGCCACAAGCCGGAAATCCAGGGCAACCTCACCCTTGCTGGTAAACTTGGCGGCGTTGTTGAGGATGTTGATCAGGATTTGCTCCAGACGTTTGGCGTCGCCCAAAAACCAGTTGGGAATCTTGGGGTCTTTGGTGAGTACAAACCCGATTTTCTGCTCGTCGATCTTGTAGGACACGATGTTGACCACGTCCTGGATCACCTGGTCCATGCTGAAGGGGACAATCTCCAACTCCACCTTACCGGCCTCGATCTTGGAAAAATCCAGGATGTCGTTGATGATGCCAAGCATGTTGGTTGCGGACTGGGTAATCCGGTCCACATACATCTTCTGCGTCAGCGTGGTGCTTTTTTTCTTCAGCAGATAGGCCATCCCCATGATGCCGTTCAGGGGCGTGCGGATTTCGTGGGACATCCTGGCCATGAAGCTGGATTTGTACGCGTTGGCTTCGTCCGCTTCCCGTTTGGCGTTTTCCAGATCCGCCTGGACCCTGGCGCGCATGGCCACTTCCTTTCGAAGCCGGGTAATCCAGAAAAAGGAGACGGTGAGTACCAGTACAATCACGCCGGCGGCCATCACCACAAGCCGTATGATCCAGGCGTAGTCTGCGCTTTCCTCCACGCTGATCCACTTGTTGTGAATGCTCAGCCTGCTTTCCTCGTCGATACCGGCCAGCGCTTTGTTCATGATGCTTAAAAGCTGCGGCCAGTCCTTGCGCACGGCAAAATAGAGAGATTGGTTTTCCTGATTCTTCAGGGGAATGTACATCAGGTTGGTGATGCCGCTGGCTTTGGCCGTGTAGTTGGAGGTGGCCAGGTTGCCCACATAGGCGATTTCGCTTCCGTTGGAGACCGCCCGAAGCGCATCCCCCACGTGAACATACAGGTTCAGTTTGATCTGGTCGTAGTCCATCAGAAAGCTGTGATGGGAGCCGTTCACCTGCACGGCAACGGTTTTCCCATACAGGTCTTCAAAGGTTTTGATGTCCTGACGGTCCTTGTTGACAAAAATAACCCTCTGGAAGGAGAGATAGGGGTCTGAAAACAGAAAATGCTCTTCCCGTTGGGCGGTCTTTGAGATGCAGGGCAGGGCATCCAGCTGTCTTGCCACAGCGCGATCATAGGCCTGGGCCCAGGTCAGCCCGGGGGCCACTTCAAAGTGCAGGCCCGTAGCTTTTTCCACCAGGCGCAGGTAATCCGCCGCGATTCCTTTATAGGTTCCGTCCGAATCAATAAACTCATAGGGTGTAAATTCCGGGTCGATGCCCAGCCTGATGACCGGATGCTCCTGAATGAAGCGCACCTCATCCTTGGTAAGGCCCAGCTTTTGGTAATCGATCTGGGAAAAGTCCGCTGCCTGGAAGGCTTCCGCCATTCCAAAAACCCCAGGCAACAGCAGGATTGCCACACAGATGGCCAAAAACCCTGATAACTTCATGACGGGGTCACCCCCCATTCTATAAAATGAAAGACAGTCTGTTTTAGAGAAGGCTGCCTCCTAAGCATGAAGCTGGCTGTTTGGTTACAAGCGCACGAATGTCGGATTTATCATACATTTTCTGCCGAATAATGTCAACAGCTTCCAGGAGGGGACGCCTTTGCCCCTCCCAAAAGATGAGACACAATGAGACATTCCTGCGCATTGACAATTACGCTTTAAGCTATACAATGAAATTGAATCACGCATAAAGCGTAACACGGAGGTGGATCTATGACAAAACAGCTGGAAAAGCAGGGGGGCGGTGATCTCTCGTGAATCTGGAGGAGTTTCTGGGCCGCCTGCAGGGGGTTCGCGGCAGCCAGGGTCATTTCTATGCCAGGTGTCCTGCCCATGGGGACCGGCATGCATCCCTGTCCGTCCGCTCCGGGGAGGAGGGACGGATTCTGGTGAAATGCCATGCCCAGTGCAGCCCCCAGCAGATTGTGGCAGCTCTGGGGCTGACCATGGCCGATTTGTATGCATCCCCGGTTACCCTGGTGCGGCCTGAACAGATCTGGCCCTACCGGGACTGCAGCGGGCAGGTGCAGCTGGAAAAGCGGCGCTATCCCGGCAAGGAATTCCGCTGGTTTCGCCAGGGGCCGGACGGTTCCTGGCGGAATGGGCGGGGAGGCCTGGTGCCGGCGCTGTTTAACGTGGACGAGACAAGGGAGGTCCGGGAGGTTTACTGGGTGGAGGGAGAAAAAGACGTAACCACCCTCCTGAGCCTGGGCCTGGTGGCCGTCAGCGCCCCGGACGGGGCCAATGGAAGGCTGGCGGCGGAGCAGCTTACACCCCTGCGGGGGAAAAGCATGGTGATCCTTCCGGACAATGACGGGCCGGGCCATGCCCATGCCGCCGCCGTGGCGGCCGCACTCCAGGGAATCGCCCAGGGGGTGAAGGTGCTGGATCTGACCCGGGTGGACCCGGATCTGCCGGAAAAGGGCGACATCACCGACCTGGTGGAAAGGCGGGGAGGGGAGGTGCTGGCCCGGGTAAAGACCCTGGCGGCGGAAACGCCTCTGTGGTCGCCTCCGCAGACCACCGATGCCCCCCAGCTGGTTTTCTACGACTCGGTGGAGTTCCGGGAGCCGGAGTTCCTGGTGGAGCCCTATCTCCCCCTGGGCAAGCTCACCATCCTCCAGGCGGACAGCGGCGTGGGCAAAACCGCCCTGGCCTGCAAGATTGCCGCCTGCGTGTCCCGGGGGATGCCCATGCAGGATACGCCCTGCGCCCAGGGAAAGGTGCTGATCCTCTCCGTGGAGGATGACCCGGAAACCCTCCGGGGTCGGATTGAAGCCAGCGGGGGCGATTTGACCCAGTGCGCCTTTTTAGACAATGCCCATGAGCTGACCTTTGAAAGCCCGCAGATTGAGAAAGCGGTGAAGGCCCATGAGGTGAAGCTGGTGATCTTTGACCCCCTGCAGGCCTTCCTGGGAAGCGGCATCGACATGCACCGGGCCAACCAGACCCGCCCCATCATGGCCCATCTGGCGGCCATGGCCAAGCGCACCGGCTGCGCGGTGCTCATTATCAGCCACATGTCCAAGGGCAGCCTGGGCGGCAAGGCCATCTACAGGGCCCTGGGCTCTGTGGACATCCCCGCCGCCTCCCGCAGCGTCCTGTATGTGGAGCGCAACCCGGAGGATGAGGACCAGTGCGTGATGCTGCAAACCAAGTCCAGCAACGCCAAAACCGGAAGAACCATCCTCTACCGCATCGGGCACAGGGGCGGCGTCACATGGGAGGGGTATTCCTCCCTCACCTATCAGGATGTGCAGATGCAGGCGGAGCGCCGCCGCAAAGGCGTCGCCTATGAGGAAGATCCCCTTGTGCAGGTGATCTGCATGGCGCACCAGGACAACCCTTTGGATGTCTTCCTGTCCTGGGAGCAGCTAAGCGCCTATGCCAACAGGGCGCTGGGTTATTTCCCCTGCAGGAGCGGGAAGGAGTGGCATGCCAGGCTGCAAGCCCTGCAGACGGAGCTGATGAAAAAAAGCCGCATCCGCCTTGAGTTTGGCAAAATGGTCAGCAAAGAGCACATGGAACTTGGGGAGAAGGTGCCCGGCTCGCTCCTGCAGACCCGGGGCGTCAGAATCCTGCCCTGGCAGCCCCAAACCGCGTTCCAGACCAGAATCAGCGGGTAGGCTGCCGCCCCTAAAATCGCAGGTACAGTTTCCGGCACCGTCTTTTCGTCTATTCGTCTGGAAAAGCCCTCCCGCTTTGACAGCGCCCACGGAATCATTGGCAGTCGGGCCGCTTTCTGCTATACTTTTACCATCGGAGTGGGAATCATAGCAAAGGAGTGAGCAGAAAGGAGTCATCCATGTTCAGCGATCTTGAACTTCCGGGGAAGGTCTATCCCAACTACCAAAGCGGAAAATGGATACAAAAGGAAGGCGCGGATCTGATTGAAATCCGCTCGCCTCTGGATGGCAGCCTGGTGGGGAAAGTGACCGCCATGTGCAAGGACGATGTGGATGAGGCGATGGATATTGCCAAGCGCGCCCAGCCCCGCTGGAGGGACGTGCCCATCCACCGGCGGGCGGAAATCCTGCACAGGGCCGCCTCCATCCTTACGGAAAATGCCCGGGAAATGGTGGAGGTCCTGCTTTATGAAATCGGCAAGGATCGCAAAAGCGGGCTGTCGGAAGTGCTCAGAACAGCCGATTATATCCGCTTTGCCGCCGACAGCGCCAAAAACATGCCCGGGGAGTCCATCCCCAGCGAAAGCTTTCCGGGGTTCACCAAAAGCAAGATCTCCCTGGTGACCCGGGAGCCCCTGGGAGTGGTGTTGGCCATTTCCCCCTTCAACTATCCTGTCAACCTGTCCGCATCCAAAATTGCACCGGCCCTGGTAGCAGGCAACACCGTGGTGTTCAAGCCGGCCACCCAGGGGGCCATCTCCGCGCTGCATCTGGTAAAAGCCTTTGAAATGGCAGGCTTGCCCGCCGGTGTGCTGAACACGGTAACCGGCTATGGACAGGACATCGGCGACTATACGGTCACCCACGAAAAGCTGGATTTCATCAACTTTACAGGCAGCACCCAGGTGGGAAAGCGCATTGCGGGGCTGGTGAAAATGAAGCCGATGCTGATGGAACTGGGCGGGAAGGACCCGGCGATAGTACTGGAGGACGCCAATCTCCCCCTGGCGGTCAGCAACATCGTATCAGGGGCATATTCCTATTCCGGGCAGCGCTGCACGGCTGTCAAGCGGGTGCTGGTCGTCGATTGCGTGGCCGACCATCTGGCAGACATGCTCCGGGAAAAGGTGGCGGCACTGAAAGCCGGCAATCCTGCCGCAGACGATGAGGTAACCATTGTGCCACTCATTGACGAGCATGCGGCCGATACGGTGATGAGTCTGGTGGAGGAAGCAAAGGACAAAGGGGCCAAGCTCCTCCTTGGCGGCAAGCGGGAGAAAAACCTGGTCCATCCGGTGTTGATGGATCATGTGACAACACAGATGAAGCTTGCCTGGGAGGAGCCCTTTGGCCCGGTTCTGCCCATCATCCGCATCAGGGACGCACAGGAAGCCATTGAAATCGCCAACCGCTCCGAGTACGGCCTACAGTCCTGCATCTTTACCCAGAATATCGACCAGGCCTTTTCCATTGCTTCCAGGCTGGAGGTGGGAACCGTTCAGGTGAACGGCAAAACCGAGCGGGGGCCGGACCACTTCCCCTTCCTGGGGGTAAAATCCTCCGGCATTGGGGTACAGGGCATCCGCTATTCCATTGAAGCCATGACAAGGCCAAAAGCCATTGTGATCAACATCAGCCCTCACTTATAAGGCGCACTTTTTTGCGGGCATGGTAGAAGGCCGCCACCTGCCCAATGCCCGCCACCGTCCAGGTGACGGGATAGCAGGCAAAGAGCATGACAACCGTGGGGTTCCAGGCAAAGAAGGTCCACAGCCACACAATCCGAAGCAGGCACGCCCCCAGCAGCGTACAGAGCATGGGCGTTACCGAAAAGCCCATACCCCGGGTGATGCCGGGGAACACATTCATGATGCCGCAGGTAAAATAGGCCACCATCAGCACATTGATGCGGATGACGCCCAGATCGATGATATGGGCGTCTGCGGTGTAGATGCCCAGCAGGGTTCTGGCAAAGAGCATCGTCAGGCCGCCCACCACAATCCAGGAGATGAAAATGAGCACCGTGGACACCTGGGCCACCTTGTCAATCCTCTCATACTTCTTTGCGCCCATGTTCTGCCCGGTAAAGGTGATGGCCGCGTTGTAATAGGCGTTCATGGCGGTGCTTACAAAACCTTCTATATTAGAAGCGGCGGAGCTGGCCGCCACCAGCGCGGAGCCAAAGGAGTTGATGGCCGCCTGCACCAGCACGTTGGAGATGGAAAACAGCAGGTTCTGCAGGCCCGCGGGAAGACCAATCTTGACAATGCGCAGCAGCTTTTCCCTGTCGATGCGCAGCTTTTTGGGAAAAAGCCGGATGGCCCTGTCGCTTTTGGACAGGTACAGGAGGATCAGCGCCATGGCAATGTACTGGGAGATATTGGTGGCCCAGGCCAGACCGTCCACGCCCATGCGCAGGACGATCACAAAGAACAGATTAAGCACCACATTGACCATGCCGGAAAAAGTCAGATAATACATGGGCCGCCTGCTGTCGCCAACGGCCCGCAGGATGGCCGCGCCGAAGTTGTACACCATGCTGGCCGGAACGCCCAGAAAGTAGATGGTCATGTACAAAACGGACAGGGGCAGGATATCCTCCGGGGTGCCCATCAGGGCCAGCATGGGCCCGCACAGGAACAGCCCCGCGGCCATCACCACCAGCCCGCTGATACCGCTGATCAGCAGGGAGGTGTGCACGGTGCGGCTCACGTCCCCAGGCTGCTGAGCCCCATACTCCTGGGCTACCACCACGCTGGTGCCCACGCTCAGGCCCATAAAAAGGTTTACAATCAGGTTGATCAGCGAGCCTGCCGCGCCTACGGCCGCCAGCGCTTCCTTGCCCGAAAACCGTCCGGCGATCACCATATCGGCGGCATTGAACAGCAGCTGCAGCACATTCATGGCCATGATGGGCAGCGCGAAGACCAAAATCTTCTTAAAAAGCGGCCCGCTGCACATGTCCATGTCATGGGACCTTGTTATCTTCCTCTGAAGGTTTCTGGAGCGCATTCCCCACATCACTTGCCTTGTATACATTGTACCTGTGAGCGACCATTATAGCACAGCCCTGGAGAGATTGCCAGCCCGCTGCCCCCTGGTACTCCCTTTTGGAATCTCAGGAGATTCTCATCAAAACCTGCTTTATAAACAGCCGCCTTTGCTGGTACAATATGCCTGAATGATATCAAAGAAGGGGAGGGGACGGTTTTGAAGGTTCGCCTGCTCATCCATGACCTGGACGAAAAAGACGAAAGACAGTTGAAATATGCTGTACCTGAAAGTGTGATCCTTTTTTCCGCAAAACCCAGGGTGAAGCCATGCGTTGGCTGCTTTGGCTGCTGGATCAAAACCCCGGGCCGGTGCGTGATCAAAGACCGGTGCTGGGACAGCCCGGCCATGATGGCCGCCGGGCGGGAGCTGATCTTGGTCAGCCGCAATGTGTACGGCGGCTTTTCCCCGGAGGTGAAGGCCGTGCTGGACCGCTCCATCGGGTATATGATGCCCTTTTTCCGCTATGTGGGCAGCGAAATGCACCACACCGCCCGCTATGACAATCCCCTGACCCTCACCGCCCATTTCTACGGGGAGGGCATCAGCGAGGGAGAACGGGGAATCGCCCGGCGGCTGGTGAAGGCCAACGCGGTGAACCTGGGCGCAGAGGGATGCCAGGTTTGCTTTCATGATTCCCTCCCCCATCTGAAAGAGGCCCTGCTATGAAAATATTATTGCTGGACGGAAGCCCCAAGGCGCAGCACAGCGCCTCCGCCCATTACCTGAGGGCCATGGAAGCCTTCCTGGGCGGACAGCAGACCCTCCTCTGGCGGGATGCCAGAAGCTTTGACGGAGCAGCCGTCGCCAGGGATCTGCTGGATCAGGATGCCCTGGTGATTGCCTTTCCCCTCTATGTGGACGGCATTCCCTCCCACCTGCTGGTCTTTTTGGAGGCCATGGAAAAGAGCCTGAAAGAACATCAGGCAGCGGCCAGGGTTTATGTGCTTTGCAACGCGGGCTTTTTTGAGGCGCGACAAACCCGCCTGGCCCTGGAGATGATGAAGATCTGGTGCGAGAAAAGCGGCCTTGCTTGGGGCAAGGCCATCGGCATCGGAGCGGGGGGCATGGCCCTGGCCGCGCCCATAGGAAGCGGCCCCTTTGCCAAGCTGGGCAAGGAGCTTCAGACCCTGGCCGGCCTGGTCCTGGCCGGCCAAAGCGACCATGATTGCTTTGTGGAGCCGGATTTTCCGCGCTTTTTGTACAAAACCATCGCCCATTTCAGCTGGCGCAGCCAGGCGCGGAAAAACGGGCTGAGCGGCAAGGCCCTTCATCGGCGGCACAGCTATGTGCCGCCCGCCCGGCACGCGCCGGCCCAGGCTCCCTCAAACCCGTAGCAGCCCCCTGAACCCCCGCACGCTGTAAAAGGAAGGCGCGCTGTTGTGGTACACAAATACGCGGCCATAGCGGCGATCCATGAACAGGGCGCCGCCCAACTTGCGAACATCGGGGGGCGTCCTGATCCAGCTGGAGGTTTTCAGGTCAAACTCCCCCAGCTGCTGAAGCCCTCTGTACTGCTCCTCCGTGAGCAGCTGAACGCCCATGGCCGCGGCCATGTCCACCGCGTTGCCGGAGGGGAAAATGCCTTTCTTCACGCGCTGCGCCTCCCCCTCCCCGTCATAGCAGCCGTTGCGGCGGCCTGCCGGCGTTTCGGGGCTGCAATCCACAAAAAGAACCTCCCCCGTGTACGCGTCCTGGCCGATCACATCCGGCTCACCGCCGGTGCGCTCCATTTCGCCCAGGGCGCGAAGCTTTTCCCCGTCGGCTTTCAGCCGGGCTTCTACCATTTCCCACCGGATGCCCGGGTGGCGATCCCTGTTTGCCTCAAAGCGTTTTTTCACTGTCTCCAGCACAGATACATCCGTCATGATCGTCCCTCCTGCAGCAAATAAAACGGGTTTCTCCAAAGGAGAGCGGCACCTGGAGGATGCGTTCCACCCCTACACCGTCCAGGGCGCAGACACAGCCGCCGTCCATGGCAGGCCATTGATCCAGATCGACAGGCGCGCTTTGGGAAAGGGGCTCCAGCTCGACCTCCAGTGCGGTGGGGAACCCATGCCGTTTCAGCCCCACGCAAAACTCTCCGTCTGTCCAGAAATCGTCCATCACCGGCTTGCCGTGGATATACACGGTGGCCCGGTCCGCCCGGTAGCGGATGTACAGATGATAATCATCGGCCTCCTGGTTATCCGCAGGGCACAGGCGGTAACGCCTCTCCCCGATCCGATGGATGGCGCAGGCCGGCTGCCGGAAGGGCAGAACCTTGTGATAGCAGGCAAAACCCTTCTTCACCCCCCGGTAGGTAAAGCCCTCCGGCACTTTGGGCAGCGGCGGATACACCCGCAGGGATAACTCCGGCGTGGAGGCCAGGATCCGGTACCCCCCGGGCCCCTCCAGCACAGGATTCCCGCTGAGGACCAGATACTCCCGGTCCAGGGTGATCTTGTAGGCCTGCAGCGCTTCCTCCCGGGTGATCAGCAGCGCCTGGGCGCCTGGCGTGGCGTCCACGCTTTCCCCATAGAGCACCGTGGTCTGCCCCACGCGGCACAGGGGCGTTGCCTGGGCAAAACGGATGACGCCGCCTTCCACCGGCATGTCAAAGGGATAGAACCCAAAAGTCCCGGCGGGGATGAAAAGAGGCGGCAGCACCTTGCCCGTACCGGGAACCACCAGCCGGACATCCCGAAAATCCGGCCTTACCATGTGGCGCACATAATTGCAGAAAAACACATAGCCCGCCCCCGCGCTGTTCATGCGAAAACTGTACCTCAGGCGGGTATTGTCCCCGGGATCCTGGGGATTGTCCGGGGAAAACACCGGGGGCATCCGGCACAGCTCCTCCCCAAAGTCCGTCGCAAACAGGGCCAGCATTCTCAGCTCATGATAGGCGCTGCGGTACTGCCCATAAGCGCCCAGAGGGGCCCCGGAGTCGCTGGACCATACGGGCACGTCGTCAGGATCTCCGGTCTCCCGGCATTCCTGCAAGGCGGTATGCTTGCCACTGGGGTTTACCCCGCCATGGTACAGGGAGTACCCCAGCAGGTTTGCGCCGCTGCCCAGCTTGACCACGCTCCTGGCGGCGGTATCCTTGCCTGTGGCCACGGGTCTGCGATGGCGGGTCACCTGCAATTCGCTCCCCATCTCCGCCATCAGGAAGGGAAAGCGTTCCGCATCAAGGGTCCTTTCTTCTTCCTTGCCGTTATTCAAGCCGCTGCCCGGGAAGTTGCGCAGGGGCATGAACACATCGTTGATGGAGTGCCTGCTTTCCGTCATCTCCGCGTCCCAGGGAGCCTCCCGGTAGTCGCCCATCACCGGCAGCAATCCGCCGGTGACAGCCCCGCACCAGCCGGGGGCGGTAAACAGGGGTACGTCAAACCCGGCATCCCTGGCCAGCCAGGCAAGGGTTTGCATATGCCTTTCTCCCTCCTGCCCCCTCAGTCCGCCCCCATGGCCATACTCGTTTTCGATCCTCACTCCGATGATGGGGCCGCCGTCCTTATGGAGCAGCCCCTCCACCTGACAGAACAGCATCCGGTAGTACCGGGCCACCTGGGCAAGGTACCCTTCGTCATTGGTGCGGGGGATGCAGTTCCCATTCAGCAGCCAGTCGGGAAAGCCGCCGTTGCGCACCCCCCCATGGCACCAGGGTCCGATGCGCAAAAAAAGCTTCAGCCCGCAGGCCTTGCAGGTTTGTACAAAGCGCCGCAGGTCCTTGCGGCCGCGAAAGTCCCACTCCCCCCTGACTTCCTCATGATGAATCCAGATCACATCGCAGGAAGCAACGCACACGCCCCCCATCATCATTTTGTACAGCGCGTCTTCCCATTCCGATGCCGGGATGCGGGAATAGTGAACTTCTCCAACGACGGGGAACCAGGGCCTGTTTCTCCGGGTGAGATAGTCCTTGGTATAGCCAAACTTCATGGTTCATCCCTTCACTGCGGGGTCCCCAGGGGAGGGGACCCGTTCTTTTGTAGAATCAGAAAAAAGAAAAGGCGCGGGTCACAGTGGTTTTCGAAAACACAGTTCTTTGGCGATCTCATTCATCGTCAAACCCGCTCACTTTTACCATTCAACTTGTGCAACCGGTTCGTGGTTCCAATATAGCATGGCCGGGTGTGGTTGTCAATGCGCAAGAAACGGCGAAAAGCTCTCCATTATGGGATTTTTCGGCTTTTTTTGGCTGTCTTTCTCATCTTGTCAAACGCATAACACAACAATTTTCGTCAAACTTCCTGTTTGCATTGCACACCCCCTATATCCCCCAAATTGTCTGTATGATTTGTTCCATTATTGTCCAAATGGCTAAAATTTGCAATGTCATGCGATTGACATTTTTATGGCGCTGTGCTATGCTGTACCCATAGAACCTGCGGGTACTCTCTCGCGGGAATGGAATATGGGAAGGGAGAATACATCATGATGAAGAAACTGGTTGCCCTCCTGATAACACTGGCGATGCTGGTGTCCGTTGGCGCGGCGGTCGCGGAAAGCGGTGCGGATCAGACCCCCGTTACCATCTCCTTCTACTCCACCCAGGCAGGCGTGGACGACGCCACGGTGGAACTGCTTGGCAAATTCATGGAGGAATACCCCTGGATTACGGTGAATTACTATCCCTGCGGCGACGATCAGCTGGCTGCGTGGCTGGCGCTCTACTCCGCCGGCACCGCGCCCACCGTGTCCCTGCTGGACGTGGGCCAGATTCTCAATTACAGCGACTACATGTATGATTTCACCAAGGGCGACACCGCGTTCATGAGCCATATCCTCAGCGGCATCGAGTACTGCCAGAAGGAAGGCAGTGACGCGGTGTACGGCATCCCCAGCAGCTATCAGGGCTTTGGCCTGATGTACAACAAGCGGCTGGTGAAGGAAGTGTTCGGCGAGGGTTATGACGTCAACCAGGTGAACACCGTTGACAAGCTGGTAGCCTTCTTCGACGCCTTTGAGGCCGCCGGCTATCCCGCCACCATCGTCTTCAGCGCCGACTGGGCCCTGGGCGCTCACTACCTGGGCTGCCAGTTCTTCTCCGAGTGGCTGGGCGACAAGGAAGCGCAGCGCGCCATGCTCCGGGGCCTCAAGGACGGCGAAGTATCCCTCATCGGGAATCAGCACTTCAACACCCTGCTGGACGTGTTTGACATCCTGATGAAGTACAACGTAAACAAGGCCGATCCTCTGGCCGACACCCAGGAGGGCGACCTGGAGAAGCTCTCCACCGGCAAGGCCGCCACGATGTTCCAGGGCGACTGGAACTGGCTGCAGATTCAGACCTTCGCGGAGCGGGACGACGTGGCCACCATGCCCCTGCCCCTCACCAACGATGAAAATGATCCCCGCAACAACAAACTGCTGGGTTCCTGCCCCAAGGGCTACTGCGTAGACACCTATCAGAACACCCCCGAGCAGCAGCAGGCAGGCGCCATTCTGGCCCAGTGGCTGGCGCTGAGCCCGGCCGGCCAGGAGTTCATGGTGAAAAAGATCGGCTCCACGCTGCCCTTTGACAACGTGACGGTGGTCAACGAGAACCCGCTGGCGGTCTCCACCCAGGAGTACCTGAACGCCGGCAAAATCCTGGACATCAGCACCTACATCTGTGAAGCTCCCTCCGACTTCTGGCTCCATGTAGGCCCCTTCATGCAGGCATACCTGGCCGGACAGATGGACCGCGCGACGCTGGCTGCCGAAATCGAAGGCTACTTCGCGGATCTGGACTGACACAACCCGTATGGAAGGCGGGCAGGGCTTATGGGGGCATAAACCCTGCCCGCCTTCTTTTGGCATCAAAGGAGGCGATCCCTGATGATCAGCACGCGCAGGCAGGATTCGTGGAAGATCATCCTGCTGTTTTTTGTCCCCGCGGTCCTGATATGGATCACCGCCATGGTGATTCCTTTCTTCTACGGCATTTGGATATCCTTTACCAAATGGGATGGCATCGGCTCCAACTACACCCTGGTGGGGCTGGCCAACTACACCAAGCTGTTTACCAACGCCAAGTTCTGGCTGTCGCTGGAGCGTACCGCATGGTATACGGTGGGCGTGGTCATCCTCAGCAACGTGGTGGGGCTGAGTCTGGGGCTGCTGCTCACCAGCGCGCTGAAAGGGCGCAACCTGTTCCGCACGGCCATCTTCATTCCCAATGTCATCGGCGGCGTGGCGATGGGCTACATCTGGAAATACATCTTCGCCTACGGTGTCACGCTGGTAGGCTCGTCCCTGGGAGTCCAGTGGCTGGCCACCTCCATGCTCTCCGACCCCACCAAAGCAATGATCGCAATGATACTGGTGTCCTCATGGCAGCTGAGCGCTTATCTGATGATCATTTACGTTGCGGGTTTTACCAATGTGCCGGGCGAGCTTGTGGAAGCCGCTCGGGTGGACGGCGCGGGAGCGCTGAGCGTGTTTCGCAATGTTCGCCTGCCCATGATCCGCTCCTCCATTACCATCTGCCTGTTTCTGGCCATCGTGCGCTCCTTCATGGTGTTTGAGGTCAACATGTCCCTGACCGACGGCGGCCCCTACAACTCCACCGAGCTGATCGCCTTCCGCATCTACAACACGGCCTTTGTGAGCCTCAAGTTTGGCAATGCCCAGGCCCAGGCAGTGGTGCTTTTTATTATCGTCGCACTCATCTCCGTCCTGCAGGCTTACCTGACCCAGAAGCGGGAGGTGCAGCTGTAGTATGAAGCAGAAACGCGCCGCCGGGAGGATTATGCTCGCCATCGCGCTTGTGCTCACGGTATTCTACCTCTTTCCGCTGATATTGATGCTGATCAACTCCTTCAAAAC
Source organism: Clostridiales bacterium (assembly GCA_012729115.1). GTDB lineage: Bacteria > Bacillota > Clostridia > Christensenellales > Aristaeellaceae > Limiplasma. Next base: position 62,977 of record JAAYDR010000113.1, on the reverse strand, counting down.
GACGGGGCAGTTTACCAGCAACCCGTTTTCGCTGCCCACCAGCCTGAGACTGAGCAATTATGAGCAGGCTCTTGTGCAGATGCATTTCTTCACCGCCCTTCGCAACTCCCTGGTTCTTACGGTGAGCGTATGCGCCATCATCTCGGTGCTGGGCGCCATGGCTGCCTATGTGGTAAGCCGCGTGAAATCGCGCTTCGTGTCCGTCCTGTATTATCTGATGATTGCGTCCATGTGCGCACCCTTTCAGGCGTACATGATCCCGCTGGTCAAGCTGTACGCGTCCACCCTGGGATTCAACAACAGCCTGCTGCCGGTGATCTACATCGGTGTGGGGCTCAACGTCGCTTTTTCCATCTTCCTGATTCGCGGCTTCCTCAACTCCATCCCCGTGGAGATCGACCAGGCCGCGCTGATTGACGGATGCACCAGCACACAGCTGTTTTTCCGCATCATTCTGCCCATGCTGACCCCCATCCAGGTAACGCTGCTGGTGTTTGTGGCCATGGGCATCTGGAACGACTATCTGCTGTCCAGCCTGTTCCTCAACACCCAGGAGATGCGCACCCTGCCCATGATGATCCGCGTCTTCTGCGCCCAGTATTCCAACGATTATTCGCCCATGATGGCCGGGCTGGTGATGAGCATCACGCCCATGCTGCTGTTCTACCTTGTATGCCAGAAGCAGATTCTGGAAGGCGTGGTGCAGGGCAGCGTCAAAGGATAAGGACATATAGGGTTCTTCACACCGCCTGAGGAGGTTACTATGGCCAATCTGCACTTGAATTTCCGCTCGGACTGTCTGAGCCGCAGCGTATATCCCGTGGTGTTTCTGCCGGATTACACAGGCTGGAACGAGCGCAAACCGCCCTACCCCACGCTGTACTTTCTGCCCGGCTATTCCGGCGGGGGCCTGGAGACCGCCACCTTTACCAATTTCTCCCTTTTCTCGATGGTCTACGGCATTGCCATCGTGATGGTGGACGGAGAAAACTCCTTCTATGTGGACGACGAGGCGCGGGGCGCACTGTTCAGCCAGTATGTGGGGCGGGAGATCGTGGAGGTGACCCGGGAGCTGCTTCCCCTGTCCCGGGAGCGGGATGAAACCTTCATCGGCGGCATCTCCATGGGCGGCTACGGTGCACTGGTCAACGGCCTGCGCTTTCCCCGGACCTTTGGGAAGATCGCCATGCTGTCGCCCGCGCTGGAGCTGACCAATCGCGATGACCAACCCACGCCGGGCTGCCCCGTGCCCCATGGCGAGCTGCTGGCCACCCTGGGCAGATGGAAGCAGTACGAGGGCACCTACAAGGACGTACGCCATGCCACCCAAAAGGCTCTTGAAGACCCGGCGTCCATGCCGGAACTGTTCCTCACCTGGGGGCGGCAGGATGGGCTTGTAGGCGAAAGCTGCCGGCGCTACGCCTCTGAGCTGCGGGAGGCGGGCGCACCCCTCGCCCTGTACGAGGCGGAAGGCGGGCACGACCATGCGTTCTGGAAGCGGGCGCTGACCCCCTGCTGCCAGTTTCTGACCGGAAAGGGAGGGGAAGCTGCTTGTATATCCGGCTGACCGTAAAATCTCAAATGCTGATGCGCGCCACGGACGTGCATGTGTTCCTTCCCTGCCACGACGGATACCCGGACGCGAAGGCTCCCTATCCCACGCTGTATTTTTTGCCGGGCTACTCGGCCAGTGCCGAGGAGCTTGCCACCTGCCTGCCCCTTCGGCAGATGAGCGCTCTTTTTGGCATGGCCGTGGTGATCCCGGAGGGCGAAAACTCCTTTTACACCGATCACCCGGAGAGGGCAACGCAGCATGGGTGCTATGTGGGCGATGAACTGGTGGAAATTACCCGCACGCTGCTGCCCTCCCTTTCCCATCAGCCCCAGAATACCTTCATCGGCGGCATCTCCATGGGCGGCTACGGCGCGGCTGTGCTGGGACTCCAAAGGCCGGACACCTTTTCCCGCATCGCGATGCTGTCGCCTGCCATCGAACCGGACAGGCTGTTTGAAAAGACCGGCGAGGGCGCGGTTCCCTCCACGTTGTTTGACGCGCTGTTTGGCGGTGCGGAGCGCTACGCTGCCTCCCTGCTGAATCCCAGGAACGCCATTGCCGCCCTCAAGAAGAGCGGCAAAAACCTGCCCAGGCTGTACATGTGCTGCGGCAGGCAGGACTGGCTGGTGCGGGACGCGTGCCTGAGCTTCCGGGATTTCCTGCAGGAGGAAGGCGTGCCCCTTTGCTATGAGGAAGGGGACGGACAGCACGACATTCCCTACTGGGATGACCGGCTGGAAAGCTGCTTTCGCTTTCTGCGCGCTTGAGGATGAAGGAGGCGCTTGATCCTATGGATATTGTAAGAGCATTGGAACGGCCCTGGATGCCGCCCCAGCTGCCGGAAACCATCCCCCACGGCGACATGCCGGGTGACAAGGTGCAAATTGGCGCGGAACACGTGGCCAAAGCCAATGTGATTTATCCCGCCCTGGCACGGGAGCTGCTCCCCGCCCTGGAAAGGAACCCCAGCCAAAGGGCGGTGGTGGCGATGTGCGGCGGCTCGGGCGTGGGCAAGTCCGAAATTGCGTCTGTTTTAAGCTACTATCTGACACAGGCAGGAGTGGGCAGCTACACCCTCTCCGGTGACAACTACCCCCACCGCATCCCCCGGGACAACGACCTGGAGCGCCTGCGCGTATACCGGGTGGGCGGCCTGCGCGGGCTGGTGGCAAATGGCCTTGCCTCCCCGGACATCACAGATCGGCTTGGGGAGCTGTGGCGGCAGGATGAGGACGCGGAACCCGACCCAGCGGCGGAGATGCCCTGGCTTCAAACGTATCAGCGGGCGGGCCGCCGGGCGCTTGCGGGCTATCTGGGCACACCCAATGAGATCGACTTTGACGAGGTATCGGGCATCCTGGCCCGCTTCAAACAGGGCGCTCCTTCCCTGATGCTCAAGCGCATGGGGCGCGAGCCCTCCGAGCTTTGGTACGACTGCGTGGATATGACGCACACCCATGTGCTCATCATCGAATGGACCCATGGCAACAGCGACTGCATTGAGGGCGTGGACGTGCCCATCTTGCTGAACAGCACACCCCAGGAAACGCTGGCCCACCGCCGCACCCGCAACCGGGACGGCAAAACGGACAGCGCCTTTACCACCATGGTGCTGGAAATTGAACAGCAGAAACTGGTGGCCCAGGCACACAAGGCCCGCGTAATTCTGTCCAAGGCCGGCGAGCTGATGACCTATGACGAGTATCGGCTGCTGATGGCCCGGGCATAGCATGGGAGGAAATGCATGAACAACGGCGCAATGCTGAACGCCTACCCGGACAGCCTGGGCGGCACCCTCGGCCAGTGTGCCCAGTTGCTGGACGACCCTGCCCTTCGCGGCGCGTTTCATTCCTTCTACATTTTGCCCAGCCTGTTTGACACCGATCTGGACAGGGGCTTTTCGGTGATCAGCTACAACCTCAACCAGCTGCTGGCCACAGAGGAGGATCTGGAACATCTGCGCAGGATGGGGGTGGACCTGAAGCTGGACTTCGTCCTCAACCACCTCTCCGTGCTTTCGCCCCAGTTTCAGGACGTGATCAAAAACGGGGACAGTTCCCCCTACCGGGATTTTTTCATTGACTGGAACCGGTTCTGGGAGGGACATGGCACGATGACGGAAGAGGGCTTTATTCAGCCCGACCCGGCGCTCATCCGGGACATGTTCTTCCGCAAACCAGGGCTGCCCATCCTGATGGTGCGCTTCCCCGACGGGCGGGATGAGCCCTACTGGAACACCTTCTATCAGGAAGTACGCTACCGCGCGCCGGACGCCCAGGAACTGATGGAAGCCCTGGGGCTGCAATACGGCGAGGCAGCGCTTTTGGCCGGGAAGATCGCCCAGCAGCTTCAGGAGGGCATCCCGCCGGCGCAAATGGCCCTTGGCAGGCAACAGGAGCGCATTGCCGCGCTCCTGGAATCCCGCCGCCGCTACCTGGGGCAGATGGACTTGAACCTGCGCTCACCCCTTGTATGGGAGTTTTATGAGAACACCCTGGATCAGCTCAGGGAGTACGGCGCATCCATCGTGCGGCTGGACGCCTTTGCCTACGCGCCCAAGACGGTGGGCAAGCGCAACTTCCTCAACGAGCCGGACACCTGGGACATGCTGGAGCAGGTGCGCCGGCTGGCCCAGCCCCGCGGGCTTACCCTGCTGCCGGAAATTCACGATTCCTATGCATCGGGCAGCTACCGCACCTTGTGCGACAAGGGCTACATGCTCTATGACTTTTTCCTGCCCGGGCTGGTGATTGACGCCATTGAAAATGCGGACTCCACCACGCTGCTGCGCTGGGCGCGGGAGCTTCGGGAAAGAAAAGTGCAAACCGTCAACATGCTTGGATGCCATGACGGCATTCCCATGCTGGATTTGAAGGGGCTGGTGCCCGAGGAGCGCATCCAGGTGCTGATTGACCTCATCGTAAGCCGCGGCGGGCTCATCAAAAACCTTCACGGCCAGAAAAACATGTATTATCAGGTGAATTCCACCTATTTCAGCGCCCTTGGATGCGATGAGCGCAAGCTGCTGTTGGCCCGCGCCCTGCAGCTGTTCATGCCCGGCAAGCCCCAGGTATGGTATCTGGACCTGTTCGCGGGCAAAAATGATCTTCAGGCGGTCCGGCAGGGCGGCCCGGCGGGGCACAAGGAGATCAACCGCACCAATTTGACCCGGGAGGACGTGCGGGAAGCGCTGGCAAAGCCCGTGACCGCCCTGCAGGTGCGTATGCTGAGAATGCGCAACCAGTGCCCGGCCTTTGACCTGGACGCCCATGCGGAGTTTGAGCAGCCCGACGCCCACAGCCTGCGCATGACATGGCAAAAAGACGGCGCCACAGCGCTGCTGGAAGCCGACCTGGCCAAATTGCGTTTTGTGATGAGAATGGATACGACGGAGGGATTGATGGAACTGGGGAATTGACCTTCCCCGGTTTCTTTATGTGGATTCCCTCTCCACAAGGGACACAGGGAAAACTGTTTTGGTGGGCACCACCTCGCCGCTGGAGATGCGCAGGATGCACTCCACCGCAAAGCGGCACAGCTCGTCGATGGGCTGATGGATGGTGGTCAGAGGCATGGCGCAGTTGACCGCGAAGGGCGTATCGTCATACCCCACGACCTTAAGCCGCTCGGGCACCGGAATTTGGTGGCGGCGGCAGTAGCGCAGGATGCCCACAGCCATGATGTCGTTGGAGGCCAGAATGCCGTCCGCCTGGGGGTACTCCCGGAACAGACGGCCGATGGTGCCGTCATAGTTCATGCTGATAAACTCGCTCCAGGTGGCGTCCACCTGCACGGGCAGCTCCACGCCATGCTTTTGGCATGCGTCCCGAAAACCGATGAAGCGCTTGTCCGGGTCGGTGTCCAGCTCGGCTTTGCCGTGGAAGAACAGCAGCTTTTTGCAGCCCTTGCTGATCAGATGCTCCGCCGCGATATAACCGCCATGATAGTTGTCGGTCAGCGCGCAGGGGATGTGGGGCGAGGGCTCTCTTTCAATGATAACCATCGGCGCGTTGATGCCCAGAAAGTCCTCGGCGTTTTGGGTGAAGTTGGCCAGGATGATGCCCATCACCTTGTTGCCCAGGAGCATGCTGAAATATTCCTTTTCCTTGCGCACATCCCGGTTGGACACACAAAGCAGCAGCTTGCAGCCATGGGCCGAGGCGTACGCTTCCACGCTCTGGATGACGCTGGCAAAGAAATAATTCATGGCGGATGGAACGATCAGCCCGATAAAGTTGGTGGTTTTCTTGGCCAGGGAGCGGGCCAGCTCGTTGGGGTGATAGTCCAGCTCCTTCATCGCTGCCTCAATCTTGGCCCGCGTCTTGGCGCTGACATTCCCGCGTCCGTTCATCATGCGGGATATGGTTGTTACCGTAACACCGGACCGCTCGGCCACATCCCTGAGCGTTGCCATATGATCCCTCCGAGCATTCATCTATGCATCATTATAAATTGGCCTTACCGGCTTGTCAATTGAGCGGCCCGGGCTCAGCCCAGCTGCCGCGGCAGATAGACCATGCCCGCCGTACCATGATATGCCCGAAGCGCGTCGCCCTGTGGCCGCATCGGTTCCCATACGGGCTCACCGATGAGCGTACCGGCCAGAAGCCGGTCACAAAGCGCCAGCATGTCCTGCGCTACCTGCAGCCTGGGCGGGTTGTAGCCCGGCTTCCCCGGCTCGCCGGCCTGCCCGCAGTGTCCGCCCAGCCATTCAAAGCCGCCATAAGCCCCGGCCTGCCGGATGAAAGCGGCCAGGCCCGCGCGATACTCGCGCAGCCCCAGCGCGAAGGGCAGCGCCATAAGCACGATATTGCCGCTGCCGATGGCATCGCCGCAAAACACCGCAGGTTCATTTTCCAGCGCGAACACACAGGAGCCCGGGGTGTGCCCGGGCAGGGGCAGCACATGCACGCACTCGCCCCCCAGGTCAAACACGGCGCTGTCTCCAAAGGGCACCAGCGTCTCGCGGCGAAGGCCGGGTACCGGTATCCGGGGAAGAAGAACCTCCTCCAAATCCCCAAGGATGGCCAGATCCCGCTCGTGCAGCCATACCCGGCCAAACTCGCCCGCGGCACCGTAGTGGTCCCCATGGGCATGGGTCAGCAAAAGCTCCGCAGGCAGGGGGGTGATCTTGCGGACCAGGGGCATCAAGGGCTCCGCGCCCATGCCCGTATCGATCATCATCGCCTTTTGATCTCCAACCACCAGATAGGCCGCGCAATCATCCCGATCCCGCAGACACCATACCCGGCTTTGCAGCTGCTCCATCGACGTATTCATCCTTGGGTCCTCATTTCAGCGTCCACAGATCGATGTCCACCGATTGCCCCTCGCCGCCGCGCAGCTCGCCCGTGTAGCAGCCGGTTGTCAGAAATGCGTAGGGGCCGCTTTTGTCACATTGAAAGCGCGGCGTGGTGCGCAGCACGCCCTCATCCCGTGCCGAGTCCCAGAAGCCCTCGTTTTCCACAGCGATTACGTGCCCGTCGTCAGTTTTGAGCCAGTAGCGGGCCAGCAGATGCACCGCCGTGGGAGAGGTGGCCACATTCCAGTCTGCTCCTCCCAGGCATATGCTGCCCCTCAGGCGCGGCCCCTGGAAGGTGCCGCCAACAATGGGGATGATCACCAGCCGTCCCTCCGGCACATCGCCCACCACCTGGCTTTCTCCCAGCTGGACATGCAGCGACATCAGCTTCTCACGCCGGATCTCCATGGGCATTTCCTCCCCTCCACCAATCCATCGCGGCCTCCATGGACGGATTCCAGAAGGCGAAATCGTGGACACCCGCACGCGTCCACCACACATGGGGATAATCCAGCGCCTGCAGGTACTGGTGATAGTCCGCATTCTGGGAATAGAGAAAATCCTCCGTGCCGCAGGCCAGAAAAAGGCGCGGGCGGCTTTCGCATTGACGGGCCAGCCATTTGGGGTCCCTGTCTGAGCCAAGCACCTTTTCCGGCTCGCCGAAGGTGCTGCGGTAATAGCCATAGGGCGCGATGGCATTGCCGCCGCCCTGGGGCGTCATGCCAGCCACCTCGTCGGTGATCAGCGCCGAGGACAGGGCCATTACCGCGCCAAAGGTCTGGGCATATTTGAGGCCGTTGCGCAGCGCGCCGAAGCCGCCCATGGAAAGCCCCGCGATGGCTGTATCCTCACGGCTGCGGGACAGCGCGAACATGCGGCGCGTCACCTCCACCAGTTCCTCACCAACCATCACACCGTAGCGCTCGCCCGTTTCCTCACTGTCCAGATAGAAACGGTTGCCGCCGTCAGGCATCACAACGGCGCAGCGGTGCTTCATTGCCCATTGCACGATATTGCTGTAAAGAAGCCAATCGCTGCGCCCGCCGGAATAGCCGTGCAGCAGATAGACAGTCGGCCAGAGCGGGTCTGCATACCCGGGCGTTCCGTCCGGCATGGGCGGCGGATCCACGGGCAGAATCGCCGTGAAGCTCTCCATGCCCCGCCGGGCCTGCGAAAAATATTCCCCCTGCAATACAGCCATGCTATGCCCTCCTTATGTTCCTTGCGTATGGAAATACCCAAAAGGTTCCCCAGAGTCTACGAACACCACCGGGATATCGCCGGTGATGCTTTTCATCCATGTGCCCAGATGCTTCATGCCCGCTTCCTCGCTGCGCTCATGTCCCAGCACCACAATTCCTTTGCAAAGCCCCAGCTGGTACGCATCCCGCACATAGGCGGGCAGCGTCCACTCGGTCAGATCGCCGCATACAATCACATCCAGCGCCCGTGCCCTCATCAGCCGCATGGGCATATGCTCTGAGCCCAGGCCCAGGCTGCCGCCGCCGGGCAGCAGGCTGACGCGCTCCACAGGCATGTCCGGGTCGCCGATGTAGCGCATGGTGGGCATCTCAAAGCGCTCCTGCAAAAACGCTGCCAGGGCGCCCAGCGTTGTGGGCGGAATCTGATAGCATCCGTCAAAGTGCTCGCCCATGGCAGGGGGAAACACCCCGGCAGAGGGGTCAGGCGGCATACGGTACTTCGCCCAGCCTGTTTCCAGGTCAAAGCCGCGATAGATGCCGTCGTCCGGGTCAAAGTGCATATGGTCGTGAAAACGCCAGATCGCCACGCCCGTCTCTTCAATGAGCGCCTTCTTCTGCTCATAGATCGGGTCGCCTGCCAGCCAGATGGTATCGTCCGCGCCTGTAAACCAGGTGGGCTCATGGGTGATGATCAACTGCGCTCCCAGCGCCGCCGCCCTGCGGATCACATCCACGGTCGCCATAAAGGTGGTGGCGATCATCGTGACCTCGCGCGTTGGGTCGCCTGCCATCAGCCGATCACAGGTGCGCTCATAAGGAATCGGCCCGACGCCCGTTTTTTGGATCATCCCGTCGATAATCTCCTGTACGGTCATTTTCATCCGTCCCCTCTCCCTCAGCCCTTGACCGCGCCCAGCACGACACCCTTCACAAAGTACTTCTGCACAAACGGAAACAGCACCACAATAGGCAGGATGCCGACGACGGCCATTGCCATGCGCACTGAGGAACCCGGCAGTTCCACGGCCTGCACGCCCAGCAGCGCCGCGTTGCTGCCCACCTTCAGGAACTGGATATTGTTCATGATACGAATCAGCAGATTCTGCACGCCATACAGCTTGGAATCGGAGATGTAGTACAGGCCGTTAATCCAGTCGTTCCAATAGATAAGCCCTGTAAACAGACTGATGGTGGCCACCGTGGGCACAGCCAGGGGCAGCATGATGCGCACAAAAATGGTAAACTCGCTGGCTCCGTCAATCTGCGCGGACTCCACCACTGCGTCTGGGATGCTGTTGGTATAGTAGTTGCGCACCAGAAACACGTTGAACGCCGTAACCAGATAGTTGGGCACCATCAGCGCAAGCAGCGTGTTTTTGATGCTGAAGATCCGCGTCCACATGATATAGGACGCCACCACACCGCCGTTAAAGAGCATGGTGAAGAAAACGAAGAACGAAAGCGCTCCCCGAAAACGGAAATCCTTGCGCGACAGGGGGTAGGCAAGCATCGCGGTTACCAGCACGCTGGTGAACGTACCGCAGACCGTGGTCAGAAGGGTTACGCCATAGGAGCGGAGAATCATTGGCCCTTGCTTCACCATGTAATAATAGCTGTCCAGGCTCAGCTTGGCCGGAAAGAACGTGTACCCGCCTGCGGCCAGGGTCTTTTCGTCGGTCACGGATGCCACCGCGATGAGCACAATCGGCAGCAGGGTCAGCGCGGACAGCACCGCCAGCGTGATGGTGGAGAAGGCTTGGAACCGCTTGATGTCGCTAATCGGCTTCTTCATACCCTTCCTCCTAAAACAATGCATTGTCTGAATCAAAGCGGCGCACCAGGGCGTTGGCACCGACCACCAGCACAAACCCCACCGCAGACTGGTACAGGGCGGCTGCAGCGGACATGCCCACGTCGTTGAGCTCCATCAAACCCCGATATACATAGGTGTCGATGGTCTGGGTCACGTCAAACAGCCGCCCGGAGTTTTGCGGAACCTGATAGAACAGCCCGAAATCGCTGTAGAAGATGCGCCCCACGGCCATGAGGGTCATGATGACCACGGTGGGCTTGAGCATCGGCAGCGTAACGCGCACAATCTGCTGCAGCTTGGACGCGCCGTCCAGCTGCGCAGCCTCGAAAATACCTTTGTCAATCCCGGCTATGCTGGCCACATAGATGATGGAACTGCTTCCCACGAACTTCCACAGATACGTGAGCGTGAGCAGAAACGGCCACGGCCCGGGGGTGGAGTACCAGCTGACGGATTCCCAGCCAAAGGCGCGATAAACAGTGTTGTTGAGAAAGCCCGTATCGGCATTGAGGAACGCATAGGCAATGAAGCCGATGACGACCCATGACAGAAGGTTGGGAAGCATCAGGGCAGCCTGAAACAGCTTGACGCGGCGCCGCGAGCCCAGCTCGTAGATGAGCACCGCCACAAAGATGGCGGCGGCCGTGCCCAGCACGATGAAGGCGGCATTGTAGCCCAGAGTGTTGCGCGTCATCGTCCACGCGTCCCGTGTGCGAAACAGGAAGCGAAAGTTGGCAAATCCGTTCCAGTCACTGCCGAAGATGCCCTTGACATAGTTGTAATCCTTGAACGCCAGAAAAACGCCGAACATGGGCAGGTAGTTGTTGATGATCAGATAAATGATTCCCGGCGATGCGATGGCCAGCAGCGGCCATGACCTGGTCAAGCGCTTTTTGCGATGGTTTTTCATGGCTTTCCTCAAATCGTAGCATGGGAAGGGGCGGCGCGGGGGGATATCCCGCGCCGCCCCTCTTGAAATCGGTCCGTATTTTTACTTGCCGGCCGTCCAATCATTCAGCTGGGCCTGCTTGCTGGCGATGATCTCGCCCAGCCCGGCTTCCTTCAGGCGCTCCAGGAATACGGGGATCTCCGTGGCGGGATCCACGCTGCCGCAGATGAGGCCGGGCAGATACTGCTCAATTACATTGGTCACGGCGGTGTACTCGGTCTTGACGGAGCTGTTGTCAAAGGTAAAGCCCATGGCCACGGACGTCTTGGCCGTGCGATTCTGTTCCAGTTCCCACTCCAGCGATTCCAGGCTGGTGCCCGCCATGGGATACATGATGAAGAAATTGCCCATTGTGCCACAGGATAGCTGCGCGGTGTAGGGCACGCTGGCGGCATCCTGACCCTCGGGGTAGCTTACGGTGCCGTCGGCGTTCTTCACATAATCGCGTCCTTCAATGCCGTACAGGATCGTGTTGCACACGTCCGGGTCGGTGAAGGTGAGGTTGAGGAACTTGAGGGCTGCCTCGGGCACATTGGAGGTGGAAGCCACCATCCATGAGAGCGCGTTGATGGAACTGGTATCCAGGAACGCCGAGCCGATGATCTTTGCGCCCAGATCATAGCCGCCGGTCTGTGCTTCCAGGCTGGCCGCCGTATCGGCTTCGGGGTAGCTGTAGGAGGCGATGTAGGCGAAGTAGTTACCGGAGCTCATCAGCTCCGCCGCCGTGGAGGAGGTGGTGGCCGCATCCTTCATCACAAGCCCCTCATTGTACCAGGTGCGCGCGAGGTTGCAGATGTCCTCAAACTCCTTGGAGGCGTAGTAGTCCACCACCGTGAGCTCATCATGCATGAGCACGCCCTTGGGGGAGTAGTAGTCGTCGGTCAGGTAGTCCACATCGGGGATGGCCAGGCCGATGCCGATGTTGCCGGTGTTCACCGCCGCCAGGGGGGTCATGTCCGGGCGCGCTTCCTTGACTTTGCGCAGCACCTGGGTGACATCAAACACGCTGGTGAGTTGGCTCATGTCCAGCTGGAGCTCATCGGCGATATCCTGCCGGTACACCAGCATGGGCGTCAGCGCGATGGGCTTGTAGGTGGGAATACCGTACAGGCGTCCTTTCTGGCTGCACGCTGCCAGCCACGCGTCGCCAATCAGTTCCCTGCTTTCAGCGGCGTACAGGGGCACCATGTCGGTGATGTCCAGGCACATGCCGGTGCTGATGCAGGTGTTCAGATCGCCCAGGCTCTGGAACACGTCGATCTTCTCGCCGCCCTGTAGCGCAAGGCTCACCTGGGACGAGTATTCCCAGATGACGATGGGCTTCAGCTCGACCTCCACGCCGATTTTGCCGCGCGTGATCTGGTTGACTGCTTCCTCCACCGTGTCCAGAACCTCCTCGGTGGGGATGTTGTTGAAGGTGGCATAGGCGTAAACCACCTTGTCGTAAGGGCCCTCGGCAGCCGCCAGGCTGACCATTCCTGCCATCAGGGTGACACACACAAGGGCAGATACGAGCACTTGAAATAACCTGCGATGATGTTTCATGGCGGATCCCTCCCTTTCATTTAACTTGAGTATATCACGCCTCATGCGCCCCGTGCTATCAATTTCGGGTCAAACCTTTTCACAAATGGGATTATTTTATCCTGATCGTCCATCACCCGCGCCGGTACTCCTGCGGCGTTAGTCCCGTCTCCTTCTTGAACAACGTTGAAAAATAGGAGAAGTTATCATAACCGGCCTCGGCAGCCACATCGCTGATCAGCACGTCCGGGTCGCGCAAAAGGCGCTTGGCCTGCTCCATGCGGTACTCGCGAAGCGTGTCCTTGAATGTCTTGCCGGTCTTTTTCTTGTAAAGCTTGGCCAGATACTCCCCAGCCAGATGAAACTCCGCCGCCAGCTCCGCGCGGCCGATGTCCTCCCGGTAGTGCTTGCGCAGATAGGTGTCAATCTTCTCCGTCAGCGCGCTGGACCTGAGGTGCTCGTCTTCCCGGGCAAAGGCGTGTTCCAACAGATAGTTGGCAAAGCGAAGCGTATCCACCGCCGAGCGGCAGGCGAGCTCACTGAGCCGGATGGAGGCCTCGTCCTGAAAAAGCGTCGCTGCCTGCACGCCTGCCTGCGCCAGATAGGCGTACACCGCCTGCATCAGCTCCTGCTTCATCAGATACAAGGTGCGCTCGCTGAGGGTGCGCATGGCGGCCCGTACACCCAGGGCCTGCTTGATGGCGTTGAGCACGGCCACCTTGTCGCGGGAAGTAAGCATGGCGCTAAGCCGGCCGGCATCCAGCACCGAAGTCTCCCCGTCTCCCGCGACTTGTTCGCTTTCCAGAAAGGCCTGCCCATAGTAGGCCACGCTGCGCTCCACCAGCGCCTGCATGGCTGCCAGCCCGCTGCCCAGCATGGGAAGCGGCGCAGCATCGCCCACGCAGCATGTTACCCGGACGCGGGCGGTATCCGCGCAGGCCGAGATGGCGCTTTGGCAGCGCGCCAAAAGCTCGCTGTCCGGCTGGTCGTCCGCGGCGATGAACAGCCACAGGCCGCTGGAGCCCAAGTGCCGCACCACGCGCCGGTTTTCCTCCTGCCCGCACAGGCAGCGGGAGAACGCGTTTTCAAGGATGTAGAACAGCAGCTCCCGACCCAGCTCGTGCATGGGGCGGTCATATTCTGAGACGCATGCGGTTACCAGCCGGAACCGGGCCTGCGCCGTGAACGGCAGCGCGCGGGCTTCCAGCTCGCTGCCAAGCTGGTGCTCGTCCCGCTCCGCCGCCTCGCTGAGCAGCGAACGCCAGAAGCTAAGCTCCTCGTGCCTGGGGTTTTGGGAGCGCCACTCCCCATAGCGGCTGCCCTCCAACAGGCGTTTGTTCTCCCTGACACGAGCGATGGCACGCTTGATGGAAAGGGTCATGATGCCGGCATCAAAGGGCTTGGTGAGGTAGTCCACGGCGCTCAGCTTTACGGCGCTGGCGGCATAATCAAAGCGCTCATGGCAAGTGAGCAGCAGGCACTCCACCGGCAGCTCCCTTTCGCGCACCCAGGAGAGCAGTTCCAGGCCGGATCCCTGGGGCATCTCGATATCGCTAACCATGAGATCAATCTGCCCGTTTTGAAGAATCCTGCGCGCCTGCGCCGCGCTGTAGGCCGTGTCCACCGCCTCCACGCCCAGCGCTTCCCAGTCGATGGTGCAAAGAATGGCATCCACCGTGGCGATGTCGTCATCCACAATCAGGATGCGCATGATGATGTCTCCCCGCCCAATGGCGATCCGTCCGTATTCTCCAGAAACTGATGCCTGGGCGCGGCGGGGATGCGCAGCAGGTTCACGCAGCCATGAGGCTGGATGTTTTCAAGGCGGATCAGATCATCCCGCTCATACATCAGCGTGAGCATGCGTTTTGCACCCCACAGCCCCACCCGCTCGCCATCCTCATGGGGTCTTGGCGCTTCTCCGTTCATGTATTGGAGCACATCCTGTGGGTAGCCCTTGCCGTCATCCTCAATGCGGATGAGCAGCATATCCTCGCCCTGAAACCTTTCCATCGACACCCGCACCAGGATGGTGAGCAATGAATCCGGCGACACGGCGTACTTGTACTCGTTCTCGATGAAGCTCTGCACCAGCATCTGCGGGATGGGCCAGCTTTCCAGCTCCCGCGGCAGCTCGATGAAATGAAAGATGCGTCCCGGGTACCTGCATTCCTGCATGTCAAAGTAGTTTTCCACGTGACGTATTTCCTCGCCCACCGCAACCGTGTGCAGCCCCGATTTGAACATGTAGCGGATATTCTTTGAAAGCGCGTCGGCATAGGCCCTGATCTCGCCCGCGCGTCCCTGTGTGCCCAGGCTGGAGATGGTTGCAATGGCGTTGAGGAAAAAGTGCGGGCGAAGCTGGAGGCGTATGCTCTTCAGCTCCATATCGTGCAGCGCCAGGCGCCGCTCGTAGGACTCGATCTTCATATGCATGATCTCCCCCATCAGACGGTTGAACGAGTCCTTCAGCTGCGTAAACTCCCGCGTTCCATACTCATCCCGGATGCCGGCATCATACTCGCCCCGCTGGATCCGCTGCATCCACCGGGACATGCCGGCCATGGGCTGGATCAGCTGCCGCCTAAGAAAGCGAATGATCGCCACACCAAACCCCAGCGTCACAAGGATGACGGCGAGCACCACCGCCATCATCACACGGGACTGGCTCCAGATCAGGCTGCCGCTGGACAGGCTGGTCAGACCAATCTGCCCCGGCAGGATCTCAACGCTCTCGCGCAATGCGTAGGGGTCGCCCAGGGCGTCCGCCATGAGCCCCAGCTGCCCGTGCTCCACCCCAGCGCCCCGGAAATCCATGAGCCTGTCCTGGCCGTCCGTAAGCAGAAAGGTTTGATCGGCATAATCCGCCACAGGGACAGTGGACAGAAAATCGGAAGTGGCCACAAACGCCGCCGCCGCGCGCCCCTGATAAACCGATTGCTTGCACAGGTACGTCCGCCCGCCCAGGGTGACGAACTCCCAGCGATTGCCGCCCCCTCCGCCCTCCGCGCGCTCCAGCGTGTAGCCGCGCATCGCTTCCCGGTCCCAGTAGCCCAGCCAGCCCACCGCCGCATCCACGCATATGCCATAGGCTGTGTCCGCCACCACAAGTCCGCTGACGCTGGGCTCGCCTTGCAGCACGTTGACCAGGTAGTTGTGCACATCCTGGGAGGCATAGAAGCGCTTGGACTCGTTGGCGCTTTTGAGAAGCGGCAGGTTGGTACGGTTTTGAAGCAGCAGGTCGCTGAGCACCGTGTCCATGCGCGCAATACGTCCCTTGAGCTCGCCGCCGTACACCTGCAGGAAGCCGGCTGCCTCCCGGCGCATCTCACTCTTGAGCGCTGTATAGGTGGACGCGGTGTAAACAAGCAGCACACATAAAAGCAGTGCAATCATCACGGCCATGTGCGCTACGATCCTGCGTACAAAGGAGCTCTTTTTCATCGGCTGTATCCCCGCTGCGTTGTATCGGCTGTGCCTCGCTATGGATCATACACCATTGGAGAGAGTAAGGCAAGCCAGTAGGGTTTGGGCATTCACACGCTCCCTGCTGAATGCCTTCCTTCAAGATTATCCTTGACTGCGGAAGGCCCCGGGCTTACAATAGGCTCACGGATTTTGCGATACGGGAGAGAAAAATATGAATAAAGCGGGTAACAGAAGCATAAGCCAAATCCTTGCCTTATGCGGGTTTGTCGGAGCGATTTTCTATGTCGGACATGTCATTTTGGGCGGTCTTTTGTGGGAGGGCTACAGCCACATCACCCAGACCATCAGCGAACTCACCGGCAGCGCCTCCCCCTATGCCGGTCTGCTCACCGTCTTGACCACAATATACGGCATTTTGCTGATCGCCTGCTCCGTGGGTGTTTTCATGCGTTTTCAGGAAATGGGGATGAAGAAAACGGCCAAAACCGGATCGGTGCTGCTGATGATTCTTGCTGTGGTGTCCTTTTTTGGATATGCCCTGTTCCCCCTGGATCCCCTGGGGGCCATGGATAATTTTCAAAACATGATGCATTTTGTGGTAACCGGCATTGTGGTTCTTTGCACCATCGGCTCCACCTATCTGATCGGCATTGGCCTGTGGAAAACCCGGGCTCACCGGAGTCTGGGCCGGTTCATCTTTCTTTGCGCCATCGTCATCACGGTGTTCGGTGCCCTTACGCCCATGGCCATGGCCCAGGGCTGGCCCATCTCCGGCCTGACGGAGCGGATCAACATCTTTACCTTGCAGATCTGGATTTCTGTGCTGGCGCTGTATCTGTTCTTGGGGAGGGGTTTGACTGTGGAGACGGAACAAAAAGCGGCCAGATGATTTTCTTCTGGGTAGTGTGAGAGAATGAAAACGGATCAATGTTTCGTGTTGAAAGGAGTATCGCATGGGACTGTTTGACAAAATCCTTGGACGTGAAAAAGGGAATCAAGCCCAGAAAACGAACCTGGCAAACACCAACCCCAATAATACCCTCAGCGACCAGACGAGTATCGATAAGGCGCTTGCTGAGCGCCGTGATTCCATCCGGTTGGAGCAGTGTATAAAGATTTCTTATGGTGATGTTGCGGCACTGGGCACTGCGTTTGCTCAGATGATTCCCTCCCTTCGCACCATCTCCATAGAGGGTATGGGGTATATTCCTGTCAACATGGAAGCCGGAGCTGTGCTGAAAACAGCCCGGGATGGGCTGAACTGGGGAGCGCATGTCACCAAAGGCGGCAAATCCGTGTTCACCAAATGGGCCAAGGCCGGGCCATCCAGCGCTGTGATGCCGGTCAATCCCGCTGCGATCATGATGGCTGCAACGCTGGCAAACATTGAAAAAAAGCTGGACAAAATCCAGGAGACCCAGCTGCAAATCCTCTCTTTTTTAGAACAGGACAAGCAGGCCGAACAACAAGGCAATCTGAATGTACTCACCGATATTCTGGATAGCTACAAGCACAACTGGGACAATGAAGCATATCTGCGAAACCATCACATGAAAGTGCTGGATATCAAACAATCGGCAGAAAAAAACACGACCTTCTTCCAGGAACAGATTGCAGCAGCCATTAAGTCGCTGCCCGCCATTTACATGGATGGAGTTGTCAGGGAATCCGTCGGCAGGTTGGAGAAGCTGTTTGGCAGCTACAGGATGGCGCTGTATCTGTTTGCCTTCTCCTCTTTCCTGGAGGTAATGCTGCTGGGCAATTTCAAGGCGGAATACCTAAGCCAGGTTGCCGGCAAGGTGAGCAATTACAATGAACGTTACCAGGTCCATTTTTACAAAAGCCGCGATATGGTCCACAAGCTCTCCTCCGCCTCGGTGGAGACGATGGTGCTGTCCGGTTTGGGAAATGCCAGCAAAGCCCTGGGAAAGCTGGTTGCCACTGTTCCGGTTCTCAGTCAGGGGCCGGTGGATGAATGGCTGCAGGATGGCGGCGAAAAGCTTCTCAAAGGGAATGAGAAGAAGGTTGCACAGACCGTATCCATGTTTGATGGGAATGAAAGAATCGGCAGTGAAATCTTCATCGACAGCATTCAGAATGTCGGCGTGATCAACAACCAGACCACAGATATACTGTTTGATGGGGATGCGCTGTATCTGGCTGTTGCGTAACGAAAGCAACGAGACCCTATGCTTTGACTTGTTTGATATACTTGGGGAACACTGGTTTTCATTTTTGCAGATCAAAAAAGCCGCCCGATCTGGGTGGTTTTTGCACATCCGGCATCGCTGCAAATGGGAGCGGATGATATAGCACAAGGCGATGAGCACCTCACATGATGGACTGCGTATATTCAATGGTTTTCCGAAGATATGCCTTCCCATCCACCTGAGGATAAATCTCCTTCAGCCCCCGCAGAATCACTTCCTGGTACTCCGGGGAAGGGACCCTGGTTTCATGGCCATCATACTGGGGGTCACGGGTCAGGGTATAGACAGGGAGGCCTTCCAACATGCCAAGATACAGCTTGTTTCCATACCAATGGCTGCTTGGCCCTTCCTTCTCACGGACTTCATCCAATTGCTCCATGGTAATCCGGTAAACCCGTCCAAGGGTCTGCGCCTGTTCATCAGCTTTGGTGCTAACGAACGCGACTCCCCCATTCCAGCGTCCGGACCTCCCTGCAAAATACATTTGATGCCGGATTATATACGGCCTGTCCTCCTTGGGCGGGGTCCTATCGGTGCATGCATTGATATAGCGTTCAATGAATTTACTCCTGCAAAGATTGGATCCATAGCACGCATACCATACATATTCTTTTTCCATTTTATTCTCCCCTCCTCCAGGGCTGCTGTTCCATGGGAACCTTGTTTTGCGGGTTCACGGTCTGGTTGTACACATACACATAGGCTTTGATCACTTCGCCGTCTTGCAGACGAACGTCGGCAAGGCATCGCCGGTACAGGGTTCCCTCCCCTTCATACAGATCCAGTGCCTGAAGGGTGGGCTCATCAATCTCATATGCCTCCCCCAGCACCCGTTCCGTTTCATCCGGTATGATGCCGGGATACCAGCCGAGGTTGTAGAGGGCATAGCCGTCCACCTCCGCCCTGCCCAGAAAGCGCGCGCCTCGCCCGGCAAGCTTGTCGTGGGCAATCAATCCCTGCTGCAGGGTGCCATACACGAATACGTTCACCGTTTTCCCCCCGTTCATTTTTGTTTCGTGACAAGATCAACAGGTCCTGCGCTCGATGAGAAAAATTCTTCGTGCGTTATTCCGGTGTACTTTCGTCGTTTTGATATATCAGAATATCTCCGGGCTGGCATTCCAGAGCCCGGCAAATGCCCTCCAGCGTGGACAGACGCACTGCCTTGGCCTTACCCGTTTTGAGGATGGAAAGATTGGCCATGGTGATACCCACCTTCTGGGAAAGCTCCGAGAGACTCATTTTCCGTTTGGCCAGCATCACATCCAGGTTGATGAGGATTCCCAAATCATTCACCTCAAATCGTCGAATCATTTTCCGACTTGATGTCCACCGCTTGCTTGAGAAGCCTTTGCAATACGGCCGCAAAGGTGGCAATCACGATGGGCACAAAGGCGATGACCAGTCCGATGAGCATGATGCCCGGAGCGTCCTCCACATCCGCCAGATGATAGACCACCGGCAGACCTGCCGCCCACAGGATGCTGACCGCCGCGGCGCAGTATTTGATCCATTTGAGGGCTTTGACCGATAATTCGGAAAAGGCCATTCCCCTGTCAATGAGCATAAGGAGTCTGAATGTCCGGTACAGGGCGAAATAGAAGGGGATCGCTGTGGCATACCATCCCACCAGGGCAAAATACCGAAAGAAGGCCACCTCAGGCCGCATATCTGCCGCGGATGCCACCAGAGCGGGCACCGCGAAAATGTACAGGGCCAGCGCTGCGGCTCCCATTCCAAGAACAACAGCCTTCAAAAAAAGCGTTGATCCGTTCTTCATCAAAACACCCCGCTTCATTATTTTTCAGCAGGATGATAACATCCGGTTTTTCGTTTATCAATAATAATTTATCGATTATCAATATATATAGGGATTGTCTATTGGCTTACCGTCATCCGGGCGCTCTCCCGGCGAAAAAACAGGGCGGTGGCCACCATTCCCAGGAACAGCAGACCGATCATCAGCACAAAGGGCAGCGCTCTGTCCATATCGCTGAGTACCCCGCCGATGTACCCAAAGGGGACGCTGACCAGCATCACCGTGGTCTGCAGCAGCGCCATGATCCGGGAACGATCCTGCGGGTCTACATGGATGGCCACCAGGGACTCCCGCAGGGTGCCCAGTGTGGCGTTGCCCAAGGATTCCAAAACCATGGACAGGCACAGCATCACATAGCCCAGCGGCCCGGCGTCCGGCACGCTGATGAGCAGCAGGGCGGCGGCGATCGCGCTGGCAAAGCCTCCATACAACGGCACTTTGAGGTTGGACTGCCGGATGCGCGACAGGATTGTGAAGAAAAGCAGGATGGACAGTACGCTTTTAAACATCGGGAAGATGGGCAGCAGGGGATCGGGAATGCCGATGCGCCGGGAGGCGATGATCTGCCAGAAGGTCATGCCGATCATCCCGGCGATTTCCACCAGGATGCTGATCACAATGGCAAAGAGTGTGCCCGGGGAAGAAAGGATCCTTTTGACCGCGCCCTTGTATCCCCCCAGCATCTGGCCCCAGGTCATGCCCTTGACAGCTTCGCGGCGTTCACGCCCGATGGCCGTCTCCGTAGAAAACCTGTACAGCAGAAAGATTTTGAGGGACATCACCACAAAGGCGTTAAGATACAATACGCGAATGGCGGGGATCAGCGTCAGTTTGGCCACCAGAATGGAGGAAATGGGAGCAAAGAGCGCAGACAGGTTCCCGGCGATAAGCACCCAGGAGTAGATATGGGTGATCTTCTCCTTGGGGGCATCCTCCACAAGCAGGCAGTCCCAGGATACGGTGGGGATCTTCATCATGCCGTTCAGGAGCGCGGCCACGGCAAAAAACCAGAATCCCTGGCTGAACGCCCAGATGAGACAAGGTACGCTCCAGGACAGGAAGTCAAAAAGCATGGTGCTGAACCTGCGCCCAAATTTGTCCACGATGGCCCCGGAAAGAAAGGCAAAGATTGTTTGGGAGAACATGTAGATGGAAGCCACCAACCCCACCTGCATGTCGCTCATGCCAAAGGAGAGCATGAATACCGACGCGTAGGGAAGGCAGAGGTTCATGGACAGGCCCCACATGGGCTCGGTTAAAACACAGGCACGGGTGTTGCCCCTCAGTTCGGACAATGTACGCACCAGGGGGTGTTTCAGCAAAAACTGACGCAAGGGATCACTCTCATTTCCGGTATAATCCTGATGCTGGCCAGCCCATGGAAAAACCAAGCCTTGCGGCCTGGTTATCTAACAAACAACATACAACCCGCATTATAACAATGAAGAATAGTACCGTCAAGGGCTTGGTTTCCCGCTTCGAATCCTGCCACAGTAAAGCAGCGCCATATGACCTTACTCTATCATGTTGAAAATTATGTCGAAAAATGGTATGATCACAAAAAGCCATTTCCTGCCCGTTCCAGTTTGATCCATCCAGGCACAAACGGTTCCTATCCAGGCATACACGGGAAAAAGAGGTTAACGGTACCCTCCGTTTTTTATGATACGGCGGTATGAAGTTGGCCTTCTCACTTACTATATCCCGGAGGTACTTACATGCACTATGACGCAGTGGTGATTGGCGCGGGGCTTGCCGGCCTGACAGCGGCGAGCCTGCTGGCCAAGCGCGGGCTCCATGTGGCAGTGATTGAAAAGGCCCAAACCCCAGGCGGATCCTGCGGAATCTTCAAACGGCACGGGGCGATCTTTGACCAGGGTTCCGCCATGCTGTTTGGCTTTGGGGAACACGGCTTTAACGCGCACCGGTTTGTTTTTAACTGTCTGGAAGAGCCCATCGATGTGATTCGCCACGAGCTTTTATACACCGTCAACTTCAAAGGCCATCGCATCCGGTTCTGGCCTGATATCCAAAAGTTTGCCGATGAACTCTCCCAGGTGTTTCCTGCAGAGAAAGAGAACATCCACCGGTTTTACCGGGAGATGGAGACCATATACCGTCACGTCATGGTGGAACACCCCAACTATAACACCCCCGATGAGACAGACCCTGCCGGCGCGCTGAAGTCCCTTGCCAGGCATCCCCTTTCCTATCTCCGCTTCCTGAGCTTTCTGAACCTCAGCGCCGGGAAATTGCTCAAACACTACTTCTCCGACCCGGAGATCTTCAAGTTCTTTACCAAACTGACCTCCACCTACTGTTATGCCACAGTGGACGAAGCGCCGGCAATCCTTGCCGCCGTGATGTTTGTGGACAACCATGTGGGCGGAAGCTACTATCCTGCCGGTTCCACGGTTTACCTGCCGGGGAAGCTGGAAAAGGTGATTGAGGAACAGGGTGGTGATGTCCTCTATGGACGGGAGGCCACCCGGATCTTCTTTGAAGACGGCAAGCCCGCAGGCGTGGTGACAGACAAAGGGGAAAGGATTCACGCCGAGGAAATCATCTATTCAGGAACTGTCTGGAACCTGTATGGCAAGCTGATTGCCCCGGAGCATGTAAAGCCTGAGAGGATTCAATGGGTATCCTCCCAACAGCCCACCTACCCCAGCGTAATGCTCTATGCGTTGGTGGACAGGGCGGTGATCCCAGAAGACACGCAGCCGGTGGAGATGCTGGTGGGAAATCCGGACCATATCGATGAAAGCGAAGTAACTGCCTACATTCCAAGCATCGACGACTTGACCCTGTGCGGGGAAGATGAACATGTAGTGACCGCCATTGGGCCGACCTTTGAGCAATGGACGAACCTTGACGATGCGGCCTACCGGGAGAAAAAACAGAAAGAGCAGCAGCGGCTCATTGAAGTGCTGGAACGCCGTTTCCCAGGCTTTGGGCGCCATGTGCGCTTTGCCCAGATGGCAACGCCCCGAACCATTGAGCGATACTGCCTCAAAAACGGGGGCGCGGTGGCCGGGCCCAAGCAGATGCTGGGCCAGCACATGTTCAAGCGGCTCCATACACGGACCCAGTGGAGTACCCTGTTTTGCTGCGGTGAGTCTACCGTGATGGGTACAGGCACACCCACGGTGACCACATCGGCAATCAGCGCCGCCAACGCCGTGCTGAAAAAGCGCGGCCTTTCCCCCTTTGTTTACCGGCCCGATATGAAAAACCATGTGCGGTTGCTGACCCCGCCCGTAATGGAAGCGGATATATATGCCGATGCTGCACAGGAGACGCGGCAGATGATGCGCCTGGCAAGCGCCTGTCAGTATTGTGAGCATCCCCGCTGCTGCGATGGAACAGAGCTGGATATTCCCGGTGTGATGCGGCGCGCGGCGGTTGGCAACATCATGGGCGCACGAAAGGCGCTGGCCGGCGCGCCTGGAGCGGAACTTCTGCAGGCATGCGAAGACCGGTGCGTGGAGAAAAGAAGAATTGGCCGGCCGGTACAGATCCTCCAAATCGTCAGAAGCTTGACAGAAGTTGAGGGATGACTGTGAGCCATACATATGACGCGCTGGTGGTTGGAGCAGGGATGGCGGGACTTACCGCAGCCTGTTATCTGTCCAAAGCGGGGTATCGGGTACTGCTGTTTGAGCGGGCCCAAAAGCCTGGCGGACTGGTGGCGGACTTCACCCGGCACGGTTTCCATTTTGATGCCGGGCTGCGTGCGGTGGAAAACTCGGGGGTGATTGAGCCCATGCTTCGGCAACTGGGCATCAGCCTCCCGTTTCTTCCCAACCCGGTCTCCATCCGGATGGGAGACAGAAGTGTCCGTCTTGCGGAAGGCGGGCTGGAGGCATATTCCTCCATGCTGGGGGAGATCTTTCCGGTAAATGTGCGGGAGATTGATGCCATCCGGCAGAATATTGAACAGGTCATGGACATCATGGACGTTCTGTACGGCATTGACAATCCGCTGTTTCTGGATCTCAAAAACAATCCTCAGTTTCTGCTTCACACGGTTCTGCCATGGCTGGTTCGCTACAAGATCAACATGAAAAAGATGAAGCGGTTCTTACAGCCCATTGAGCAGCATTTGTCCGGCCTCACCCAAAACACCGCATTGAGGGATATGATCGCCCAGCACTTTTTCCAGAATACACCAGGATTCTTTGCGCTCAGTTACTTTGGACTGTACATGGACTACCGGTACCCCAAAGGCGGAACAGGCGCGCTGGTGAGTGCGATGGTGGACTTTCTGCGCGGGAATGGCGGTGAAATCCAATGCGGAACGGAGATCACAGGCATTGATCCCCTGTCTCGGCAGGTGACCACCGCACAGGGGCAGACGGTTCATTATCAGAAGCTCGTCTGGGCAGGGGATACGAAATCCCTTTACGAGGCGACGGGCTCCTTCCCAGGCGCATCCCATGCCTATAAAGCGCAGGCCGCCCGGGTTGCCAAAGGGCAGGGCGGGAATTCTGTTTTATCGGTATTCCTGGCGCTTGACATTCCCCCGCAGGCTGCAGCACAGGCCTTTGGCCCGCATTGCTTCTATACGCCGTTAGCCCGGGGGCTATCCAGTTTGGGGCCGGGCAGTTGGGTGATGAGCTGCAATGACGATGATAAAGATTCCAGACGAAAAGCATTGGAAGCCTGGCTCGGCCGGTATTTTGCATTGACGACCTACGAGATCTCCTGCCCGGTGCTTCGCGATGCCACGCTGGCGCCTGAAGGGAAGACAGGCCTGATCGTCAGCACGCTGTTTTCTGCAGAGTTGATACGCGCCATCCGGCGGGATGGGTGGTATGCGGAGTGCAAGGAGTTTTGTGTGCAGCAGGTGCTCTTGCAACTGGAACAGGCTCTGCCCGGCATCGGCGAAAAACGGATGGATTCCCTGTGCTCCACACCGCTCACCATTGAGAAGCTCACGGTAAATACCGACGGAGCGATCACCGGCTGGTCCTTTGGTGGCAAAGTACCTGCTGAGTCCCGGTTTCAAAAGATCACAAATTCTGTGCGCACTCCCATTCCCCATGTATATCAGGCCGGGCAGTGGACATTCAGCCCCTCCGGCCTTCCTGTGTCGGTGATGACGGGTAAACTGGCAGCAGATGCCATCATAAAAGAGCTAGGGAGGTAATGGAATGTTATACCATCCGTTGGGCAAAACCGGTATCAACGCATCCGCTGTGGTGTTTGGCGGGATCATCAACATGGATGAGTCCCAAGAGCAGGCCAACCGCTTTGTGGCCCAGGCAATCGATGCGGGCGTCAACTATTTTGACGTTGCTCCCACCTATGGCAACGCGGAGGAGCGGCTGGGCCCCGCGCTGGCGCCCTACCGTAAGGATGTGTACCTGGCCTGCAAGACCGAGGAACGCAGCGCCAAGGGTGCGCGCGAGAAGTTGGAAGCCTCCCTGCGCAAGCTCAGGACCGACCACTTCGATGTCTATCAGCTGCACGCGCTGACCACGGATGCCGACCTGGACCAGGCCTTCGGCCCCGGCGGCGCGATGGAAGTGATTGAAAAAGCGAAGGCTCAGGGCATCATCCGAAATATCGGGTTTTCTGCCCACAATGAGGACGTAGCGCTTCGCGCGCTTTCGATGTATGGCTTTGACACGGTGTTGTTCCCGCTCAACTGGGCACTGGGCATCAACCGGGGCTGGGGGGACCGTATCTCCCAGGAGGTTGGAAAGCGGGGCATCGGCCTGCTGGGTATGAAGACACTGGTCCGCCGCATGTGGCGGGAGGGCGAGGAGCACGTCTACCCCAAATCCTGGTGCCAGCCCCTCTGGGGCAACGAGGCGCTGAGCCTGGCCGCGATGAAATACGCGGTGGCCAAGGGCGCCCAAACGCTGGTGCCGCCGGGCAACATTGAGCACTTCACATTCATGCTGGACCATGTGGACCGGGCCTTTACCGAGCCAATGACGGATGCGGAATGGGAAATGCTGCGCCATGAGGCCCAGGAAGCCCAAAATGAAATGATCTTCTGAGCCCAAAGGCGCGGGGACAATGGCAGATGTTAGTTCTCACGGAGAATGGCCAGCGCCTGGGCAAGCTCCACATCCTCGCCCTGGGCGACCAGGAGCGCGTTCTCCCGTGTCATGGGGATACGGATGGACGGCGCCACACCGCCTATGCCGTCCCGGCTGTCCAGCTGAACCTGATAATTTGCGTCCAGCGATTGCCCCCGCGGCCATGTAATGGATAACCCGCCGGGCATCCACGCCTGACCGCCCGTCATGCCGAAGGAACCGTTGGTGCCGTAGTATCCCAGTGTTTCCCCATTGGGAAGATTCTTTATGCCAAGCGCCAGCCCTTCGCCGGAGCTTACGCACTTCTGGTTGATCAGCGCGATCACCCTGCCGGTAAAAACGGTGTCGGCCGGCCGGATCATCAGCGCGTCCGAATCCGGCATGGACCGCTGGATCACACGGGCATGGGTGGCCCCGTCGTAGTCACTCTGGTACTCGTAGAATGTCTCCCGGGCGTAGAATGACCCTAGCAGTGCCGCCGCCATCTCGTCATAACCGCCCACATTGTTGCGGATGTCCAGGATCATCCCCTGGCAGCCCTCATCCTGTGCCGACTTCACAGCGTTTTGAAACAGCGCCACGGTGGAGGGTGTGATGCCGCTGTCCGTCAGGTCCGCGTCAAGCTCGCCCCAAATGCGGATATACGCAACGTTTCCATCCAAAATTTCATATTCAACAACGCCGGTCAGCGGAGGCGCGCCGCTGTCTATGCCAAGCATCATCTCCCGAAGCCTGTCCGAAACGACTGCAACAGGATAGGTTTTTTTGATGGTAATCATCCCATCTTCATAGGCGGTGAGGGGCACGGAGACCATCTGGCCTGCCGTGCTGCGGAAGCTGAGCTCCGCCCTATCCCCCACCCCTGCACGCGCCAGAAACGCCATACGCTTGAGCATAGCGTCCTCCTGTGTGGCAGCATTGGATGCGAAGATGGCACGCACCTCTGCGGCAGCTTCTGCGATGGGCTGGCCATTCCAGGTGAGCAGTTCGTCCCCGGCACGCAGCCCGGCGCGATACACCTCAGAGGTTTCGTCCACCCAGTTTGCAATCACCCCATTGCCATCCAGCAGCACAGGGGAAAAGCCAAATCCCCCGCTGACAAATTGCTGATCAATCTCAGACACAGAGGACATCCCCACATGTCCATCCGGGATGGAATTTATATACCGCCGCAGGGCCAGGTAATAAGCCTGGAAATCTTCCTTTTCCTGTGCGGATTGAATCTCTTGCCGGCAGAGCGAGCCCAGCGCGTTCCAATCAATCCCCTTCCAGTCGGTAAACGCATATTCCGCGGAGAACCGTTCATGGAGACCATCGAAAGCCTCCATCCAGGTACGCTGTGGGAAATCGGCCGTTTGATCCGGCGTGCCGCTTTCCTCCGCGCAAGCCGGGGGCAACATGAGAAACGCCAGCGTACAAAACAGGCAGAGCGCGCGAAGGACCTGCTTCCTCATCCGTAATCTACATCCTTTCATAGTTCATCTGCTCCTGGGAATGCTCCATGATACCCCGGACATCCGCGTCCGGCCTGAGCCACGCCTCCCTCTGATCCGGAAAAAGGATCACCGGCATCCGGTCGTGAATAAAGGCGATGTCCGGCGCAGCCGGCCGGGTGAGAATGGTAAACACCGGCAGCACCTGCTCCTCTTCGATTCGATACAGGCCCGCCATATAGAGAATGTTTTGCCCCCTGGGCCGGATGGCGTGCCTGACTTTGGTAGCGCCCTGCTTTTCCCATTCGTAATAATGGCTTGCGGGAATGACGCAGCGCCGCTCCAGCAGCGGCTTGCGGAACATGGGCTTGTCTAAAGCCGTCTCCCTGCGGGCGTTGATCACAGGTCTCCCGCCTTTTTGAAAGGGCGCAAAACCCCACTTCATCAGAAAGGCCGCAGGCTCCAGCTTTTTGTTGTTTGCCAGCACGGGTACAATGTGGGTAGGGAAGATTTCCCCCGTTTGCATGGCGGAAAGCTCCGGCTTGTCCTTGTACCGGTTTTCGATTTCCTCCAGGATAACGCGCATCTCCCGTTCATCTTCTTCACTGATGAGATGAAATCTTCCACACATCCTATCCCCCCCTGTTTTTGATGATTTGCGGGGTATGCGGGCTTACTCCTCATTGGAAATGATGATGACCTGCCCATTCTCATCTACAAACCAGAACAGCCCGTCTTCCACTTCCAAAAACCACTGGGTATCATCATGGAACAAGTATAGCTCTTTGCCTCCAAAATCACAAGTGTAGCGCGTTCCCTGGCCGCCCGCCTTCAAAGCGGGGGCTTCGCAGCAACCCTTGACCTTCACTTTGATGGCCGGGCCTGAGGCGGTGCGGAGCAAAAGCGGTCTGATTCTGCCGTCCAGCAGAAAATCGGCGCGCACGATGACGGGAATCTTGTTGGGATTTTGATACTGCTGCATAGCGCTCTCTCCTTAACTCACAAAAAAGGATACCGGATGGATGGTGTGTTTCCCCTTGGGGTTGACGCGCGCATACGCCGGGTCTGCCAGCACAATACCACGCTGAATGATCTGGTGCCCAAACCTCTTGCGCAGACCGTCAATGGAGGCTTCCAGCCGTTCCGCACGGATTTGCTGCTCGGCGTCTCCAAAGAAGTCCAGCTGCACTGGGGTGTCCATGGGCACAAGATGAGAGCAGGATACACCCATGCTCCGGTAAGGAAAATCTTTGCCAAAGCGCTCCTCCATCAGCGTCAGCGCCATCTGTGCAATATCCCTCGTAAGCGCTGTTGCCTGGGGCAGCACCCGCTGCTTGGAGCGGGTCACCAGGTTGGTGGACCGTGCGCTGACGGTTACGCAGCCTGCCCTCAGGCCGATTTCACGCAGCCGCGCCCCCACGCTTTCCGCAAGAAGGAACAGGAGGCAGCGGGCGTCCTGGAAATCGCATATATCATGGGGCGGCGTAGAACTGTTGCCCACGCTTTTGATCGCGCTGGTATAGTCGGCGGGATGTACGGCGGTGATATCGGCGCCCAGGGCATAGGCCTTCAGCAGCCCTCCGATCTTTCCAAACTTTCTGTCCAGCAGGCCGGTGTGCGCGTTGGCCAGATCGCCAATGGACAGGATGCGCATGGTGGCCAGCTTCTTTCGCGTACTGGGGCCCACGTAGAGCAGATCGCTGGCCGGCAGCCGCCAGGCCACCTCCTTGTAATTGTCCCGGGAGATGACATTGGTGAAATCCGGCTTGCGCAAATCGCTGCCCAACTTGGCGAAAACCTTGTTCCAGGAGACGCCCACGGAAACTGTGATGCCCAGCTCATCCCGAATGCGATTCCGGATCTCATCGGCGATACGCTCGCCCTCCTGCATGGTTACCTTCGGGCCGCTGACATCCAGCCAGGATTCATCCAGGCCAAAAGCCTCCACCAGGTTGGTGTACTGCAGAAGGATGTGCGCCATTTTCTGGCTGAACCGCTCATACAGCGGATAGTTGGGCGGCAAGCATACCAGCCGCGGGCATTTTTGCATAGCCTCCCAGATTGCCTCCCCCGTTTTCACTCCGGCCTGTTTTGCCAGCTGGTTTTTGGTCAGGATGATCCCATGCCTATCCTCCTGACTGCCTGCCACAGCCACGGGCAGGTTCCTCAGGTTGGGTCGATAAAGACACTCGACGGATGCATAAAAAGCATTTGCGTCTACATGAAGGATTACGCGGTCCATATTCTCCTCCATCCGGCAGGTATGAGCGACTTAAAAAAGCGCTGCTTTTTCGAACTGAGTATAGCACGCGAACATAAGTTCGTCAACTGGGAATAAAAGAGCCTCTTGACGATCCATGGAAAGCCCGGTGTGTCGAAAGGAGATGATTTGATGGAGGCCCTTCCAAAGACTACTCCGTGCCGTTTTTTATATTTTTTTCTGTTTTCTCCATGTCACTTTCTCCAGCTCTCCCCTATACTACGCTCGTACAGAAAAGTGATTGTGAAAAGCTGAATCAAATCTTTTCGACATGCGGGAGGAAATGAATATGGAGCGAAAAACGGCCCTGATCACAGGAGCCGCCAAAGGCATCGGCAAGGCCACGGCATTGGCCCTGGCGCAGGCAGGGTATGACATCATCGTCAACTATCATTCCGACAGAGCGGGGGCGCTTCAGGTATGCCAGGCGGCGGAATCCATGGGTGTTCAGGCTTTTCCGGTGTATGCGGATTTGGCCAGAACGGATGATATCCGGCGGATGTATGAAGAAATTTTCGCCCGCTTTTCCAGGCTTCACGTGCTGGTGAACAATGCGGGTGTCAGCGACGAAGTCTATTTTCTGGATGCCACGGAGGAGCATTTTGACAAGGTAACCGCTGTGGACTGGAAGGGTTTGTTTTTCTGTGCCCAGTATGCGGCCAGGGGAATGATTGCCGCAGGAATTTCCGGCGTAATTATCAACGTGACCTCCAACCAGGCGGAGGGATGCTGGCCCAGGGCCACCATCTATGGCCCCACCAAGGCGGCGGTAAGCAAGTTTACCAAAAACGCCGCCATGGAACTGGCTCCCCATGGCGTGCGCATGGTGGCCGTGGCCCCCGGCTATACGGACATTGGCTGGCCGGCAGACAGCCACCTGCGGGAGGCAGAAAAGCTGCTGCCTCTGCGGCGCTTTGCACAGCCGGCGGAAATTGCCAAAGCCATCGTATACCTGGCCTCGCAGGATGCTTCCTATATGACGGGCAGCGTGCTGACCATTGACGGGGGGGCGACGCTTCCGGTGGTGGCCTGCAATGATTTTGTGAAATAGTTATCCTTCCGGGACGATCTTGCGGTATCGTGTGGGCGACATGCCGTAATGTTCCCGAAAGCACCGGCTGAAATGGAATTGGCTGGAGAAACCCAAAGTTTCAGCGATTTCATACAGGTGCAGTGTGGTGCCGGCCAGAAGCTCCGCAGCTCTCTCCAGCCGGATCGTCATGATGCGCTGTTTGGGTGAGCATCTGCAGGTCCTGTAAAACAGGTTGCGCAGGGTGCGCTCCTTCAGACCAACGTGTTCGCAAAGGCTGGCCACGGTAACACTTTCCAGGTTGGCGCGGATGTATCGCTCCGCGCTCAGCAGCTGAGCCGCATTGACGGGTTTCCCTCGCTGTTCCGCGGCGTGGTCCAGCATGCGGAAGCCGGCAGCCAGCAGCGCATCGGATACATCCCAGCGATCCTGTTTTGCATACAGCAGGCATTGTTCCCACAAGGACAGCTGAAAGTCGTTGACTGCCGCAGTTTGCACCTCATCCAGCGCAAAGGGGCTTTGTGGGCGCAGAAACTCGAACCACCAAAAATGCCAGCTCTCCCCCAGACAGCCATATCCAAAGCTCTCACGGGCCTGCAGAAACAGATACTGGTTCTTCCCCACCTCAAAGCTTTGCCCGTCGCAGCGAATCTGCCCCAGGCCCTGAGTAGTGTAGACAAAGTAAATTGTTCCCGGCGTAATTTCCTTGCGGGGAGTCTGGTAGGTGCTGTCGCCCCAGATGCGAAAGATGGTGTTCAGCCCCAGGCCCGCCCCCGTATCCGCTCTGCGGTTGATGCAAAAATCCAGCCGCATCCGGTACCCTCCTTCCCCTTTATCCGGCCTAAGCCTATCACATCTTCCTGCTCATCGCAATCCATAAGGAGGTTGTTCCATTGCATGAAGTAAAGGCACTTTCCACTCCCCCGCTGGTTCTGGGTGAGGGAGCCTTGTGGCACCCGGGGATCCAAAGGCTGCTGTTTGTGGATATTCTGGGGCAGACCATTTATGTACAAAACACTGACATGCAGGGCTTTCAGCCTATAAAGGCCAACGAACCCGCAGGCTTTGTGGTTCCCTGCGGTTCCCAGGGTATTGTGGCCGGCATACGGGATACCCTGGTGAAAATCGATTTGTCCACAGGAGAGCAGCAGGAACTTGTCTGCCTGCATTTGCCCGCACAGTTCCGCTTCAACGACGGCAAGTGTGATCCGCAGGGCCGTCTATGGGCCGGGGTGATGGTAACGGCCGATGAAGCCCGCACACCCGGAAGCGGCGCTCTGTGGCGCATCATCCAGGGACAGGCGAAGGTAGCCGTACCCTCCATGAGCATTCCCAACGGCATGGCCTGGAGCGCAGATGGCAGCCTGTTTTATCATACGGAAACGCTTTCGGGGCTGATTGAAGCCTATACCATTCAGCCGGACGGAAATATCACTAATCGCCACACAGTGGTGGATCTTCGCACAGAAGCGGGGATGCCGGACGGCTTGTGCATCGACCGGGAAGGGATGCTGTGGGTGGCCATGTGGGGCGGATTTCAGGTGCTGCGCTGCGATCCCCGCAGCGGGCAAGTGCACTTTCGCCTGCCCCTCCCGGATCGTTATGTATCCTGCTGCACCTTCGGGGGACAGGATCTGCGGACCCTTTATATCACTACCGCGGCGGATGGAGTTGCCCCCGGGGGCGTATACAGTTGGCAGGCCCCGGTAGCAGGCACGCTTTCCAACGAATACCGTTGCTGATGGCCGCACCACCACCCTATTTTTTGCGGACCGCCGCACCCGGGAGGAAACCATCGTGAAGGACTGCACCTACCATAACCCTCTTTTGCAGGGGGACACAGGCGCGCTGAAGCGTGCCCTGTACAAATCCATGGGTTTTGACGACCAGTCCCTGGCAAAGCCCCTCATTGCCATTGTGAACTCCTATACCAACGCGACCCCGGGCCATGTTACCTTCAACCAGTTGGAAGAGCAGGTGCGCAGGGGCATTGAGGAGGCAGGCGGCACTGCCATGACCTTTGGAGTGATCGCCCCCTGCGACGGTATTGCCGAGGGGCATGAGGGCATGCGCTATATTCTACCGGCCCGGGATCTGATTGCCTCCTCCATCGAGTGCATGGTGCGCGCCCACCGCTTTGACGGCATGGTGCTGCTGGGTTCCTGTGATAAAATCGTACCCGGCATGCTGATGGCCGCCGCCCGTCTGGATATCCCTGCCCTGCTTCTCAACGGCGGCCCCATGCAACCCGCCTGCTACAAAGGAAAGCACTATGACGGCAATATCATCACGGAAGCAATCGGCTGGAAACAGCGAGGAGAAATCACCCAGGAAGAGTTCCGCCGCATTGAAAACCTGGCCGAGCCCGGCCCCGGTTCCTGCGCGATGATGGGCACGGCCAATACCATGGGCTGCATGGCAGAGGCCATGGGGATGATGCTGCCGGGCTTTGCCACCATCCCTGCTGTTTCGGCAAAACGCATGGCGGCGGGACAGGCCACAGGAAGAGCCATCCTGGCTCTGGCCCGGCAAAAGATTATGGCACGCAAACTGATCACCCAGAAAAGTCTGGAAAACGCCATCATCGTGTTAATGAGCATCGGAGGGTCCACCAATGCCATCATGCACCTGCAGGCCATCCACCGGGAAGCGGGCTTGGGCGACCTTTCACTGGAAACCTTTGATGTTTTCAGCCGCAGGGTACCTCAGGTAGCTTCCGTCTATCCGGCCTCTCCCCATGATATGGTGGACTTTGACGAGGCAGGAGGCGTTCCCGCAGTGATGAAGGAACTGGAAGGTCTGCTGCACCTGGATTGTCTGACTGCGGAGGGAGGCCAGTTGGGGGATTTGCTTCAGGCAACCGGCACCAGCCCCCGCAGGGAGGTAATCCGGGATCGCCAGAACCCCTTTTCCCACACCGGAGGGGTTGCGGTGCTGAAAGGCAACCTGGCTCCACTGGGCGCGGTGGTGAAGCCGGCTGCCGTACCTCCTGCCCTGTGGCGTTTCAGCGGTAAAGCGCAGGTGTTTGATAGTGAGCAGGAAGCCTGCCATGCCATTCTGGAGGGGCAGGTCGCTCCAGGCACAGCGATCATCCTTCGCTATGAAGGGCCAAAAGGCGGCCCTGGCATGCCGGAGATGTACCGTCCCATGAAATGCCTGGAGGGCATGAACCTGTCGGATACCTGCGCGATACTGACAGACGGACGCTTTTCCGGCTCCAACCGGGGGTTGTTTGTGGGGCACATCTCCCCGGAAGCCTACGAGGGCGGGGCTCTGGCGCTGGTAAAGGACGGGGATCCCATTATGGTGGATATCGAAAAGCGCCGGGTCCATCTGGATGTGCCGGATGACCTGCTGGAACAGCGCCTTGCCCATTGGGAGAGGCCCTGTAAGGACATCCCCGCGGGTTACCTGCGCACTTATCAGAAAATCAGCAAATCCGCCGCGGAAGGCGCCGTGGTGGAGTAAGGAGGAACCATGTTTACCTGGCAAAATGACCGTGAACTATTTGCCATGATGAAGGGAGAACTGTATTCCGCAGTCATCGGTGACATCCTGGACAAAATGGGGCGTCTGCATCAGTTTCTGCCCTGGCGTATCCAGCCCATCGAGCAAAATATGGTGGTGGCGGGGCGGGCCATGCCGGTGCTGGAAGCCGATGCCTTTGAAGAACTGTCCGCGGGGCAGAATCCCATTATGCAAAAACCCTTCGGCCTGATGCTGGAGGCTCTGGATGATTTGAAGGAGAATGAGGTGTACATCTGCACAGGCACTTCTCCCACCTATGCCCTGGTAGGGGAACTGATGTGTACCCGGATGCAGATTCTAGGAACTGCCGGGGCGGTGGTCAACGGCTTTCACAGGGATACCAAAGGCATTCTGGCGCTTGGTTTCCCCTGCTTTTCCTACGGACGCTATGCCCAGGATCAGGCACCCAGGGGCAAGGTCATTGATTACCGGGTTCCCATCGAAATCGAAGGGGTACGGGTGAACCCAGGTGATATCGTGTTTGGGGACTTGGACGGTACGCTGGTGATCCCCAGGGATATTGAGAAAGAAGTGATTGAGCGGGCGTATCAAAAAGCCACCGGTGAAAAAACGGTGGCGGAGGCGATTCGGGGAGGCATGAGCGCCAAAGCGTCCTTTGAGAAGCACGGCATCATGTAGAGGATGCCCGCAGGGTGCAGAAACAAATCAAACTGTATCAAAAACAAAACGGATCAACCTCTGCCGCACCTCCCCGGGGCGCAGCAGGCACGAAGCGCTGCCCGGGAGTTCCTGGGGCTCCAGCGCTAGGGCACAGGAGGGAGATGCTTTGCCGCCCCCGCAAAGGGGCATGCCGGCCTGCAGATATCCGCCTGTATACAGCACCAGGGCGGGATAGTCGGTGTATAGCCGCAAACGCCGGCCGGTGGAATCCTCTGTTATTGTGGCGGCGGGTGCAGCCTCCGGTTTTCTGTCCCCGGAGCCACTGCCTTCCAGCACAAAGGTATGGTTGTAGCCGCGGGCAATGGCCAACTGCCGGTCCTGCGGATACGCCTCCATTGCCTCCGCCAAAGAGCGGGGTGCACGGAAGTCGAAGGCTGTGCCGCCCACAGGCTGCCTGCTTACAGGCAGGTGGGCTTCATCGTTGGCATAGACCTCCCGGGAAGCCAGCTGCAGCCGGTGGCCATGAACGGTGCCTGTAAAGTCTCCGCTGAGGTTCCAGTAGGCATGGTTGGACAGATTCACCCAGGTGGGACGGTCTGACACCGCACGGTAGCTGATGCACAGGCTGCCGTCCCGGGCCAGGGTGTAGGTAACGGTAAACTCACGGTTGCCCGGATAGCCGTCCAAGCCGTCGACCGCAAAAAAGCGAAAGGAGCACTGCTCCCCCTGGGGATGCGGGGTAACACCTGTGGTTTCCCACCTGGCAAAGGACAGGGTTCCGCCGCCGTGAAGATGATTGGCTCCGTCATTGAGCGGCAGCTGCACAGAAGTAACTTCCAGCTGCAGCCGACCCTGGGGGATCCTGCCCGCACAGGGGGCTAACGTGGTTCCGGCATAGCTGGCATCCCGAACCGGAGGTGCAGGCGGAAGAGGGCACAGCGCAATATTTGAAAAATTTCCAAAGGCATTCAAAACCTGTACTTCCCGCAAGGCCGCACCTACCGGGTCTACCTGCACGCTGATACCGGAAGGATGTCTCAGGGAAAGGAGTCTTTTTTCGCTCAACGCAATCCTCTCTTTCTTCTTTACATGTGGGAATGCAAAAACGGAATTTTGTGGTAGAATAATTATAATCAGCCACTCGGCACCCTGTACAGGTCGCCTGTACAAAAGCGCAAGTTTCAAAAACAATTCCGCAATATCAAGTAAGTTACCGGGCCGCACCTGTGCTATACTTTACGCAAGCAGGATGCGTTCCCAGAGGAAATGAACGAATTGATGGATTCTCCATGGGATACCGTGCAATGAAGGGAGCATCATGGCAATTGAATAACACTTTGGAATTCCGTAATATCACGAAATATTTCCCGGGTGTTAAAGCTTTGGACAATGTAAGCTTCGTTGCCCAAAGCGGCGAAGTACTCGCGTTTTTGGGAGAGAATGGGGCCGGAAAATCCACGCTGCTGAAAACCCTCAACGGAGACTACCAGCCCACATCCGGTGAATACCGCATCAATGGCGCGCCCACCCACTTTCGCAGCCCCAACGAGGCTATCGAGGCCGGGGTCAGCGTCATTTATCAGGAACGGCAGATTCTCATGGAACTGTCTGTGGCAGAGAATATCTTTCTGGGGCGCATGCCCGTTAACCGTCTTGGCATCATCAATACCCGCAAAGCCAACGAAATGGCGTCCGCGATCATTGCGGACTTTGGCCTTCCCATTCATCCAACCACCAAAGTGAAGGACCTGAGCATCGCCTACCAGCAGATGGTGGAAATCATGAAGGCCTACAGCCGGGAGAATCTCAAGGTTATTTGCTTTGACGAGCCCACTGCCAGCCTGAGTGATTCGGAAATTGAAAGCCTGTTTGCTGTGATTCGCAAACTGAAGCAGGAAGGCAAAATTGTCATATATGTGTCCCACCGCATGAGCGAAATCCGGGAGATCGCGGACAAGGCCGCCATATTCAAGGATGGCCGCTATGTGGCTACTGTGGATATTGACCAGGTAAGCGACCAGGAAATGATCCGCATGATGGTGGGACGGGATCTGGGAGATATCTACAACAACCTGGACCGCAGCAAAACCATCGGCAAGCCCCTTTTGGAAGTAAAGCACCTGTCCTCCTATTATGTGGAGGATGTGTCATTCACCTTGCACGAGGGGGAGGTGCTGGGGTTCTCCGGGCTGGTGGGCGCAGGCCGGACCGAGGCCATGCGTGCCATCATTGGCGCAGACCGGATGCTCTCCGGTGAAGTGCTGCTTCATGGCAAGCCCATCCGCTGCAAAAGCCCGCGGGACGCCATGCGCCACGGCATCGTGCTGGTGCCTGAAGACAGAAAGACCCAGGGCATCCTGGCCAACCTGGATGTGGGAGCCAACATCAACATTTCTCTGCTGGACCAGCATTCCAACCGTCTTGGCGTGCTTGACACCCAGGCCGAACAGCAGGTGGCGGAAAAATCCATCCGGGACTTCAACATCCGTACACCCTCCGCGGAAAAGAAAATTGTGGAGCTCTCCGGCGGCAACCAGCAAAAATGCATTGTTGCCCGATGGATGTGCGTAAGCCCGAAAGTACTGATCCTGGATGAGCCCACCAAGGGAATCGACGTGGGAGCCAAATCAGAATTTTACCGCATGATCTGCGAGTTTGCCAAACAGGGCCTGGGTGTGATTTTGATCTCTTCAGAACTGCCCGAGGTGATCGGCCTTTCCGACAGGGTGATGGTGATGCGCTCCCGGCGGATCGCCGGCGAGGTGCCGCGGGAAGAGGCCACGGAGGACCGGCTGCTGGAACTGGGCATGATGGGAAGCGAAACGGCGACGGCTGCCGCCAATCACAGGGGGGAAAACGAGGCATGAAGAAGACAAAACGCATCATTGGTGGCGACAAACTGATCCTCATCGCAGCCATCGTGGTGGTAACAACCCTTTTTACCATTTTTAATCATAATTATTTCAGCGTCACTAATCTGGTTAACATCCTGGTGGCCTCCTCCCTGGTGGGCCTGGTGGCCATCGGCCACACCTATCTGATCATCGCGGGACAGAACGACCTCTCCCCCGGCTCGGTGGCTGCCTTTTCCGGCGTCCTTGCAGCACTTCTGGTTTCCAACGGCACCAGCCTCTTTCTGTCCTTTGTGATCACTTTGGCAGCGGGCGCGGTTATCGGTCTGTTCAACGCCTTTATGATTAACAAAATCAAGCTGCAGGCTTTCATTGCCACCCTGGTTACCCAGTCCATCGTGCGTGGTTTTGCCTACATTCTGTGCGGCGGCAAGCCCATTGCTATCGGCGACAAAAGTTTTATTGCCCTGGGCAAAATCCGCTTCCCCAACCTGACCGCCATGGGCTCCGACTTTACGGGCATTCCCTTAGCCGTCTGGATCATGCTGGTCGCTTTTGTGGTGTTTGGGTTTATCCTCAGCAAAACCAAGTTTGGCCGCAGTGTATACGTAATTGGCGGCAATCAGGATGCAGCCCGCCTGGCCGGTCTGAATCCCCAAAGACTGGTTACCATCTGCTTTATGATGATGGGTGTGATGTGCGCCCTGGGCGGCATTGTATTTGCGGCCCGGATGAACTCCGGCCAGCCTGCCGCCAACGTGAATCTGGAGTTTGACGCCATTACTGCAGTCATCCTGGGCGGCGTGTCCTTCTCCGGCGGTGTGGGCACCATGGGCGGCACCCTCCTGGGCGTGCTGCTGATTCAGGCGTTCAACACAGGTCTCACCATGGTGCAAATCGACTCCTTCTGGCAATTTGTAGCCCGAGGCGCGCTGCTCTTCTTCGCCCTGACAACAGACTACCTGCGCAAGGAAAACCATGCCCGCCAACTGCTGGAAGCCAGCAAACGGAACGGCTAAGAGGCTGCGTTGCTTCCCGGGTGATCTTTCATTCCTGGAAATATACCGGGTAACCGGTGTATAAAATAACCTTTAGGGGGACATGTCTCATGAAGAAGGTTCTTGCTCTGGTTCTGACCCTGGCCCTGGTTTTGGGTGCCACATCCGCTCTGGCCGAAGGTGTCATTTATGGCATCTATAAGGCCGGCGACCAGACCTGGTTCATCGATGAAGGCGCTGCCGCCAAGGCTGCTGCCGAAGCCGCCGGATACACCTTCGTGTATGCCGATGCCAAGATGAGCCCCGAGGAATACCTGAAGATCATCGATACCGCCATCGCCGACAAGGCAGTGGGCATCGTGACCTGCATCCCCGACCAGACGCTGTCCCAGGCTGTTGTGGACAAGCTGGCTGAGGCAAAGATTCCGGTTGTGGCTGCTGATGACGCTCTGCAAAGTGCCGATGGCACCAAACTGGTTCCCTGGGTTGGCATCAACGCCTACGTAATCGGCGAAGCCAACGGCGCCTGGGTTGCCGAATATGCCAAGGCCAACAATCTGGTGACTGATCCCGAATGTGCCCTGCTGCTGATGACCATGGACACCGTGTCTTCCTGCGTACCCCGCATCGAAGGCGAGTATGACAAGTTCACCGAACTCTGCCCCGAGTTTGACACCTCCAAAATCTACCGCGCCGATTATGACGGCACCACCGAGAAGGGCAACATCGCTGCCTCCGCCGTGTTGACCGCCCATCCGGAAATCAAAAAGTGGCTGGTCACCGGTGCCAACGAGGAAGGCACCATCGGTGCCCTGCGCGCTCTGGAATCCGCCGGTCTGGACGCTAATGCCTGCGTGGTAGGCCTGGGTGCTTACATGGCCAAGGATGAGTGGAAGAAGGAAGGCCCCAACGCCATGAAGGCTTCCGCCTATTTCTCCGCCGAACTGGTAGGCCGTGGCTCCGTGGAAGTGCTGCTGAAGCTGGTTGCCGGGGAAGAAGTTCCCATGGAGACCGCTGTAGATGCCATCGTGGTAACCCCCGAAACCTACAAAGAAGTGATGGGCCCCGCTGCTGAATAAGCACTGCCCGGATTAAAAAGAGGCTGTCGCCATGCGCGGCAGCTTCTTTGTATATAAGAAAATATGTGTCAGTGAGAGCCTACAGCTGCCCGCTGTTGCGGTAAGTCAGGGGCGTGATGGAGACGATACGCTTAAACGTGGTGCAAAAATTACACTCGCTGGAAAACCCGCAGCGAAAAGCAATTTCCTTGATGGGCAGGACGGAGGTTTTCAGGTAAAACTTTGCTGTGTTGACCCGGGCAATGATCAGGTACTCGTGCGGGGAATACCCGATTTCTTTTTTAAACACCCGGGAAAAATAGTAGGGGCTTAAGGCCGCCTTTTGTGCCAGCTCTGCCAGGGTCAGATTCTTGTCCACGTTTTCCGCAATGTAGTTGAGCACCTGCTCCATGCCGCTACTCTGGGTTGTCTGGCGCTGGGTGCCGTTATAGATCACAAACTCCGTCAGCAGCGAGGTGATGTACTTGGAGATTAGCGGTTCAACCGTCCTTTTTTGTGTGTCAAACATGCTGAAAATCCGTTCCAGATCCCTGGCGGTGGAATAAGGGTTGAGGGGTAGCATAAACTGATTTTTGTTCTGCACAATAACATTGTAATACTCCCGGGCCGTGACGCCATGAAAGTGGATCCAGTAGATTTCCCAGCCCGTTTGGGTGCCATAGCGATGGGGAGCAAAGCAATCCAGCAGGGCAAAGTACCCCTCGCTTAACTCCACCCGTCGATTCTCTATATACGCATAGCCAGATCCCCGGGCCACATACAGGATCAGAAAGCTGCTGTAACTCTGGCGGTTAACCGCATAATTTTCATCGCAGTAAAAGTGGCCTGTGCATCTCAGATAAAAATACATCCGCCGGGCTGCCTCGCTGGCGGTGTGAAAATACACTTCGGAGTTGGGCAGCACACCCCGCTCAATAATTTTCATGCTGCAGCACCTTCCCTACACAGCAAAAATAATAAAAATTTGCTGATTCTCATCATAGCAGGCAATGCCGGGCCTGTCAATCCATCGGCTGATCCGGCTGAATCGGGAGAGGTACACAGAATAAAAAATAAAAGGCGGCCTTACGAACAAGAGGGCATGAAACTAAAATAAAACCGCAAACAGCGCCAACTATTTTACCTTGGTTTGTGATACCATCGATATACGATCACTCATCTGTCATACTGTGGTGGATATGGATTGGAGGCGCTGCACATGGAACACAGGAAGGGCTGTGTGGAGGTTTGGGAAGAACAGGTAGTCATTCCCACCTATGAAGTAGGGGTGCCGGATCAGAACCCCATGTTTTTGGAAAAGCGCGTATACCAGGGGAGCTCCGGTAAGGTATATCCCCTGCCTGTGATTGATAAAATTTACGATGAAAAAGTGGACAAGACATATCGGGCTCTGTTTCTGGAAAACGATTACCTGCATGTGATGCTGCTGCCGGAACTGGGCGGCCGGATTCAACGTGCTTTGGACAAAACCAACGGCTATGATTTTGTATACTACAATGAGGTCATCAAGCCCGCGCTAGTTGGCCTGACAGGCCCATGGATCAGTGGGGGCATCGAATTCAACTGGCCCCAGCATCACCGCCCCACCACCTACTGCCCTGTTGACTATCTGCTTTGCAAGAATCCGGACGGCAGCAAGACCGTTCGCATTAATGAAGTGGATCAAATGTACGGCACCAAGGGCATGGCCAGCTTTACCTTGTATCCGGACAAAGCGTATATTGAGATTCGCGGCCAGCTTTATAACCGCACACCCCTACCCCAGACCTTCTTGTGGTGGGCCAATCCTGCCGTTTCCGTCAATGATGACACCCAGTCCATCTTCCCGCCGGACGTACGGGCTGTGATGGATCATGGCAAGCGGGCTGTGTCCCGATTTCCCATCGCAACCGGGGTCTACTACAAGCATGATTACGGCGAGGGAGTGGATATTTCCCGCTATAAAAACATCCCTGTGCCCACCTCCTATATGGCGTACCATTCTGACTATGACTTTGTGGGCGGATACGACTATGGGAAGGAAGCCGGCATTCTGCATGTTGCCGACCATCATATCTCTCCCGGCAAAAAACAGTGGACCTGGGGCTGCGGTGACTTTGGCAAGGCTTGGGACCGCAACCTGACGGATGCTAACGGACCCTATATCGAGCTGATGACCGGGGTGTTCACCGATAACCAGCCTGATTTCAGCTGGCTGAAGCCCTTTGAGGAAAAGAGTTTTGTGCAGTACTTTATGCCCTACAAAAAGGCGGCCGGCGTGAAAAACGCCAGCGCCGAGGCCGCGTTGAACCTGGAGTGTACCAATGGCACAGCCCTGGTTTGCGTGTACGCCACCGCCCGGTATGAAGATGCCCGCATAACCTTGACCCACGGGGACCAGGCGCTGTTTTCCTGGCAGGGTACTCTCTCCCCCACCGATGTTTTCCACCAGTCCGTGGATATTGGAGAAATCCCGGAAAGCCGGCTTACCCTCCGTGTATATGCCCCGGATGGACGGTTGATGCTCCAGTATACCCCGCAGGAACCCTCTATTGCTCCCCAGCCGGAACCGGCACAGGCCGCCCTGTCGCCGGAGCAGATTCCCACCAATGAAGAACTGCTGCTCACCGCATTGCACTTGGAACAATACCGCCATGCCACCTATGCCCCTGATCCCTACTACCTGGAAGGCCTGAAGCGTGACCCTCTGGACAGCCGCATCAACAATGCCTATGGCATGCTTCTGCTCCGCCGGGGACAGTTTATGCAAGCGGAAGAGCATTTCCAAAACGCCATCAAACGTCTGATCCAGCGCAATCCCAATCCCTACGACAGTGAACCTTACTACAACCTGGGTCTGGCCCTTTTCTACCAGGAACGGTTTGACGAAGCCTTTGGCGCTTTCTACAAAGCCACCTGGACCAGCGCCCAGCAGGAGATGTCCTTTTACTATCTCGCGGCGATTTCAGCCCGCAGGGACGAGCCCCTGCAGGCCCTTGCGTTCCTGGAAAGGGCCCTTATCAAGAACAGCCGGAACATCAAAGCCCGGGCTCTCAAAGGGAGCCTGCTGGCGGCTCTTGGTAAGCCTGAAACGGAGGCCTGGCTGCGTGAAAACATCTCCATTGATCCCTTTGATTATTTGTCCCGCTGGGAACTGGAAATGCTCCTTGGCACAGATGGTTCCGCCACCATCTCCATGATGAAAAACAGTACCCAGACGCTGCTGGGCGCTGCCCGGGATTACGCGGAGGCCGGGAATTATCACAAGGCCCTGGCGATGCTGGCCCAGGGAGATCGCAACCAGCCATTGCTGCGCTACTACCAGGCCGCATATGCGGCCCGTGCAGGCCAGGACCTGCTGGCAGGCAAAGCGCTGGCGGCTGCGGCAGCTTGCAACCCCAAATACACCTTCCCCAACCATCTGGAGGATATTGCGATACTGACCCATGCCATGGAAGCTGCACCGGAAGATGCCAGGGCTCCCTACTATCTTGGCAATCTCCTATACGACCGCAAACGTTACCAGGAGGCCAAGGCCTTATGGGAACGCAGCAGGGTCCTGGATGACACCTTTCCTACCGTGTGGCGCAACCTCGCATTGGTCTATTACAACAAAGACAGGCAGCTGATGAAGGCCCAAGAGGCCATGGAGCGGGCCTTTGCCTTGGATCCCACCGACGCCCGGGTTTTGCTCGAGTTGGACCAGCTGTACAAGGCCAACGGCATGTCTCCCGCCGACAGGCTGGCATTCCTGGATACCCATGAAGCCACCTATCAGAAGCGGGATGATCTGTATGTGGAATATATCACGCTGCTGAACCTGATGGGCCAGCACCAGCAGGCCTTGGAGCGGATCATGGCGCGGAAGTTCCATCCCTGGGAAGGTGGCGAAGGCAAGGTTACCACCCAGTATACCCTTGCCCTGCTGCAACTGGCCCGGCAGGCCATGGCCGACAGGGACTGGACCCAGGCTGAAACGCTGTTAAAGCACGCCCTGGTCTTCCCTGAGAGCCTTGGGGAGGGCAAACTGGAAGGAGCCAAGGACAACCACCTGTACTACACCCTGGGCTGCGTGTATGAAGCCGCAGGCCGCCTGGACGAAGCAAAGGCCTGCTGGCAGCTGGCAGCGCTGGGAGATACTGAGCCCAAGGGGATGATGTACTACAATGACCAACCCGCCGACCTGATCCTGTATCAGGGCCTGGCTCTTGAAAAGCTGGGGGATACCGCCCAGGCCAGAGCACGCTATCACAAGCTGATCGATTATGGCGAAACGCACCTTTTTGACGATGTGCACATTGAGTATTTCGCAGTGTCGCTGCCCAATCTCCAAATCTTCGAAGAGGACCTGACGGTCTGCAACCGTGCCCATTGCGCCTACCTGATCGCCCTGGGCAGTCATGGCTTGGGCGACACGAATCGGGCCAGGTCCTTCTATGATCAGGTTCTCTCCATCGACCGGGCTCATCTGGGA
Organism: Clostridiales bacterium; assembly: GCA_012729115.1. Lineage (GTDB taxonomy): Bacteria > Bacillota > Clostridia > Christensenellales > Aristaeellaceae > Limiplasma. The sequence goes on along the minus strand of JAAYDR010000113.1, from coordinate 18,867 downwards.
GCAACCCTGCACCGCAGACTACTGGACAACTGACTGGGAAGAAAACCAAACAACATCAGCCGCAGGCTTGCCGATTCATCCGAAAGACGATTCACCCTCGTCCGGGTTCTGTCTCTTTGCGCACATAGCGCACTTCCCTGGGCGGCTCTTCCAGCGAATCAATTTGCGCTACAAGCGTGTCGCCCTGAAGGGTGTAGAGCGCGTCCAGTATAAAGGGCGCCTGTGGCATACGCGCTACGACATGGAGCTTGCCCTTTTCGCGACCCCACGCGGCGATCATCGGCTGCCGCAGGGAGGAGAAGGGCGTGGCGCGCAGAAGGGTTTCCACCGGCTTTCCCGGGCCGAACAGACCGTTGGCCCGGTCTCTCTTTACCCGGCCCATGAGCCGCAGCGCGCCATCCTTGCGGTACTTGAATGTGACGCTTTCCTTGCCGTCCTGGGTCACATAGATCCCCTCGGGCAGAGGACCCACGCCCTCGTCCCTGGGGAAGGGATACTCCAACTCCGCAATCCGCCGGCGCAGCGCTTGCTGGTCGGCTTCCGTGCCCGGCTTCGCGCCCAGCGCGGGAAAAACAAAGTCGTGCATGGCCTGGAACTCCATGCCCATATCCCGCACGCCTGCGGTGGCGGCGATGACCATGCCCCGCGCCTCGTCCACCATGCAGACCTGACCATACATCCCGTCACCCCGATAGCGATTGCCCCGAGTCCGCCAAAACTGGTAGCAGTACCCCTGCGCCCATTCATTGTTTGGGTCGGGCGGGCCGCCGTCATTGGCGATCTTGTAGGAGGTCGCCGTTTCCACCCAGCCCTCGGGCAGGATGCGTGCGCCTTCCCACATCCCATGCTGCAAAAGCAGTTGACCAAATTTCGCGATGCTTTCGCAGGAAAGGTGCAATCCCCAGCCGCCGCAGTTCACACCCTGAGGGCAGCTGTCCCAGTGGGGTTGCTCGATCCCAAGCGGGGTGAACAGCCGGGGCATCAGGTAGTCGCGCACGGTCATGCCCGTGACCCGTTGAACGGCCGCGCTTACCAGGTAGGTTCCATGGCTGTTGTAGTGAAAGTGCGTGCCCGGCTTATGTCGCACGGGGTAAGAGAGCGCTTCCCTCGCCCAGTCCTTTGTCTTGTGAAAGTCCGATTTTTCGTCCAAACCGCTGCCCATGCACAAAAGGTCATGGATGGTGATCTGCCGCAGCCACTCCGAAGGCTCTGCCGGGGCCTTGTCGGGCAGAAGCTTAAGGATGGGGGTATCGTAGGCAAACAGTCCCTCCGCCACACAGAATCCTGCCGCCAGCGAGGTAAAACTCTTGGACAGCGAAAACAGCATGTGAGGCGTCTTGGTGTCGTACGGCTTCCACTCCAGCCGCGCGGCCAGCTTGCCGTCCTTGAGAATCATCATGGAGTGCATGAGCAGCCCGCGCTTTTTCACTTCATCCAGATATTGCAGGAGTACTTTGGAGGAAAGCCCCAGTTCCTCCGGAGAACGCACGGATTCAAACATGGCGGAATTCTCCTTTCGGGCATCTGTTTTTTTCCAGTATATACCAGGAAAACTGCGTGTCAAGCGGCAATTGGGCGGATGGCCTGCACGCTTATGGGTCCAGGGCTCCGGCGTTTGGGGAATGCATATGGCGGGAAGGGCCCACTTGGTTGTTGCGAAACCCGGCCTGTTCATGTAGAATAGGCAGTACCGGATACTGTTGTTCGATGTATCAAAAAATTGCTTGGACAGGTGGTTTTTCATCGTGTATCGCGTGGTGATTGTGGATGACGAGCCCCTGATGCTGGAAGGTCTGCGGCTGATGATCGACTGGCACAGCCACGGATTTGAGCTTTGCGGGGAAGCGCTATCCGCGCAGGATGCGTTGTCGCTTGTGGAGTCGCTGCATCCGCACCTGCTCATTACGGATGTGCGTATGCCGGGCTTGCTGGGCACGGATTTGGCCGCTCTCGTCAGGCACTACCATCCGGAAGTCGTCATCCTGCTATTCAGCGTCATGAAAGACTTTTCTTTTGCGCAGTCGGCGATTCGCTGCGGTGTTTTTGATTACCTTGTCAAGCCCATCGATCCGGAGGAAGTGCATAAGGTACTCCGTCGTGTGAAGGCGGAATTGGACCAGCGCTCCGGGAGGGAGGCGGACGCCGCGGGGCGCATGGGTCTGCTGCGTGACAAGGTGCTTCGTCATCTTGCCTTCGGGGATGACAGCTCTGAAAGCCTGATGCGCGCTCAAACGCTGCTGGATCTCAAGCCCAGCGACCCCTGCTATGCCGCGGTGATGGCCGGAAACATCGATGCCCTGCCGGAAGACACCCTGCGCCTGATGGATGCCTTCCACGCAATTCCTTTCCAACTGGCGCCCAACCAATTCGGTCTGCGGTTCCGGCAAACCCAGCGCGACCTGGCATTCCTGGAACGTCTCGTGGCCCACTTTCCCCCGGCAAGCATTCTGCGGATCAGTGTGGGGCGGGTGTACCGGAGCGCCAATGGATTCGTGCATAGCCTTCGGGAAGCCCTGGACGCGCAGGGGGCGCTGTTTGAGCAGTATCACGGGCTGCGCCTTTATCGCCCCATTGACCCGGAAACCGCGCAATGGCTGGCAGGCATGCCCATCCCCCAGCTGCGCGACGCGATTGGCAGCCAGGATGGGGATGCGCTGGAGACTCTGCTGTCTGAAACAGTGCGCAAGGCTGCGGAAGCTGCTCCCAGCTTGTTCGCGCTGCGCTGCATGGCCGCCTCGCTGGACGCCATCTGCCCTGCTGCCCGTGTGGCGGAGGATGGCCTGTGCCTGAAGCTGCTTTGGCAGGAGGAAGCGCCCTCCCGGGCTGACTGGTACTCGATCTTTGCCGCTACGCTGCGGCGGCTGAGAAGCGACAACGATCGTCCGCTTACGGAGAACTGGCCCGCCCCTGTGAAAACAGCCGTATCCATCATCCACACCCGCTATGGGGAGTCTCTTTCCATTGGAAGTGTTGCAGAGGGCATGGGAATCAACCCTGCGTATTTGGGGCAGCTGGTGCGAATGCACGTGGGCGTCACCTTCCATCGCCTGTTGCAGGATACCCGGCTGGAACACGCCAGTCTGCTGCTGCGGCAGACGACGCTGTCCATATCTCAAATCGCCCTGGAAGTTGGCATCCGGGATGTGGAATACTTCTCCAGACAGTTTCGTGACCGCGTCGGGATGAGCCCCCTTGCCTACCGCAGCGCGGGACTTTCAAAGGAGCATGATCATGCGCAACCTGAATAACCTGCCCATCGGCAAAAAGTTTCTCCTCCTGTATTTGCTGGGTGTCCTGCTGCCCATCGCGGTACTTCTTGCGTTTGTGCTGACCAACGTGGCCGACGAGATTCGCACCAGGGAGCTGCTCAATGCCCGCCAATCCCTGGAGAGGGTCTATACAACGCTCAACATGCAGTTTTCCAGCGCGGTCTCCCTGGGGAACGTTGTCTCCGGCGATTCCAAATTGGCCAGTCTGATGCAGCGCAATTATCAAAGTCCGGCGGAATACTATCATGCATATATCAACGAAATCAGCCCCATTCTGAACCGCTATTCCCTGGCCTATGCCCAGCACATGATCGGCCTGACACTGGTTACCGATAATCCGACCATTGCAAACGGCGGGGTGGTTATCCGCATCACGCCGCAAGTTCAGGAGCAGGAATGGTTCCCCGATGTTCTTCCGGCAGACACCGGCCTGAAGGTCTACCTGCGCCAGCAGGTGGGGCTGGCCAACATTCTGCAGCTCTGCCTGACCCGTATGCTGCACACCGGTTCGCCCTATACCGAGCTTCTGCGGATTGACCTGAACATGGAGCCGATCAACAGCCTGATCGCAAAGGAAAGCTCCTTTCTCTCCCTGTATCTGGTGGCTCCGGACGGCACGGCGGTGTGCTATCCAGGAAGCCTGCAAAATACACGCATCGCCGACCGCAGCATCCGTCCACCGGAACCCAGCGACCTGAGCATGTCCTTCGGCGAGCGAAGCGCGATGCAGGGATGGAAACTCATGGCGTACATCAATGACGAACCCAAGAACACCAACATTCGGCAAGCGGTGTGGGTGGGGCTGCTGCTGGGCGCGGTTTGCTCGGTATTTGCAGCAGCCATGGCGTTTCTCTTCTCCCGCTCCATCTCACTGCGCAGTCAACGCCTGCTTGCCCATATGGACAACATGACCGCCGAAAACTTCACTCCCATCACCAGGGAAGCGGGCAGGGATGAAATCGGCGAACTGACAGCGCATTTCAACGAAATGGGCGCACGCCTGAAGCAGCTCATCAACGACCTGTACGTGTTGCAGCTACGCCAAAAAAGCCTGGAACTGGAGAATGTGCGGGCGCAGCTGAAATACCTGCAGGTACAGATCGACCCCCATTTCCTGTTCAACACGCTCAACGGCATTCTGGTGCTCAGCGTCCGAAACGGCCACCATGAGGAGGCCGAAATCCTCCGCGCGCTCTCCAAAATTCTCCGCAGGATGCTGGACAGTACACGCGATATTGTGACGCTCCAGGATGAGATGGAATTTGTGCGCATGGTGCTGAAGATCGAGCAGTTCCGCTTTGGAGACAAACTCCAGTATGATTTTGATCTTCACCAGGATGCCCTGTCCCGCACAGTGCCGGTGATGAGTGTGCAGGGATTGGTGGAAAATGCGTGCAAGCATGGCATCCAGAGCATCAGCGGCCAGGGAATGATCCGGGTGAAAGCCTGGGTGGAGGCGGATGGCACACTGGTGATTCAGGTAAGGGATAACGGCATCGGCATCCCGCCCGGCCGCCTGAAAGAGCTTCAGGAGCGAATTGCCAGCCCTCAGGACATGCCCGAGAGCCTGGGCCTTCAGAACATTTACCGGCGTCTTCTGCTTCATTATGGCAATTCCAGCTCCCTGACGCTCACCAATGCCCAGGAACGGGGCACCATGGCCACCCTGCGCATTCCCCGGCAGGAAGGAGAGTAAGCGATGCTTCGCGCGATGCTTGTGGATGATGAACAGATGGCGCTGGAAGGGTTGAAGTTGCTGATTGACTGGCAGGCGGAAGGCTTTGTGATCTGCGCCGAATGTACGGACGCCGCCCAGGCATTGCAGCAGCTGGACGATGCAAAGCCGGATCTGATTTTATCGGACATCCGCATGCCCGGCATGGATGGATTACAGTTTCTTGAAGCGGCGCGTAATAGGGGCTTTGACGGGCAGTTTGTGATTGTGAGCGGTTATGGAGAGTTTGATTATGCCAGGCAGGCATTGCGTATCGGCGTGGCCGGGTACCTCCTCAAGCCGATTGAACCTTCGGAAGCAGCCCAGGTGCTTGCGCAAGTGCGAACGAATCTGGTAAGCCGGGAAGCGGACAGCCTGAGCCATGCGGAGTACCACCGCAGCCTGACAGCGCTTCTTGTCGGCCGGGGGGACCGGGCAGAGGCACTGCCTCAGGATGCGCTCTGGTGTCTGGCCACCTGGGGTTCACCCCTTCCTCTGGAGAGGGCGAATGAAATTGTTGAGACTTTTCCGCAAGGCACGGCATCCACGCACATCGTGGGGGACAAGGAGTATCTGGCGCTGCACTGGCCCGGCGGTGAACCAGAGCCATCCTGGCAAGGCGCAGAGGCTTTGCTGGACGCGATGAACCGGAAGATGCAAAAAAGCGAGGCCGGTCTTCTTTGCGAACTGCCCCAAAGAAGGGCAGAACTGGAAGAGAGGCTCAATGCGAATCTGGCTGCGCTGAATGAACATATCAGGGCTTTATGCCATGCAGTCGCGCTGCGGCAACCCGAAGCGTTCAAGCAACGCTATGCCGAGTCTGAAGCCCTCTGCCGGGCTATTGGCGCGGAAGCAAAAACACGCGCAAAACGCCATCTGATTACGGAGTTTACACGGCAATTGGCCGGCCGTCCAGGCGAGCTTCAACATCTGCTGGCCGCGCAAGATGCGGATATGGAAGAGCTGGGCCTTCTGACAATCCGCTTGCTGGCCCCGGTGAAGGAACGCATCAGCGACCGGGTGTGCGGATATGCACAGGCGCATCTTGCGGAGCCGCTGACCCTCCGGGACGTGGCGGACGCATTGGGGTACCACCCTGATTACCTGGGGCGGATCTTCCGGGAGGAGCGAGGTGAATCCTTCCGGGAATGGCTGAATAGCTGCCGTGTAGAAAAAGCCTCCGCACTGCTTCTTGAATCCGGCGCGTCGGTTTGCGACATCGCCAGCCGGGTTGGGTATGCCCAATACAAGCAGTTTCTGCAGCATTTCAAACAGCGCTACGGACAGACGCCGGATCAATTCCGCAAATCTCAGCCCTTTACGCTGCCAACGCTCAGCCCAACCACGAAATAGCGCTGAAGGAATGGGTAAATCACCACAATCGGCGCCGAGGAAACCACTGTGATGGCCGCGCGAATGGTCACGGGGGTTGTGAGCGTTGTGCTGGACGCCGCTTCCGTACTGGTCATGGCGGCGTTTGCGCTGTTGAAAGTGGTTGCCAGCTTCATTTTCAGAAGATACTGAAGCGTATGCAGATGTACTTTGCCCGCATTGTACAGGTGGGTATCAAACCAGCTGTTCCAGGCGCCCACCGCCACAAACAAAGCCACCGTGGCCACCACGGGCATACAGAGCGGGAAAATGATCCGCCAGAACAGATAGAAATCCCCCGCGCCGTCAATGTAAGCGGATTCTACCAGCGCATCGGGCAGGTTCAGGATGTAGGTGCGTATTACAATCATATTGAAGCAGGAGATCATCGTGGGAATAATGTATGCCCAAAAACTCTTGCCCAGCCCCAGGGTTCGCTGGATGAGAAGGTAATTGGGAATCAGGCCGGCGTTGATGTACATGGTAAGAACGAACGCCGTCGTAATGAACTTCCTGAGAATGTACCGCTTCCGGCTGAGCGCATAGGCGAGCATGGATGTAATGACCACATTGAGTATCGTCTGCACCACGGTGCGGGATATGGTGATGAAAAACGCATTATAGATGGCCTCATCCACGAAGATCGTCTCATACGCTTTCATGCTGAAAACCCGCGGCCAAAGGCCAATGCCGCCGCGCACAGCGTCGGTTCCATCATTGAAGGAAATCGCGATGGTATTGATCACGGGGTAAAGCGTTACAAACATTAAAAGGATCATCGCCGCGCCGTTGATATAGGGGAAGACGGAGTGTCTTCGCCATTGGGAACGGCTTCTGGTTATCATATTATTGTCCACCATCCCTCATCCCCCCCTATAAAAGTGTATCCTCTCCCATGCGTTTGGCGGCCATATTGGCGCCCAGCATCAGAGCGATCGAAACGACGGTTTTAAAGATTCCCGCAGCGATGGCACGGCTGTACTGACCCTTTGTGATACCATATTTCAGCGAAAAGATGTCGATGGTTTGCGACCAGTCCATGACCACGTTCTGGCCCATCAGGTACTGGATCTCAAATCCGGCCTCCAGGAGATGACCGATGTTCATGATGAGCAAAACCATAAACGTGCTTTTGATGCCGGGCAGAGCGATGTGAAGCATTTTTTTGAAGCGTCCCGCACCGTCGATCTCTGCAGACTCGTAAAGCGCCGGGTCGATGGCGCTCATGGCGGCAAGGTAGATGATCGTATTCCAGCCGCATTCCTTCCACACGTTGATCACGCCCACCAGCCACCAGAAGTATTTCCCCTCTCCCAAAAAGAAAACGGGATTCTTCACAAGGCCCAGGGACAGCAGAAGTTTGTTGACCGCCCCATCGCTGGCAAAAATGGTCTGGGCAATGCCCACCACGATGACCCAACTGAGAAAATGGGGCAAGTAGGTTACCGTCTGTACGCTCCGCTTGAAGCGTGTGCTGCGTATTTCGTTGAGAAACAGCGCCAGCAGGATGGGAAACACAAACCCGAACACCAAATTGATGGCAGCCATTGCGAAGGTATTGCGGATCGCCCGAATAAACTCGGGCCTTTCAAAAAGCCAGATGAAATTGTTCATCCCCACCCACTCGTTCTCCATGAGGGGAACAGCGGGCTTATAGTTCATGAATGCGGTAATCCAGCCCCACAGGGGGAAGTAATTGAACAGGAAAATATACAGGAGCATCGGCACGCTCATCCAAACCAGCTGCCTCTGCTGCAGGAGCTGCTTCCAAAACGAATGCCGATAGGCTGATGGACGCGGTTTGGAAACAGACGCAGTCTTCACGGTATGCATGGGGAACACCTCATTTGCACAAGATCATCCTATAGACAGGTGGCGGGAGGGATGCCTCCCGCCACCTTGATTCAAAAGGCAAATTATTCGGCGTTCTTTTCCACAAGCTTGAGGATCTGATCCTGCATGAAGTCCACGAAGTCGCTGATGGGAACTTCTTCCACGGCCTTCACAAATTCGTCCCACTTGGCATCAAACTCGGCAGGATCACTCATGATGATCTGGGGCAGGAGTTTGCGCTCGATATCCTGGAAGGCAGCCTTGGCATCGTTGGCAGCCTGATCCACGGTTACGTCGATCTGCCAGGCCTCGCCATAGGGCGCCAGTGTGATCGGATCGTTAAAGAAGTCCAGCGGCCTTTGCATGTTGTAGCTTGCCAGGAACTGCTTGTCATACTCGTTCATCTCGAGGAAATAGCACTCCGGCTGCACCATAGGATCCCATTTGTTGCCGTCGTCCATCTCGCCCTGCTTCTTGGGCATGGAGTTGGTGAGTACATACGCGCTGTTGGCGTTCTTCCACACGGCGTTGGCGGCATTCTGGATCTGCTCGTAGGTGCGCTTCAGCCGGCCGTCTTCCACGTAGTAATCTTCGCCCTCAATGCTCCACCATACGATTTTCTGCCACTCGTCGTCCAGCATCTTCTCCATGAACTGAACGAGCCGCTCCGGGAACTGGCAGTTGATGCTGATACCGAAGCCACGGTTCACATTAATAACGGAGCCGTTGAGGTAGTGCTCGGTAATTTCCTTGCCGGCCTGCTCGGGGCTGTACACGATGGGCAAGCCCTGATAGGTGCTGTCAAACATCTCGGCGGCCCGAAGCGCGTCGGTAGCGTTCTGGAAGTTCCAGTACTGGTCGAACATACCAACCACCGTGCCGCTGGAAAGCTTGGCCAGGTATTGGTCATAGTTCATCACGAAGGTATCCTGTGAGATCAGGCCCTTTTGGAAGAGGTCATTGAGCTTTTTGTAATAGGGCTTGGCGTAGTCCTGAATGACATAAGCCTCGGTCTTGTAACCGTTATCGATGTCAACAATGACGTCTCCGTCGTTGGGACGGCCCATCAAATGCTGTACGGGATTGAAAAGGCAGAAAGCACGCCAATCCTCGCACAGAATGGCAAAGCCCTCGTTCTTCTGGCCCTTTTCATTGGTCGGGTTGGCTGCAACATACCGCTCGATCAGATCGAAGTACTCGTCCATGGTCTTGATCATGGGGTATCCTGCCCAGGCCAGTGCCTTCTTCTGAATAAAGAAAGCCGGACCATTTACATAGTTCATGCCATATTCATTGATATTGTATTGACGGCCGTAGTTGGGGATGATGAAGAGCCTGCCCTCATCGTCCAGAAGCCGCTTGAGATAGGGCTTGATGTACTCGTAGATGTTGGGGGTCTTTTCCTCGCTGATGTAGGGCATCAGGTCAATCAGCGCCCCGGCGGAGATGAGCTTCTCAGCGCTGTTTCCGCCGTCCATCAGGTCCGCATAGTCCTGACCCGCGATCTTCACGCCCAGGGTCTCGTCCAGATCTCCGGCAAGGAACTCAAACTCAAACTTGAGGCCGAACTCCTCCTCGATCTTTTTAAAGATTTTGTTGTCCGACGTGGGTTGATCGCGGGGATCACCCGCAAACACCGTCACGGTAATGGGCTCTTGCGCGGCCTCCGCCATGGCGGGGATCGCTGCCATTGTGCCCACCATAACCAGTACGAGGAGCAGACAGACAAGTTTCTTCATGGAACCATCCTCCTTTTTTTGTTGGATCCGGAAATCCAATGACCATTGTGTGCCATTATCATAGCACAGTCCCATCCCTGGCTGAATGCCCAATACAAGACTATTGTCCTGACAAATTATAGGATTCGTTTTTGTGTTTCACAAGGCTGCTCCGATGGCACCCCTCTAGGCCAGCTGCTTGTAACGCCCGGCGAGCATCAGAAGGCAGAAAAAGTACAGACAGTTGTCATAATAACGGCGTTCACCCTTGCGCAAAGGTGTCTCCCAGAACTTACGCACCCACTGGCGGGACAGGGGCGTATCGGTGGCAAGCGACGCAGCGGCGGCGGTGGCGATGATCGCTGTGGGGTGCAGTGCAATGGGCTCCTTGGACGTGCCGTCGATAGTATAGGTCTTATACGGTTCGCGGTTCCACAAGAAGGCCTGTATCCTGTCCGCAATCATCCTGTACTCATGTCTGGGTCCGTTCCACGCACTGTCCAGACCGATGTTCATCGCAACACGGTATGAGTCGCTGAAGAAATCCCCATGCCCATGCCCCGTCTCCGGCGTGCCGTCAAGATGCGCGTACTCCGGTGCCAGGCCGGTTACCGGATGGCAGGCCTTGGGCAGGTACGCACGGCTGGCCCGGGCTGCGCGTTGCCAAAAGGCGCGGTCCCCCGGGTCCGCATGAATCGCGAAGCGCTCATAGAAGTGCGGAAGATGATAGGACGGGTCACTAAAAGGCAGGTCCGGCACAAATTTGATGAGCGCCGTCTCCAGATCCCACATGGTCTGCCCGCCGGGCACAAGTTCATGCTGGTGTATGGCATGGCGCAGAATATCCCTGGCCTGCGTGGCATAATCAAATGGCGGCGCACCCTCTCCCCATCGGGCCGAAGCAAAGAACAGTGCCATCGCGAAATACTCCTCGCCATCCGGTGCCGGGCCTGAAAAGTTTGGGCGACCGTCAGGCCTCGCAGACCATGCAAAATATCCATGATAGGGCCCTGCGGCATTCCACATATGGCGTTTGGCAAAAACCCACAGCCTGTCAAAGAGTTCCTTGCGATCCATCTGCACAGCCATCATCATGCCATAACTCATGCCCTCGGTGCGGGCATCAAAGTTTCCCGTATCAAGCATGTAGCCCGCGTCGCCTTCCGTTTCAAAGTAAAAGCGTTCACAGTCATCCTCGAAAATCGCGTGAAACACATCATCGATGCGCGCATTGATTTCAGACTGTGTGAGGCCAATTTCCGCAAGCAGGTTAGGATATTTATTCATTCTTGTTCTCCTTTAGTTCATGATCCTTCAGGCCCGCATGGGTAATGCCGGGTCCTCGAGGATGTGGTGACACAAGGATAACATCTACGCGGTGTCTTGACAACAGCCTCTTTTTCAATAAGGATGAACGCAAGGCTAAGTACATTCCGCTGGGGAACGCCGGTAACCGGGATCCCCCTCTGTGAAAGCAAAAAGAGAGGCAGGCTGGGGAAATACCCCGGCCTGCCTCTCTTATTCTTACCGCACACTACTTCTTCCTGACGGGAGAGCAGACCTCGGTGACCCATTCATCGGGGCTTTGTGTTTCGTGGGGGCTCACATGGTAGATGTTGAACATCGGGCCGTTAAACTCGTACCCATTATCGTCAATCCAATTGGCCACGGCTTCATATACCTTGTCGATCTGCTCATAGCTGCCCTTGTAGGTGGACGACGCAACCAGGGCAGAGGGCTCGGTTTTGAAGATAACATGCTCGGTGTTTGGATGGCTGCCCTTCACGGACTTTTGTACTTCTACATCCACGTCTGTTTCCTTGTACTCCTTGTCGTGGAAGATGGCAAGTGCATAGCAGGGGTCGGTATCCTGAAGATGCAGGGACGCGGTTTCCTGCATCAGCGTCTGCCACAGCCTCCCTTCCTGATCGTAAGAGGGGATGATTTGCCGGACACTGGCCACCATGCGCTCCGGCAGTGTTTTGAGGGTAACAGAATACTTCATGATTGTTTCATCCTTTCTCAGTCGCTGGATGGTCGTTTCTAGGAGCAACAGGCGGCGCGCCGTTTCATCAGCCTGAACCTGAACCTCGGCGATCTTGACCGTCAGGAACTCGGAGAGCGCCTGCGGATCACTGTACACCTTCAGGATCTCACCAATGGCCGTCAGGCCAAAACCCATATCCTTCAGCGCGTTGATCCTGCTGGCGATGGGAAGCTGATCCTCCCCATAGTAGCGGTAGCCGGTAAAATTATCTGTGGTTTTGGGCGCCAGCAGACCGATTTCATCGTAATGCCGCAGCATCCGGATACTGATCCTTGAAAGTTTGGAAAAATCACCGATTTTCAGCATGGTACCGCCTCACATATATGTGCTATTGAGCTCATGGTCAGTATAGAGTATACCACCATGGGAGAGTCAATAAGGAAAAAACGGTATTCCGACTGCGAAACGGAATACCGTACAATTCTGCTTTGCGTTCTTTCTATCCTTTTACAGCCCCTACAATCAAGCTTTTCTGCACCTGCTTGCTGAGACAACAGTAAAGAATCATCGAAGGCAGGGTAGCAATTACAAGAGCAGCACACATGCCGCCGTAATCCGTCTGATACTGTCCGCTCATCTGCTTGATGCCCATGGTAAGCGTAAGCAGGTCACCGGACGCAAACACGGATGCCAGCAGCAATTCATTCCACACTTGCAAAAATACAAAGATTGCGGAAGTGGCAATAGCCGGAACCATCATCGGCAGAATAATGGTAAAGGCTGTGCGGTAAATACCGGCTCCATCGATGCAGGAAGCTTCTTCCAGTTCATAGGGTATGCTTGTAATAAACCCACTCAATATCAATACGGTAATGGGTATATTGAAAGCGGCATAAGGAATGATCAGCGAAAAATGCGATCTGCTCAGCGGCATAAGAGTAACGGTGAGCGGATACAAAGCGGCATGCATAGGGATCATCATACCGGTCAGAATATAAGTGAATACCACTTTCTGTCCTTTCCATCTCATGCGGAGAAGACCGTATGCACTCATAAAGCCCAATAGGCTTGTGATCACAAGTGTGGAAGCCGTATCAATCACACTGTTGAGCAGATAGAGGCTTACCCTGTCTCCTTTGCCCCAGGCGCTGGCATAATTCTTGAAAAGCCACTGTGTGGGGAGACCGATTCCGGTCAGTATTTCCTGGTTGTCTTTCAGAGAGGAAACAAGCATCCAGTAAATTGGGAAGAGGCACAGCACTACCCACACAGCAAGAAAACTATGGCTGAAAACTTTGCCGACCGTACGCTTTCTTCTCATCATCAGGCCGTCTCCTTTCTGGGCAGGCTGTATTTTTCTTTCTTTTCACGGAACAGAACATTCAACAGCACTGTAAATATCAGGCATTCTACCACAATAAACATGGCCTGAGCACTGGCATAGCTGTATTTGTGATTCTGGAACATTTCGATATACATGGAAAGCGCCGGAAGAGATTTGTTGGACCTTTCAAGAAGGATCCACGGCGTATCAAACAGCTTAAAGGAACCAATCAGCGAGAAGGAAAGGCATACCTTCAGCATCGGCTTGATCATCGGGATCTGAATACGGAACGCAAGTCGTGCTCCGGTAGCTCCATCAACAGTGGCCGCCTCGATGATGTCTGTGGATATTGAACGCAGCGCACCGTACATCAGCAGCATGTGATATCCTACATACTGCCAGAGAACCGGAATAAATACCGCCCACATCTTGGTATCCTTGTTGGCCAGAATACCGCCCTTGGGCATTTGCATTCCCAGTATATCATACAGATTGGGCAGCAGGTCCTTGTAGATGCGCTGCCAGAGAAGACTGACAACCACGGAAGAAATGACAACGGGAATAAAGAATATATTGCGGTAAAAGCTTTCTCCCTTTACTCCATTCACAAGAAGCAATGCAATAAACATGGCAAAAGGAAGCTGGATAAATACGGATGAAGCGGCGTATTTGAGGGAATTGATTACCGCAGACGTGCCAAGATCGGTGTTCCACCATGCGTTTCTTTTTCCCTGAGTGAACATCGTCACATAATTGTCAAGCCCTACAAAGTGAGAATCCTCTTTCGCAATGGCAGGAATCTCGCTGAGCATACTGTAAACAGCGGTTTTGATGATGGGAATAATCACGATATAAGTAAAGAACAGCACGGTGGGCAGAACAAACACCGCTATACTCCACTTATTCGACAAAACGCGCTTCATAAGGGAACCTCCTTGTCAGCAAAGGAAATAAGGAAAAGCGGGGGGCGCGGTATCACCGTACCCCCCGCCGATCGCATGAACTACTGGAAAATGGTCTCCATTTCATCGCACCATTCTTCGGCGGTAATTTCTCCGTTCAGCAACTGATAAACAGTCGCGCCGATCAGAGTAGCATCTTCACCGGTCAGAGCAGTGTTGCCCCACAGCAGGAAGGATTCCGCGGTAGAGGTGGCTTCAACGATCTGCAGCAGAACAGGGTTGATGTCAGTGTAGGCAGAGAAATCATACTTCCAGGCAGGCAGGCCCGCGCCGGAGATGAAACCGTTCTTGGACAGCCCTTCAGCCAGGAACTGGCACAGAATGAAGGCCTCATCGGGATGCTTCGTGTAAGAAGAAACACAGAAACCTTCCGCAGCGCCGCCCATCCACTGATTGTCGGTATCCTTGCCTTCAACGGTGGGGAACTTCACAGCCTTGACTTTCTGCTGCATTTCGGCAGACAGGGAACCCGCAAACCACTGACCGTGTACATACATCGGGATCTCACCGGCGAAGTATGCAACTTCGGATTCGTCACGGGTAAGAGAAGCGGCATTGTCGGGGAAGGCGCCAAGGTCGATCAGCTGCTTGAAAGCATTCATACCGTCCAGCCAATCCTGGGTCTTGAAGGTAGCGCCTTCAGTCTTGTAATAGCAGGCACGGCATGCAGCATCACCGGCGAAACGCAGGTTGATGATATCGGTGTACATATTGGTGGGCCACTGATCGGAACCGCCAACGGTCATGGGGGTGACACCGGCAGCCTTGAAGGTCTTCACAGCCTCAATCAGCTCATCCCAGGTCTCAGGGATTTTCACACCGTACTGGTCGAACAGCTCAGTGTTGCAATAAAGGGCGGAGCAGGCCTTGGTATAGGGAAGCTGATAGATCTTCCCATCGAAGGTCATATCGGTCAGGGTGCCGCCTTCAATGCGGGACATGATGTCATCGGTCAGATAGTCGTTCAGAGGCAGGATGTCTCCGGAACCAACAAGATTCCAAAGCACGCCGCCCGCATTCCAATAGAACACATCGGGCAGGCTGTCGCTCAGCGCCAGGGTTTCGCCGGCATCTTTCCAGGCGTTGGCTTCATCCATCACGAGATTGACTTTAATCCAGGGATAGGCGGCCTGGAACTCTTCCATGGTCTTCAGTAAGGGCTCGCGGTTTGCTTCCGTCTCTGCGGACCAGATGACGTGGCAATCCAGGGTTACTTCTTCGTGTTCTTCGGCGAACACGGTGGTCAGACTCAGCATCATAACCACAGCCAGAACAAGAGCAACGAATTTTTTCATGGTAGTTCTCCTTTCAGATATGAGAATTTCCGGTTTTTTCCGGCGTTTAGGGGCATTATAGCACCGTCATTGTTAAAATTCAATCATTCTATCAATGTTTTCTGTTTTTTAAAAAAACAACAATCCATATTCGTCAGATTAAATTGCCATCACGCAAGCGTTGAAAATACGATACGCTGTGAACGTTCGGAAACGATAATTCATAGCAGGTCTGGCCCGTTACACATATCAGGTTCCGCATTTTTGCAGTTTCATAGTGCCGTTACATCAAACAGATTGCTGAGTATTCCAGAGAAAATATGTATAATTTTCTCAAAACCGACAGGTGTTCTTTGGCTGTGAATTGCTGGATGGCTAATGTCTCCTGGCACAACGCCTTGCCAAATATACTGGTGTGATGAAACGATAGAGGCTTTGGAATCATCTTCCATCAACCGACAAAACAACTTTGATACTACCAATGGGAGAAGCGAAGGAAGAAACGATGAACATGGAACGAAGCTATGAGACCACGGGCCAGGATTGGACAAACCATCTGTCTCATGGGGTGAGCGGAATCGGGATGATCTATCTGGTCGCAGTGCTGTCCAGCCCGCCCAACGAGGCCATACTGCGACAGGCGGTCGAAGATGTGGTCGATTTACAGCCCGTGCTGGGATGCCATTTTGACGAAACCCGGGAACCGCCTGTTTGGACGCCTGTCAGCGACCATCACTGCTTTCAAGTCCTTCAGGCAGACATTCTACGCAAAGGATTAACAGCCGCAACACAGGACACATCCATTCAAGGACGAGCCATGCAGGCGACGATTGTCTGCGTAAAAGAGTACAAAACGCATCCATTGTATGTACAGATATCCAATCTCTGATGTGAACACCGCATCTCAGCGGATCAGTGAAAGTTCACATATACTTCATTGATCGCCGGATCGGTTTCCCAGCGTGCCGGGTAAGCCCAGCGCAAGTCGCCCTGTCCCAATGGTCCTTTACCCGAGTCACCTGGAAAGCCGGACTTCTCTGCCAGTTCTTTCACAGCTGTATATAATTGCTCCTTCACCTCATTCATCTCCCGGTTCAACTTCACTGATTCTGGGTCCGTCTTGTAACTTCCCTTAATTCGGTCCACGCGTTCCGAAGTCTCACAGAAAGCATCTTCCAACCGGCCCCGAAGTTCCGCGACAGCCTGGCGGGCAGGGGCAATCTCTCCTGCAGGGTCCGCTGACTCCAAGGCATATTCAAGCACCTGGTCGGTTACATACAGGTATCTCAGGACGCCCAAAGCACCATCTCCGGCCTGCCCGTTACCCACCAGCCACTGACAGTAGGAATAGGAACTGTATCGTAGTGGCTGGACATCTATCCCAAATATATCCTCAATCAGATCTCTCCTGGCTTCCTGATTCACAAAATGGATATTCCAGTCGTTCAGCGCTACTCTCAGGGAACCCTCCATTGAAACCATCTTCATAGTTTTTACATCCGCGTTCATCGCCAGGGGCAGCAACGGCAGGAGTGCCGTGGGAGAAATGTTGGTGTAATACCCTCCCTGGATATCCAGCAGAATTTGCGGAAGCTTTAAAAAGAGCTTCTCCTGTTGAATCTTGTGAAGGATGGCTGCGATGGCGGACCGCTGTCTCCTGGTTCTGGCCTTATCCGTGCCCTCAGCACTCTTGCGGGCACGCATGTAGCTATACACCGCCTCACCATCCAAATGTTTCATCCCTGTGCTGTAGCGCTTCCCTGACTGCGTTGAGAAAGGAATGGCAACATTCAGGTCAACGCCGCCCAAATGGTCCACAGCCTTTGGAATCATGTCCATATCAATGCCAAAGTAATAGTCTATGGGCACATTCCCTAGCAAAACCGATACGGACTGGCATGCTTTGAGCAGTCCGTCTTCATTCTTTCCCCCGCCGGCATTCACTGCGCCATTGAGCTTGTAAATCCCGCGGATACCAGGAACATAGGTCAATGTATCTCTTGGCAGCGAGATTAAACTGATCGTATGATCGGTGGTGCTGATGGATACCACCATCATCGCATCTGTATGAGAGTCTCCACCATCTTGGGCATAAGATTTATAATCCGCGTCAAAACCGAGCAGAAGAATGTTGACAAACTCCTTCTTCACAGGAATGCTGCCGGGCTGAAGCGGTTTATACTCCTTTGGGTGAATGAGGGGATTGTCATGGGATGCTGCCTGGGTCTGTGCCACAGGCGTCAACGATAAAAGGAGCGCTGCCGCCACTACAGCCACCAGGGCACGACGGAGTGTGGATGCAACTCTTTCTGCTTTGGGCATGATCTTCTCCTTTGTATGAAAAACGATTCGCATCATGGATGAATATACCATAGGATCTCAGAATCGGCAAGCGTGAGACGAGATGATGAATTCTGAAGACCTTGGTATCCTGGGTCTTATTATGTGAAAAACACCTTCTCATTAGCAGATGATCTTGTATGTACGGCCGCATGGTACAGGAGCAAAAGAAGGAATTTACAATTATCTGATCCGGTTTTATACCCAAGACAAAATGGCAAGATGAAACGTTGCCACCGTGAAGATCAGAAACGCTTATGTGCTTCCCACCCAATCAATCACTCATCAATCCGTACTGAGCCAAACCAGAGACAAACGATGTTACTGCTGCTTCAGGTATATGATGCACTGAGCCTTGCATCCCATTACCCGGCAGTGCTTGAAAGACCAATGGAAGAGCGGTATAATGCGAGTGATCAGACCAACGGGAATAGACAGTGGAATTCATACATGAATATCATTCATGTCAGAAATAGGACGGTACAACATGAACAGACGGCAAATCATCATTGTAATCATCTTGACGGCCGTTGTCGCTGTTTTCCTGAGTGTGCTCATCGTGACAACAATCCATGACGTCAACAGTCAGATGGAACAGGAAAGCTTTAAAAAACTTGCGAATACGTCCAAATATCTTGCTCATGAAATCAAGAAATCAGCTGATTCTGACCGTGCGATCCTTACCGCCATGGCAGCGACCATAGCCCGCATGGAGAATCCGGACAATGAAAAGCTGTGCGAGGTATTCAACACCTTTCGTTTTGATGGGAGCTACATCTCCTTTACAGAGCTGCTGTTCCCGGATAACACAATGCTGTATCCAGACGGTATGGTGCGGGATGTGTCCGAGACGCTTGACTTCACCGGGGAAGCAGCGGCGGGTGCTTACATCTCCAACCTGATGCCAAGCACGCTGAATGCCGATGAAATGGTGATCCGCCATGCTGTGCCGGTGATACACAGCGGCAAGACGATCTATATTCTTTATGGCGTGATCCGTCATTCCGACCTTGCCGCGAATTATAGGACGGACATCTACGACGGACAAGCGCACGTATTCATCGAGGATGGGGAT